>CAIKNE010000127.1 GCA_903828695.1 uncultured Burkholderiales bacterium | reverse complement strand
ATCTCAAAATGACCCCCATCTAGGTTCCTTGCGATTAGGTGGTGGGCGATACATGGATCGAACATGTGGCTTCCACCGTGTGAAGGTGGCACTCTACCGCTGAGTTAATCGCCCAATTCATAAGTGTTACTCTTATGCGCGGAGTCATTATCTCATAGTTACAGTTAAGATTTGGTATTTTAAGAGTGGTATCAGGATAGGATCTTAGGACACAAGTGATCGCCAAACTGTTTTACCTGAACTTGCTTTATCAATCTCAGATAATACAGTCAAATGCTCTGCAGCTTCTTGGTCGTTTGCAAGAATAGTTGATAAGTCATAACTAGACAAGTCGATCTTGACAACATTCAGTTGTACTTCCCTAGAGTCCTCAGAGTCCATGAGTAGTGCATCTTGACCCCTAGTCATACAAATGTAAACATCCGCTAATAACTCAGCATCTAAGAGCGCTCCGTGCAACTTTCTACTTGAGTTATCCACTCCGTATCGGTCACACAATGCATCTAATGAATTTCTTTTGCCGGGGAAGAGTTGCTTAGCCATGGTCTGAGTGTCGGTGATCTGACTCACGTAAGCGGAAAGTGAATCTTTAGAACAAAGCGCAAACTCCTTGTCTAAAAAGGCTACATCAAAAGATGCGTTGTGAATAAATACATGCGCGCCAGATAGGTAGTTGATAATTTCATCTGCAAGCTGAGCAAACTTAGGCTTGTCTAATAATGACTCATCGCTTATGCCGTGAACTTTCAAAGCGTCTTCATGACTTGCACGTTCTGGATTGATATAAAAATGTAGGTTATTACCTGTTAACTTTCGGTTCTCCATCTCAACGCAACCGATCTCTAAAATCCGGTCACCAGCCTCGGCCGATAAGCCAGTGGTCTCAGTATCCAAGAACACAAATCTTTTTGTCATATTAGCTAATTCTTTATATTGAAAGTCGGCAAAAGAAAAATTAATGATTCTCTTTTGCGTGATTCACAGTGTACCTAGGTATCTGGATCACAAGGGGCTCACCCGCAATAATGGCTTGACAGCTTAGCCTTGAATTAGGCTCTAGCCCCCAAGCCCTATCAAGTAAATCCTCCTCAAGTTCCTCTAGTTCGTTGAGAGACTTGAACCCCTCTCTAACGATTACATGGCAAGTCGTGCACGCACAGCTCATCTCACACGCATGCTCAATATTAATATTATGCTCCAGTAGAGCTTCACAAATTGTCGTGCCCCTTTGAGCCTGAATTTCCTTACCGTTTGGGCAGTAGTCAGGGTGAGGCAAGATTTGGATAGTAGTCATAATAAAGATAAACAGGACTTTGGGTTGTACGGGGTAGTTGAATACAAAATATCAATACTTGGATAACTATAGAGAATCGAGTTTCTTTCCAGAAAGGGCTTGTTGAATCCCACGGTTCATCCGGTTTGCAGCAAATTTCTCGGTCTCATGGGCAAGCTCGCTGGTCAAGGACTCTATCATTGAATAATCAGTCGTTGAGATCTGCGTTTGTAATTTGATGACTCTGGCCTTAATAGTCGCTAACTCTTCTGAGCTTAACAAATCGGAGTCCGCTGCTAGAGCACTTTGCGTAGCCAAAATCATTCGATCCGCATCTACTCGTGCCTCAGCGAGGGCTCGCGCTAACTTGTCCTCCTGCGCAGTTGCAAATCCGTCTTGGAGCATTCTTGCGATGTCATCATCACTTAAACCGTAAGAGGGTTTGACTTCAATTTTTGCCACGACCCCACTTTGTATTTCCTTCGCCTCAACGCTCAATAATCCATCAGCGTCTACGGTAAAGGTAACTCTAATGCGAGCAGCGCCAGCTGCCATGGGAGGAATTCCCCTAAGCTCAAAACGGGCCAAACTGCGACAGTCTACAACCATGTCACGCTCGCCTTGGACGACATGAAGGGAAAGCGCTGTTTGTCCATCTTTGTAGGTTGTAAAGTCCTGAGCCATCGCCGTGGGAATGGTTTGGTTTCGGGGCACAATTCTCTCTACCAAACCACCCATTGTCTCGACCCCCAAAGATAAGGGAATTACATCCAAGAGTAGCAACGAGTCACCCTGTGCATTGCCTGCCAATTGTTCAGCTTGGATAGCTGCGCCAATCGCAACTACCTCATCTGGATTGAGGTTAATCAGGGGTTCTTGCTTGAAAAAATCTTTGACAGCGCTTTGAATGTGGGGCATTCGGGTTGAACCACCTACCATCACTACACCCTTAACGTCACTAAATTTAAGAGATGCGTCTCTGAGTGCTTTTTTAACGCAACTCAAAGCACGTTCAACCAACGGTTTTGTAATAACTTGGAATTGATCACTTGAAATAAGTGTTCTTATGACGCAAGTGCTGATCGTTGCTTCAAAGTAGACCTGACTATTGGAGCTGAGTAATTCCTTAACTTTGCGAGCCTGCGCGATAAGTAGGGCTTTTTCTGAATCAGATAAGGGCTGCGAAATAGTTTGTTGATTTATGACATAGGACATGAGGGCGTGATCGAAATCATCCCCACCGAGATGAGAGTCTCCGCCAGTTGCAAGAACCTCAAATACACCCTTGGAAAGGTTAAGGATAGAGATATCAAAAGTGCCTCCACCTAAATCGAAAACCGCGTAAGTGCCCTCACTCTCGTTTTCTAAGCCGTAGGCTATAGCAGCAGCAGTCGGTTCATTGATGAGTCTTAAAACATTTAATCCAGCTAGTTGAGCTGCATCCTTTGTAGCCTGCCTTTGTGCATCGTCAAAGTAAGCAGGTACCGTTATCACAGCGCCGTATATATCATCATCAAAAGTATCTTGAGCCGTATGTCTAAGGGTTGCCAATATCTCAGCACTGATCTCGACGGGGGATTTTTCGCCATCACAAGTTTGGATTGAAAGCATTCCAGGTTTATCAATCAGATGTAAGGGTATATCTTGTGCGTTCTTTATATCCTTAAGCCCCCTCCCCATAAATCGTTTGACTGAAACAATGGTATTGGTTGGATCAAGATGTCTATTCGCTAAAGCTTTCGCTCCAATTTGACGACCTCCACCTGTCATATACCTAACTGCAGAGGGCAGCATGACCGAGCCGTCTTCATTGGGCAAACACTCAGCAACTGAGTTGCGAACACTCGCAACAAGGGAGTGAGTCGTTCCTAAGTCAATCCCTATAGCTATTTTTCGCTCATGAGGATTTGGAGCTTGACCAGGTTCAGATATTTGAAGAAGTGCCATTTAATAAGGTATGAGATTTATAGTTAAATTTGTATTTTTAGAAACATCAATTATGGTTTCAGGGAAATTGTATTAAGGAGTTTGGACTGATGTCAGATCTAATTGCGATCCAGGAGATCTGCTTTTTTGTCAATATCAATTTGAAAGCGATCCACAAACATCATGGAGCGAACAATTTTGGACGCCTCAAGGAAATCGGCTTTTGTATCGATTGCTTTGATACAGTCTAGCTCTAGCTTTGATTTAAGCTCATCAACCTCTTCCTGTAAAGTCTCTAATTCTGAGATCGAAGATGCCTCTTCTAGTTCTTCTCGCCACTGCATTTGTTGAGTCAAAAATTCCAGTGGCATAGCAGTATTTCTTTCTGCTTCGATAGGTACTGCATTTAATTCACACAAATAAGCAAAACGGGATATAGGAAATTTTAAGCGTTGATAGGCTTCGTTAACTCTTATTGAGTATTGCATTGCAACTCTGGCTGCACTGTCTCCACGGCTTGCGAAACGGTCAGGGTGTGTCATCGCTTGCAACTCTTTCCAACGTCTGGACAAAGAGCCTAAGTCTACAGCTGCTTGTGGGGTGAGCTGGAACAACTCAAAATCAGTCGACTGTAAGTCAATGACCGTTTGATCAGTGGTTTGGCTCACATCAAACTCTGAAAGATTCTCCGCAACCACAACGATCGCGTTCATTTGGGTTGTTAAATTTAAACCCTTCGTTAAGACCTTCTCTTACAAAGTCGAGTTGAGTTCCGTCTATGTAAGCTAAGCTTTTGGGATCTACTAAAACCTTAATGCCCTGGTCCTCAAAAACAATATCCTCAGGAGCCAACTCGTCAACGTATTCAAGTTTGTAGGCAAGACCCGAGCAGCCCGTCGTTTTGACACCCAAGCGAACGCCTACGCCCTTACCTCTTTTAGATAGGTAGCGATTAACGTGTTTAGCTGCTGCTGGTGTCAAAGTAACGGACATGATAGGCTTTGTGTAGGTTCAAAAGTTAAAACGCAAGGGTTCAGTGAGTATGCTTTTTCTTGTAATCATCCACTGCGGCCTTGATGGCATCTTCTGCAAGAATTGAGCAGTGAATCTTGACAGGGGGGAGAGCTAGTTCCTCTGCAATTTGGCTGTTCTTCAATGAAGCCGCTTCATCTAAAGTCTTTCCTTTGACCCACTCCGTTACAAGTGAGGAGGAAGCGATGGCAGAGCCGCATCCGTAGGTTTTAAAACGAGCGTCCTCGATGACGCCTGTTTGCGGGTTCACTTTGATTTGAAGTTTCATGACGTCTCCACACGCTGGAGCGCCCACCATGCCTGTGCCCACCGAATCGTCACCTTTTTCAAAGGATCCTACATTGCGGGGGTTTTCGTAATGATCGATAACTTTTTCACTGTATGCCATATGAATAACTCCTCAGTATGAACTGTATTTTTTGTTTGTTGAAAGGGGTGGTAATGACATTAAACTTGATTTGCTCAATGCGCTGCCCATTGAATAGAGCTCAAATCTACGCCGTCTTTATACATCTCCCAAAGGGGGCTTAGTTCGCGCAACTTAAGTACATTTTGGGTAATTGTAGAAATTGCATATTCAATTTCTTGATCCTCTGTAAATCTGCCGACCGTCATTCGAAGACTACTGTGAGCTAGCTCATCACTGCGCCCTAATGCTCTAAGCACGTAACTGGGCTCCAAACTCGCAGACGTGCAGGCCGAGCCCGATGAGACGGCTAACCCCTTGATTCCCATAATCAATGATTCACCTTCAACGTAGTTAAAGCTAATATTGAGGTTGTGTGGAACGCGCTTTTGAAGGTTGCCGTTGATGAAGACTTGCTCCATTGATTGCAGGCCTTCAATCAACCTCTTTTGAAGTCTGGTTGCTTTGTCGTAGTCTTGCTTCCACTCAAGCTTGGCCAATTTGAAGGCCTCGCCCATACCCACGCATTGGTGAGTCGGCAGAGTGCCTGATCGCATACCGCGCTCGTGTCCGCCACCGTGGATCTGAGCTTCAATGCGGATTCTTGGCTTTCTTCTGACGAACAATGCTCCCATACCTTTGGGACCGTAGGTTTTATGAGACGAAAAGCTCATTAAATCAACTGGCAATTGAGCCAAGTCGATTTCAATTTTTCCGGTCGCCTGGGCGGCGTCCACATGGAAAATGATTCCTTTTTGTCGGCACATGTTTCCAATTGTTACGATGTCTTGGATAACACCAATTTCATTGTTGACATGCATTACGCTGATCAAAATGGTGTCATTGCGAATGGCGTCTTTCAGTCGGTCCAGATCTAAGAGTCCGTCTTCTTGTACATCCAGATAGGTAACCTCAAACCCTTGACGCTCGAGCTCACGCATAGTGTCCAAAGTTGCTTTATGTTCTGTCTTAACAGTTATGAGGTGACGGCCCCTGGTTTTATAAAACTGGGCAGCGCCCTTGATCGCTAAATTGATGGATTCAGTGGCACCTGAGGTCCATACGATTTCTCTGGGATCAGCACCAACAAGATCAGCGACTTGAGCTCGGGCATTCTCCACGGCCTCCTCCGCCTCCCAGCCCCAAGCGTGACTGCGGGAAGCCGGATTGCCAAAATGCTCTCTCAACCATGGAACCATTGCATCAACAACTCTTGGATCAACGGGTGTTGTTGCTCCGTAGTCAAGGTAGATAGGAAAGTGAGGTGTCATATCCATGATCGGTGCTTTATTACAAGTTTTTTGAATGAATTCTTGTCCAAACCTGTTGAACAAGACGAGATGTTTACAATGTCAGTGCAATTAAGCTTTTGTAAAGGCGTTGCCTAAAGCAAATACTGAGTTGGGTGCATTAACGCGGATGGGTTTAGCCATCGGCATTGCGGAAATGGCTCGCTTCATAGAGGGCTTTCCATCCATATCAACGCCTTTTGCGACCTGGTCATCCACCAGTTTTTGCAGGGTTACGGAGCTGAGGAATTCAATCATTCTCTCGTTCAGTGAGGCCCACAGTTCATGCGTCATGCAACGACCTGTGTCTCCTAAACAATTCTCCTTACCCCCACAGTGTGTAGCGTCAATGGGCTCATCAACCGACATGATGATTTCGGAGACGGTGATGTTGCTGGGGTTGCGACCCAAGGTATAACCACCACCAGGCCCCCTCGTAGACTCGACTAGGTCATTGCGCCGTAATTTTCCAAAGAGTTGCTCTAAATAGGACAATGAAATTTGCTGTCTTTGGCTTATTGCGGCCAAGGTCACTGGACCTGAGTTTTGGCGAAGAGCCAAATCGATCATGGCGGTAACTGCAAAACGGCCTTTTGTGGTGAGACGCATATGTAAACTCCTAATTACACCCATGAACATTGACCGAAATAGATCCAATCAATTCAGACCCAAAATGTATTCAAGGGGTTAAGTCGACTGATTAAGTCAAGTTTACCAGAAACCAAACGTTTTGGTAGGGTATTGCGCTCTAAAACCCTTGCAAGGGTGATCTTATTAACTATTAAGTATTCTTTTGATTATCGAGTCACACATTATTCACATTTGCGTTGTTTAGCATTTCATCAAAAGGCAATTCTGGTCAGGGCGATGTTGGAGAAATTACTTTGTGTAATTGTGATGAAGAATACCTCTGTACAGAGACTAAAAAAAAAGCGTTTGACTAATGTAGTCAAGTCAATCTAGGAATTCTTAAAGGTAACCTTGCTATAGCCTGCCCTACTGGGCTCGAGGGTAGCGGCAAAGGCAACCGTATAGGCGGAATAGGCGTGGAAAGTGCCACACTAAGAATTTGAATTGACGCAGTCACGGTTGCAGCCACTTCGCCCGCAGCCTGCAAATTCTCTGGCTTAAGAACAATTGCCTGTGCTTTATCAACCCACTCAGATTTAAAAATCCAAATTGGAGAGGGCTCAGAGCTTGCGTGAGATTCCTGCCCATTTGTAATCGATACATCGTTTGTTGTATTGATCTTAGCGGAAGTAGTTGTATCCGCATTTCACTCCTACTAGTATCACGCAGTGTTCAACTGAATGGAGTCCCTTCCAGATGCGCCGAATGCCTTTTCCCTAACCTTGGCCAATTGATCCCGGGTTCTTGCTGCGCTTTCAAACTCTAAGTTCTTCGCGTGCTCCATCATCTGCTTTTCAAGACGTTTGATCTCCCTTGATAGCTCTTTCTCGCTCATCGCATCTATGGATGCAGATTGAGCCGCCAGTTGAGCGTCCTTGCCAGACTTCTCGCTGTAAACACCATCGATGAGGTCTTTGACCTCTTTGAAGACTCCTCGCGGGGTAATTCCCTGTTCAAGGTTATGTTGAATTTGTTTACTTCGCCTGCGCTCGGTCTCAGAGATAGCCTTACGCATCGATTCCGTAACTCTGTCACCGTATAGGATCGCCTTGCCCGAGAGATTTCTAGCCGCGCGACCAATAGTTTGAATCAAACTTCGCTCCGAGCGAAGGAAACCCTCCTTGTCAGCGTCTAATATGGCAACGAGAGAAACCTCTGGCAAATCAAGCCCCTCTCTGAGCAAGTTAATTCCAACCAACACATCAAAAACACCGAGTCTTAAGTCGCGAAGAATCTCTACCCTCTCAACGGTATCAATATCACTGTGCAAATAACGCACCTTAACACCGTTATCAGAGAGGTAATCCGTTAACTGCTCAGCCATGCGTTTGGTCAATGTTGTGATCAATACCCGCTCTCGTTTATCGCTCCTTTTCTTGATCTCTTGAAGGACGTCATCAACTTGGTGCGCAGCAGGTCTTACTTCAATTTCAGGATCGACCAATCCGGTTGGACGCACCAATTGTTCAACGACCTGACCTGCGTGAGTGTTCTCATAATCACTTGGAGTAGCCGACACAAAGATCACTTGTCGCATCCTTTGTTCTAACTCCTCTAATTTGAGGGGTCGGTTATCAAGTGCACTGGGTAATCTAAATCCGTATTCAACAAGCGTTGATTTTCTCGAGCGGTCCCCGTTGTACATGCCAGAGAATTGCCCCATTAATACATGGCTTTCGTCCATGAACATAATGGCATCCTTGGGCAAGTAATCTGTGAGCGTACTGGGCGGATCACCCGGCTTTGCACCTGAGAGGTGCCTCGTGTAGTTCTCAATCCCTTTGCAGTGGCCTATCTCGCTGAGCATTTCCAAATCAAAACGAGTTCTCTGCTCCAGGCGCTGTGCTTCAACGAGCTTGCCTTGTCCGACCAGTTCCTTAACCCTGTCTGAGAGTTCGATTTTGATGGTTTCAACTGCCGCAAGAACACGGTCTCGAGGGGTGACGTAATGACTGGATGGGTAGACCGTAAATCTCGGTATTTTTTGTTTAACGTGTCCGCTCAAGGGATCAAAGAGGGTTAGCGACTCGATTTCATCATCAAAGAGTTCTAGACGAATAGCGAGCTCACTGTGCTCAGCAGGGAAAATATCGATCGTGTCACCACGGACTCTAAATTTGCCCCTAGAAAACTCAATCTCATTACGCTCGTATTGCATCCTAACCAGTTGAGCGATAACGTCTCTTTGACCCAGCTTATCGCCAGCCCTGAGGGTCATCACCATCTGGTGATAACTCTCAGGCTCGCCGATACCGTAAATAGCGGAGACGGAGGCAACAATGATTACGTCGCGCCTCTCCAAAATACTTTTAGTGCAAGATAATCGCATTTGCTCAATGTGTTCATTGATTGCACTGTCTTTTTCAATAAACATATCTCGCTGAGGTACATACGCCTCGGGTTGATAGTAGTCGTAATAACTAACGAAATATTCGACTGCATTCTTAGGGAAAAACTCCCTAAACTCAGAATACAGCTGCGCTGCTAATGTCTTATTGGGAGCAAACACCATCGCTGGACGCCCAAGTCTCGCTATGACGTTCGCCATGGTAAATGTCTTGCCTGAGCCCGTTACGCCAAGTAGTGTTTGAAACGACTCGCCATTTCCGATGCCTTCGACTAATAGATCTATCGCTTGGGGCTGATCCCCTGCGGGTGGGTAAGGTTGAAATAACTCAAAGGGAGATCCAGGAAATTGAACGAATTCGCCCTCTTGAACATTGTGAGATAAATCGATGGACTCAAGCATTTTGGGAAGATTGGATTAAAAAAACGGACGAGAGGAGATGTTGAAATTAGATGTTTTGATTGAGAAATATCCAAATCAACAGCGTAGGATACCTAAATTTCCAAAAAAGGTCACTGGAGAGGGCTAAAATGTGGGACATGGTTTGCCTTTGAAGGGTTATTTAAGGATTCACACCTTATTGACACATCAATTTTTATGGCCAACCGCGTATTTTCCTCCCAATTTCAATAATCACCTAATAAGGCCTTGAACAATGTCGTTGTTTACCGCAGTCGAGATGGCACCCAGAGACCCAATTTTGGGCTTGAATGAGCAATTTGCCACAGATAAGAATCCACTAAAAGTCAATCTTGGTGTCGGGGTTTATTTTGACGATAACGGCAAGATACCTTTACTTGAATGTGTTCAATTGGCAGAAAAAGCTTTGATTGCAAAGCCTACAGCGAGAGGTTATTTGCCCATTGACGGAATTGCAGCATACGATGCAGCTGTTAAATCCCTCGTATTTGGTGAGGGATCCGAGCCTGTCACATCTGGTCGAGTCGCGACCGTACAAACGCTTGGCGGTACAGGTGGTCTTAAAGTTGGAGCTGACTTTTTAAAGAAACTGCTTCCTAACTCTGGCCTAATGATCTCGGACCCAAGCTGGGAAAATCACCGAGCCTTGTTCACACAAGCCGGTTTTAACGTGACGACCTACGGCTACTATGATGCGACCAAAAAGGGAATAGATTTCGACTCCATGTTGGCGTCATTAAACACAGCGCCAAAACAGACAATTGTTGTCCTTCACGCTTGCTGTCACAACCCAACAGGTTACGACATAACACCTACTCAGTGGGATAAGGTGATTGAGACTATTAAAAGCCGTGAGCTAACACCCTTCCTTGATCTGGCTTATCAAGGTTTTGGAGTTGGACTCTCAGAGGACGGTGCTGTCATTGGCAAATTCATTCGTTCTGGGATGAATTTTTTCGTATCCACTTCGTTCTCTAAGAGCTTTAGCTTATACGGTGAGCGCGTTGGAGCGCTTTCTGTAGTGTGCTCGGATAAGGCTGAGTGCGACCGAGTTCTCTCTCAGTTAAAGATCATGGTCCGAACCAATTACTCTAACCCGCCTATTCACGGTGGATCAGTTGTAGCTCATGTTCTCAATACACCGGAACTTCGCGCGCTTTGGGAAAAAGAATTAGGTGAGATGCGTGTACGCATTAAACTTATGCGAAAAATGCTAGTTGAAGGGCTTGCCAAAGCGGGTGTCAAAGAAAATATGGACTTCATCACAGACCAAATTGGTATGTTCAGTTACTCTGGCTTGTCCAAAGATCAAATGGTTAGGCTCCGTAGTGAGTTCGGTGTCTACGGCACTGACTCGGGCCGCATGGCGGTGTCAGCACTCAACACCAAGAATGTAGAACACGTTGCGACTTCAATCGCCGCAGTCATGAAGACTTAAAATTCTAATGAGGACGGCTTACGAAATTTCTCCGTAAGTCGTCTCCCCTGCTACTTTTCAGGGCTAAGTCCATCAAAATCGGACTTCTTGAGAAGGGACATCAAGCTCACCCCGCCTAAGCCTGTGAGCTCTAAGCCTCCTTCCTCTTGATCAACCACAACCAGTGCGTGAGTCACAAGGGGGCGCCCAAAGCACGAAGCTTTCTTGTCGTAGTCATTACTTCCCCTCCTGAGGTCGCGATATTCTCAAGAACAAGCACATTTTTGCCTTTAATATCAACGCCTTCCACCACTCTTTGGGTCCCGTATTTTTTTGCCTCCTTTCGAATAAAGGCGCACTCCAGACCTGTATGCTGGGACAGCATGATCGATAAGGGAATTGTGCCCATTTCTCTGCCTGCAATGATCTGGACGCAAGGCGGCACCAAGCTGGCCATGTATTTGGTTATCGTGTCTAAAAGTTGAGGGTGAGAGAAAACCGCATACTTGTCAATGTACAAATTTGAGATCCTACCTGAACGTAATTTAAATTGCCCGTTCAAAAAGGCTTTGTTCATGATCATCTGCGCCAACGACTTTCTATGATTTTTCTGAACTAAATTGGACTTCATTTACATCCGCCTTTACTCACGTCTAATAAAACTTCATAATACAGTAGCTAAGTTGGTTTGAATAGGGTGAGTTACCCGTGAGCATAAACAAATTCAACCGACTAAGTGAAAGCTATCAGAATGATAAAGTAGCGATCAAAGACCTAATGAAGGCGCACCAGGGGAGAGTTTTAAGTGTGAATAATTGAGACTTGGATCAAAGATATCTAATGCTAAGTCGTATATTGTTTCTCTAATTCTCTTTGCTGACAATAGAGAAAATTGTTGTCCGTCAGATGTGTGTATGACAAATGCAGGACCTGTATCGCTAACTAAAATTTTGAGGCTCCATGACTTATTGGCAATATCGATTTTTAGCGATACATAGTACTTGTCACTATCTTTGAATAGAAAGTTTTTGACGCTTACGAGTTGTGTTGTGAACTTTTCTACCAAAGAAGATTCCAAAAGCGTGAGCTCCGAGTCCATTAATTTTATGAATTCTTTGTCTCTGCTTAACGTGACAATTGCGTACTGAACCTCATGCCTATCCACGAGTTTTACTAGGTCCGGGTCGCTCATCATGATGTGCCTCTCTCTCTAATACTTATTATATTTATATCAAGCAAGAAGCATGTCAGGCAATAGAGTACGTATCTGAACACTTTTTTCGGCAATTTCAGTTAATCCTTTTTGATTAAATTATTCAAATAATGCACTAAATTTGTGCGCAGCATTAAAGCAATGTAAAGATTTATTCCGAATAGGGGTTCATAAAGTCAAAGCACAATTGCAAATTACAATGAGTTTGACAGTTAAAAGTGACAAACGCGCACCTCCATGGGGCTACAACCTTAAATGAATGCAAGAAATCATTCCAGTGAAAGCGATGCTCTATGCACCTGTAGTAGGTCGCCCACGGGTTTATGCCTGGGTTGGCACGATCTCGACACGGAGGAATTTAAAGCGGAGCTTAAAAATTGGCTTTCTGACCACTTTATTGCTCAGCCGTTAACCGATACTGTTAACGCAGAGTTGATCGATCTGTAACCTCATTCAATTATTTCAATATTATTACAAATTCATAGTGTTTCTAGATCGTCGGTCATCTTTCACTAATGGTGCATCTGCACTAAAAAAGTGACATTTTCTCAAGCGTTTTTACCTTAATATGTCGTGATTTATTGAGTTTTGTTCCACAAACCAGATCGAAGATACTGACTTTTAGTAAACCATAACATCCCCTGCGTTTAATGTGGGGCAGAAATGATTTAAAAGCGAAGTATCCAGCCCTCATACTCCCTTTAAGGTTTGAAGAAAATTACTTGGCACAGCAGTTGCATTGGTAAAACAAATCTAGAAAGAGTTTAAAAATATGAAAGAAGCTCTTTATGAGCTGAGCTTAATACAAGCTCAGCAATTGATTGCTAAGGGAGTTATCACAAAGGAGGACTATCTCGAGGGCATCCTCGATCGGATAGCCGATGTCGAGCCACACCTTCATTTGTTTGTAGATTTTGATCCTCAGGCTCTAAGAACCAATTGCTCAAAATTAAGCGCAGTCTCATCAAATTTAAAACCCAATAAACCACTTTTGGGAATACCTATTGGCGTTAAGGATATCATCGATACGCAACAACTTAAAACGGAGCGAGGTTCAAAAGCATTTAAGGGACGAATCGCACCTAAAGCAGCCAGTGTTGTCCAATCCATTGAAGAACACGGAGGGTTGGTATTGGGTAAAACCGTTACAACTGAGTTTGCTTGGAGGTCTCCCGGCTTAACCAGAAATCCCTGGAATCTAGCGCACACTCCTGGTGGTTCATCAAGTGGATCGGCTGCAGGTGTAGCATCCCATTGCATGCCAGCAGCACTCGGAACTCAAACGCTAGGCTCCATTATTCGCCCAGCAGCTTATTGCGGGGTCGTTGGCTTTAAACCCAGTTTTGGAACTATACCCAGGACGGGTGTTTACCCATTATCCCCAAGCCTCGATCATATTGGTGTATTCACTCGCAGTGTTGAGGACGCTGCCTACCTAACGTCGTTTTTGATACAAAATGATGGCATTGATTTCCCCCACCACTCACCCTTGCCGATACCGTCCGCACTGAATTTGAGCAACTGGAGCGATGCTAAAACAAACATGCGCTCACCCAAAATCGCTCTTCTTAAAACATCAAAGTGGAGTCGTGTCAGCGGTGAGCAACAACAGTTAATTGACAAAACAGCACTGCATCTGTCTCAATCAGGCGCTGACGTAAGCGTTTTAGACTTGCCGCCCTCTTTTGATTGCATCTGGGATATGGCGGACACCATTCAATTTGCCGAGGCGGCAGAAATCAATGATCACTTAGCTAGAGAGGAGCCCTGTAGGATCTCATCTCTGACTCAAACCCTCGTTATGAAGGGGCTTAACGTACCCATGCTCGAATATGTGAAGGCCAAGAGGAAACAGCAAGAGCTCATAGCAAGGTTCACACAGTGTTTAAGGGGTATCGACGCAGTCCTCACTACGCCCTCTTTAGGCGAAGCTCCAAAGGGTTTGGAGGACACAGGAGATGCCATTTTTTGTACCCCATTTACTTTCTTGGGAGCTCCGGCTATTACCCTACCAGCAGGATACTCTAGCAATGGACTCCCCCTTGGCATTCAATTGGCCAATGACTGGGGATCGGACGCAAGGCTTTTATCAGTTGCTGTTTGGGTTGAAAATGCTTTAAGAAAATTTTATACACCCCGAAATTTGGAACTTAAACTGTAAACAATTCATTTTTTATTTTAATTAACCTCAACTCAGTGGGAGCCTTGATGAATACATTTCAACCCTCGAAAAGAAAAAGCATTGAAAGCGCATTAAAAATTGCTCTTGTCCTCTCAATCTTTCCCTATTGCGCACCCTCCCTGTCTGCTGATGAAAAGAAATTACTCATTGGCTATTGGCCCATTGCAGCTGGACTTCCATTTTTTGCAGCTATGGAGAAAGGTCTTTTTAAACAAGCCGGTGTGACCGTTGAAGCCATTAAATTTGCAAGTCCAAGCCAGGTAGTTGAGGCCATGATGGCTGGTCGTATAGATGGATGCGCCAACGGAGTGGCCATCACAGCTTTGGCTCTTGCGGACGCTCAGGAACCGGGAAACATCAAGTTCACATGCGTTAATTACGCCAATGAAAGGTATGTCCTTGACCAAGTTATCGTCCCCACCTCGTCTAGTGTGAAAGAAATATCAGAATTGTCCGGTCTAAAAATAGCTTGTGGACCCGGCATTAACAATGTAACGCTTGCTAAAGCGGTCATGCACGGAGCCGGAGCAAAGGACGCGAAAGTCATTGAGCTCCCGATTGCACAGATACTGCCTGCACTTTTTGCGGGTCAAGTTGACGCGGCTTACGTGTTGGAGCCCACAGGGGAGATTGGTATTCAAGAAAAAATCTCGCGCACAATTGCATCCGGAGTTGTCACGAAATACGTACTGGGGGATAACCTGCCGTGGATCGGCGGAGCCGCCGCTCTCACTGCCGCAACTCTTAAAAACAAGGCAGCGTTGGTTCCTGGATTTTTAGCTGGTTACACAGCCGGCGTGGAATATGTCAGAAAAGAGGGACTAAAGGCCAATCAATACCTGGTGGGCTATACCGCTATTGAAGGAGACTTAGCAAAAGCGGTTCCCATAAATGGGTATATTGACTACGCAGAGGTTAAGCCATCAGACGTAAAAGCTCTGCAAAAGTTATTTGATATCTTTGCAGAGAAAAAGGTATTTGAAAGACCTATCTCTGCCGGATCTTTGTTTTATAAAAAAGCTTGATTTCATCCGAAACAGCCGAAATTGCATTTCACATTTAAAGATATCAAAGCACCACCACATGCAATTCAATTTTCTGAAACGGTTTCTGCCTCTCGTAGGTCCAGCTTTTTTGTACTTAATATGGGCAACAGCGGTCTCAGCGAAATGGGTTAGTGCAACGCTTCTACCCGCCCCTAGCACCACTGTCTTGTACATGTTTCATGTATTTTCTACCGGGTCCATATTCCCTGACCTGTGGGCGACTGTTGCCAGAACTTTTTATGCATTTTTAGGGGCATGTGTAATTGGAGTGCCACTTGGGGTGGTATTGGGGAGTTCACCCCCAATCTACAAAAGTGTAGAGTTCTTAATTGACTTCTTTCGCTCAACGCCGTCATCTGCACTTATTCCATTGTTCATGCTTATATTTGGCATCACAGATATTAATAAAGTAGCAATAGCGGGCTTCGCAGCTGTATTGGTAATTATTTTTAATAGCGCCTATGGAGTCATGAACGCCAAAAAGACACGCGTAATGGCTGCACAGACCATGGGGGTGAGCCGTTTTCATATCTTCAAAGATGTACTCTTAATGGAGAGCTTGCCTCAAACATTCATCGGACTCAGGACTGGCATATCCCTCGCCTTGGTCATCGTGATCGTAGCCGAGATGTTCATTGGCTCTGAGAGTGGCTTGGGACACAGGATTATCGACGCGCAACAAGTTTTTAATATCAAAGACATGTATAGCTCCATTCTCGTTACTGGAGCGTTAGGATACTTACTCAATTTAATTTTCATGTTGCTTGAGCGAAGACTAATCCACTGGGGCGGTAAGGGGTAAAAATGAATATTCCTACATCCAAAGGTCCTAAACGGGCTCAAGTTACGATCCAAAATTTATGTAAAGAGTTTGGAGGTATCACTCTTTATAAAGACTTTAATTTGGATATTAAAGCTGGAAAAATTGTCTCCATATTTGGCCCCAATGGATGTGGTAAATCAACCTTGATCAACATGGTTGCTGGACTCATGCCAATAGACTCAGGACAAGTTCTTTTTGATGGAAAGACGCTGACTCAAACAAAAATTGGGTATGTCTTTCAAAACTACAGAGATGCCCTCTTTCCATGGATGAGCGCTTGGGACAACATCGCTTATCCTCTTAAACGAATGGGGATGGACAAGGGTCAGCTTAAGCAAAGAGTAGGTGAACTAATAGAGTTGTTTGAAATTAAATTTAACTTAAAACAGTATCCCTATGAACTCTCTGGGGGACAACAGCAAACCGTGTGTATTATGCGCGCCTTGGCCAGCGAACCAGAGGTGCTCTTCTTGGATGAACCTTTCTCGGCACTTGATTTTGAGATGACGCTGTTCATCAGAGAGAAGCTTCAAGAAGCAAACCTTAAAACAGGTGTCACCATGGTGATCGTCTCCCATGACTTAGAGGACGCTGTGTTCTTAGCGGATCAAATATTGCTTTTAACCAGGCGCCCCACACAAATCGCGGCCTTACTGAATTTTGATATGGCACGCCCAAGACCTGCTGAGGCGGTAAGTGATCCTGAGTTTATTGCCATCAAATCTCAAGCACTGCAGATCTTTCAGCGTGAGATGAATAGGATAATTTGAATGGCTTATGAGTTTATGGGCTGATGAAACTTGTGGTTGAGTTTTTTTAAAGCAGGATTTTTCTGCTAAATCCTCTAGCGTTAGAATATTTGAAATGCACAATAAATGCTAGCACAGCAACAGCACGGCTCAGCACAACAACGCCCAACGCACTCCTTACTTAAATTCTTTTGTCTTGCTCTATTTAAACAATTAACATGATAAACACTACAACCAACTCACCCATTAAAGCCCTGATGTTTGATGTTTTCGGAACCCTTGTAGATTGGAGATCCAGCGTAGCGTCTCACGCTCAAAGCCTCTTAGGAGATAAGTTCAATATCGATTGGCTAGCGTTCGCAGATGCGTGGCGCGATCAGTACCAACCTTCCATGCAAAAGGTGAGAAGCGGAGAGATCCCCTTCTCGTCGCTGGATCATCTGCATTTAATCAACTTGAACAAAATCATTCAAGATTTTTCGTTAAAAGGGATCGATGAGTTGACAAAGAAAAATCTGAATCTTGCTTGGCACAAACTAGATGGATGGAGTGACACGCAAGAAGGTTTGCAACGTCTTAGAAAGAAGTTCATTACAGCCCCATGTTCAAACGGCAACATCTCAATCATGGTTGATTTGGCTCGTCATAACCATATTCACTGGGACGCCATACTGGGCTCAGAGATTGCGGGGAACTACAAACCCAACCCCATAGTCTACAAAGCCAGCGTCAAAGCTCTTGGCCTTAATCCAGACGAGGTGATGATGGTTGCAGCCCACTCTTCGGATCTGAAAGCCGCTGCTGAGCAGGGGCTTAAAACAGCCTTTATAACCCGAGCTTTAGAGCACGGCCCCTTAGGATCAAAGAATAACGCACAAGCTGAAACCAAGGCTCTTACCCCTGTTGATTATTCAGCGAATGATTTAAATGATTTAGCGCAGCAACTGGGATGCTGAAATCAAGCTTTACGGCGCTCATCACTTTGATGAACATTAATTTAGAAGCCCGAGCCCGGCGAACGCCACGCCCAATCAATACCAAATGACCGAACGCATAGCAACCGACTTAGCTTGGTATGTTTCGCTGAAGTACTCGACCCGGTCGTCCAATCGTGCTGCCCCAGCAACATAGAGAATGGGTAAATAGTGCTCATAACTGGGTTGGGCTAATTTAGCGATGTCACCTAAACTTTGAAACTGCATCAAGCGTCTTAAATCCCCTTCATTGATGCAAGATGCGACCCAATCATCAAAGGCTTTGTTCCAATCGAATGCCTCTGTATTGGCTGCAGTGCGGCTCATTGCTCTGAGGTTATGCACTGTATTGCCAGAGCCAACAATCAACACACCAAGCTCTCGAAGCGCACTTAGTTGACGACCCAGCTCAAAGTGTGCGTCCATATCGGCTGAATAATCAATACTCATTTGGATCACGGGAATATCGGCTGCGGGGAACATGGGTTTTAGGACGGACCAAGTTCCGTGGTCGAACCCCCACTGCTGGCGGTCAAGAAACAGATCCTCACCTTTTGCATGGGAGCTTTGACCGGGCGCTGGTTGTTGAATAAGCTTAGCAATCTGCTCAGCATATCCAGGCGCTCCTGGAGCGGGGTACTGCTGTGCATGCAGTTCTGGTGGAAACCCGCCAAAATCATGAATGGTAGCAGGATGGTCCATGGCAGTTAGACCCCAACCCCGGGTCAACCAGTGGGCAGAAACGCACAAAATCAGTTGAGGTTTGGGCCATCTTTGCCCCTCCCCAAAGTAGCTTCCCACCTTTTGCCAAGCCCGTCGAAACTCATTGTCCTCGATGGCGTTCATGGGGCTTCCGTGTCCTACAAAGATGCAAGGCATTTTGAGGCTGGGACGAAGCCTTGAGGGCGAGCTGTGTTGCTGGGTAGGTTTGTTCATCATCGATTGGAGGTAGGGTATGTTGGCCTATTGTCCCACCTCTTAGAGGGAGCAAACAAAGAGCTTAAGCGGGCCAGAGGAAGCCCAAAACAAGGTTAAATGCGCACCAAAACGGGTAAAATTGGAGTCTAGCCCCCAATATTTTATCTAGAGAGCTGTTACAGTTCCCCATTAACTTCAACAATACACAAAACTATGCTTTATCAACTCTACGAATCTCAAAGATCCTTACTTGAGCCGTTCGCTGATTTTGCCCAGGTAGCTGCTAAGATTTATAACAACCCTAATTTGCCCGCTTCACAGTCTCAAATTGGGCACCGAATCTCTGCAAGCTACGATCTTTTTTACCGACTGAGTAAAGATTACGTTAAGCCTGCTTTTGGACTTCACTCCGTTACGATTGATAAAGTTGAAGTTGCCATTCAAGAGAGGGTTGAAATCACCAAACCCTTTTGTGAACTGAGAAGGTTCAAACGCTTCAGCGATGACCCACACACCCTCACTCACCTGAAGTCTCAACCCGTTGTTCTCATTGTGGCTCCCCTATCGGGTCATTACGCAACGCTTTTGCGTGACACCGTAAAAGCGATGCTCGTAGACCACAAGGTCTACATTACGGACTGGGCCAATGCAAGGACAGTCCCCCTTTCAAGCGGCTCGTTCCACTTGGATGACTATATTAATTACGTTCAAGAATTTATCAGGCACTTGCAACAAAAATACGGTAACTGCCACGTTGTGAGCGTTTGCCAACCTACAGTTCCCGTTTTAGCCGCCGTGTCTTTAATGGCTAGTCGCAAGGAGCAAACTCCCCTGAGTATGACCATGATGGGAGGCCCTATTGACGCCTCCTTGTCTCCTACCGCTGTAAACAATTTGGCCATGAACAAGAGCTTGTCGTGGTTCGAGAACAATGTAATTTTTCGAGTACCTGAGAACTTCCCAGGTGCAGGTCGCAGGGTCTATCCAGGATTTTTGCAACACACAGGTTTCGTAGCCATGAACCCGGACAGGCATTTAAAGAGTCATTATGACTACTTTAAAGACCTCATCAAGGGAGATAACTCAAGTACTGTTGCGCACCGCCAGTTCTACGATGAGTACAACGCTGTTCTGGATATGGACGCTGACTATTATTTGGAGACCATATCCACTGTTTTCCAAGAATTCAAACTCGTCAAAGGTACTTGGGATGTTAAGTCAGTTGAAGGTAAGTTAGAACGCGTCAAACCCCAAGATATCAAAACAACCGCTCTCTTAACCGTAGAAGGCGAGTTGGATGATATATCTGGTTCTGGTCAAACTGAGGCAGCTCACCGACTGTGCACAGGCCTTGTGAAACAGTCCTCCCATCACCTGGAGGTACAAGGTGCCGGTCACTACGGTATTTTTAGTGGCCGTCGTTGGCGCGAGGTGGTCTATCCGCACTTGAAGCGCTTTATTGCAGACAATGAACCCCAAACCAAGATTGCGGTTCGTGCAGTGAACAAAGCGTCTTCCAAAAGCAAAGCCACCACAACCGCCCGTAAAACCAGTAAAGCCTGATCTTGCGTCTCCCTCTTAGCAGATGAAGTTAACGGCAACGACCTATAGCCTATCAGAGCTGGTTTTAGACGCCCTTCCCCAAACCCAGTGTACGCGCTGTGGGTACCCAGACTGCGCAGCCTACGCTCAGGCAGTGGCACATCACAGCGTTCCCATCAACCAATGCCCACCCGGGGGGGAAGAAGGCGTACGTCGCTTAAGCCTCATCACGGGCAGACCCTTCATCCCTTTAAATACTGAGCACGGTGTTGAGGGCCCCCGGTTCCTAGCCTGGATTGATGAGGAGGTATGTATAGGTTGCACGCTTTGTATAGATGCCTGTCCAACGGATGCAATACTGGGCACCAACAAGAAAATGCACACCGTCATTGAGAAGTACTGCTCGGGCTGTGAGTTGTGTATTCCTGTCTGTCCGGTTGACTGCATTCTTCTTGAAAATAAAACGCCCACGCTCACGGGCTGGAATGCCTGGAGCCAACCCCTTGCAGACCTAGCAAGAGAGCGCTATGAAAGCAGAAAAACCAGGCTTGAGCGCGAGGCCATAGAGCATGAGGAGCGTCTGCGTGCAAAAGCACTTGAGAATTTAGCGGACCTGGACGGCACAACACACATGCCGTCTAAGGACGCAGACGGTTCAGTTGAATATTCAAAACAAGTTGACCGCAAAACTGAAATTATTCAAGCAGCTCTTGCAAAGGCCAAAGCACTTCAAAATAGAAATAGCAAGGAAAATACCTGACCAATAACCCAATACCAGGGAATCGGACAAACCTTAATGGCCTTTGGCTTGAACAAC
The DNA here is from genome assembly GCA_903828695.1 of uncultured Burkholderiales bacterium. Taxonomy (GTDB): domain Bacteria; phylum Pseudomonadota; class Gammaproteobacteria; order Burkholderiales; family Burkholderiaceae_C; genus Limnohabitans. The sequence continues at coordinate 10,376 of CAIKNE010000127.1, read as the reverse complement.
CTCTTTGGGGGCTTGTACCAATTCAATGAGAACACCCTCTCCGCTGATGGGCAGGTTTGGGTCTCCCTTAGGATGAACAAAACAAATGTCATGGCCTGCTGCACCCTTTCTGATACCACCAGGTGCGAAGCGAACGCCGTGAGCGCTCAACCAGTCGTAGGCAGCCTGTAAATCGTCAATCCATAGCCCCACATGGTTCAAGGGCGTAGTGTGCACTGCAGGCTTTTTGTTGATATCGATGGGCTGCATCAAGTCCACCTCTACAGCGTGGGGGCCAGATCCTATAGTTAATATATCTTCATCCACATTTTCTCGTTCACTTGCAAAGGTTCCAGTAACTGGAATACCTAGCATCTCAACCCACAACTGTTTCAACGCATTCTTATCGGTACCACCGATGGCGATTTGTTGAATCCCCAGGACTTTAAAAGGACGATTGCTCATTAATATTGTTCCAAATGATTAAGCGAAAACACGGGCTAAGCGGCTTCAGTTTTCTCAAACTCAATGATCAACTGATCGACAGTTAGAGATTCGCCTTTTTTGGCAAGCACACTCTTAACCACTCCCGTTTGAGCAGCTACCAACACGTTCTCCATTTTCATCGCCTCAATCACAGCGACACGCTCGCCCATCTGAACCTTTTGACCAGGCACAACAAGCACATCGGCCAAGAGACCAGGCATCGGGGAGAGTACAAAGCGGGAGAGGTCCGCAGGAGCTTTAAAGGGCATTAACTTGTACAAGTCTGCCATACGGGGGGAGACAACAAGGCCAGTCAAAGTGCGGCCGCCGTGAGTGACTTCAAGCGCCAGTGGATTCTTGTCTGATCCACGGTCGACCTGCGCGGTAAAGGGTTGTCCATTGACCGTTCCCACAATCCGAATGTCATTCAGGCGAGAATTGCTCTCAATTGCGTAGTTGCGATCGTGGATCTTAATGACGGCGAGTCCGTTGCGGTCCATAAATTCATCAACATGAACAGGGGTATGCTTGTGATCCCCACTGCTTGAGAGTTCAATGACGACATACTCCTCGCCAATTTTGACATCATAACCAGGGAGTTGGCCTGTCATGTTGGAGGCACGTTCGCGGGACTTGCGACGAACAAATGCGGCTAAGGCAATGAGGAAGTCTGGATCTGGGTGTTCGCAATTTTCCTTTCCGAAACCTTTTGGGTAATGCTCGGCTATAAAACCGGTATTGAACTGCCCTGACATAAAGTCGGGATGCGCGAGTAGTGCAGATTGAAATGCAATGTTGGAACTCACGCCTCGAATGACGAAACCGTTTAAAGCCTCTCGCATTTTGGCAATAGCTTCATTGCGGTTGGTTCCGTGCACGATTAATTTCGCAATCATCGAGTCATAGTGCATCGGTATCTCACCTCCCTCTGAGACTCCGGTGTCAACCCTCACCCCTTCCAAGTGCTGCGTATCGGCTTGGAACATGGTCTCTTCAGGCGGCTCAAAACGCACCAATCTACCCGTTGAAGGTAAGAAATTGCGAAATGGATCTTCTGCGTTAATTCTGCATTCAATAGCCCATCCGTTTCGTTTTACATCAGTTTGTTTAAACGTCAAATGTTCACCGTAGGCAATGCGAATCATCCACTCGACCAGGTCCAGCCCTGTGATGCACTCCGTTACAGGGTGTTCGACTTGCAATCGCGTATTCATCTCTAGAAAATAAAAGCTTTGATCACGCCCAACGACAAACTCAACAGTGCCGGCACTTTTGTAATTCACCGCCTTCGCTAAAGCCACGGCTTGATCACCCATTTTGATGCGAGTTTCCTCGCTTATGAATGGAGACGGAGCCTCCTCAATGACCTTTTGATGGCGACGCTGAATCGAGCATTCGCGCTCGTTCAAATAAATAACATGGCCGTGAGAGTCCCCCAGAACTTGAATTTCGATGTGGCGCGGCTCTTCAACGAATTTCTCGATGAACACTCGGTCGTCTCCAAAACTATTCTTGGCCTCATTGGTGCAAGATGTGAAACCCTCATGTGCCTCCTTGTCGTTGTAGGCGACACGCAGTCCTTTGCCCCCGCCTCCCGCGGAGGCTTTGATCATCACCGGATAGCCAATCCCTTTTGCAATCTCAACCGCTTTTTCTGCAGAGGCAATGGCTTCGTTCACGCCAGGAATAGTGTTAACGCCTGCTTTGGTCGCAAGCTTCTTGGAAGCAATTTTGTCCCCCATGGCCGCAATCGACTCTGAGCGCGGACCGATAAAAGCGATACCCTCGTCCTCACAGCGCTTTGCAAAAGCCTCGTTCTCACTTAAAAAGCCGTATCCAGGGTGCACTGCCTGGGCGCCGGTTGCTTTGCATGCGGCAATTATTTTGTCTGCAACGAGGTACGACTCTCTTGAGGCAGCTGGGCCGATGAGGATTGCTTCATCGGCCAATTGAACATGTCTAGCGTCCTTGTCAGCTTCTGAGTAAACGGCAACTGTTTTGATGCCCATTTTCTTGGCGGTAACGATAACTCTGCAAGCAATCTCACCGCGGTTGGCAATTAATATTTTTTTAAACATAGTCTTTTACATTCAATGGATATAGAGTGGGTTACTAAGGGTGAATCACTTAGTCCAATTAAAGCGGAATGTTGCCGTGTTTGCGCCAAGGATTCTCTAACTTCTTGCCTTTTAACATCACAAGCGATCTGCAAATACGCTTTCTAGTCTCATGGGGCAAGATCACATCGTCAATAAAGCCCCTTGCACCCGCAACAAACGGATTGGCAAAGCGGGCCTTGTACTCGGCCTCCTTGGAGCTTAGTTTTTCGGGGTCCCCTTTGTCCTCTCTAAAAATAATCTCTACAGCGCCCTTCGCACCCATGACCGCAATCTCCGCATTGGGCCAGGCAAAGTTGACGTCGCCGCGTAAATGTTTGGAGGCCATGACATCGTACGCCCCCCCGTATGCTTTGCGCGTGATGACGGTAATCTTAGGAACTGTGCACTCAGCGTAAGCATAGAGTAATTTAGCGCCGTGTTTGATGATTCCACCGTACTCCTGGGAAGTCCCGGGCATAAAGCCAGGCACATCCACAAACGTAATCACAGCAATGTTGAAGGCATCACAAAAGCGCACGAACCGAGCAGCCTTGATGCTGCTTTTGATATCCAAACAACCTGCTAACACCATGGGCTGATTTGCCACGATGCCAACTGACTGACCTGCCATGCGGGCAAATCCAACGATAATGTTTTTTGCATACTCAGGTTGAATCTCAAAGAAGTCCCCGTCGTCTACCGTCTTTAGGATCAACTCCATCATGTCGTAGGGTTTGTTGGGATTCTCAGGCACTAAAGTGTCTAAACTCAAATCCATGCGATCTTTGGGGTCCCCGCTGTCACGATGTGGGGGAATATCCCTGTTATTGAGGGGCAAGTAGTTGTACAAGCGGCGAAGCATTAAGAGAGCTTCGATGTCGTTCTCAAAAGCTCTGTCTGCAACCCCGCTCAAAGTTGTGTGAGTTACTGAGCCCCCCAACTCCTCGGCAGTCACCTCTTCGTGCGTCACAGTCTTGACCACCTCGGGTCCAGTGACGAACATGTAGGAGGTATCTTTGACCATGAAGATGAAATCGGTCATTGCAGGTGAATAGACTGCGCCGCCTGCGCTTGGCCCCATGATCATGCTGATTTGAGGGATCACCCCACTTGCCAAAACGTTGCGTTGAAAGATATCCGCGTAACCACCCAGTGATGCAACACCTTCTTGAATTCTCGCACCTCCTGAGTCGTTTAAACCAATCACAGGCGCACCTGCCTTCATCGCTTGATCCATGATTTTGCAAATTTTCTCGGCATGCGCCTCAGACAAAGCACCACCAAAGACTGTAAAGTCTTGACTAAACACAAAGACCAATCGACCGTTGATCATGCCGTAGCCGGTTACAACACCGTCTCCTGGTATTTTGTTGTCTTGCATCCCAAAGTCCGTACAGCGGTGCTCAACAAACATATCCCATTCTTCAAATGTTCCTTCATCAAGCAATACTTCAATTCTCTCGCGAGCGGAGAGTTTGCCTTTGGCGTGTTGCGCCTCGACCCGGCGAATTCCTCCGCCTAAACGGGCGGCGGCTCTTTTGTGTTCTAGTTGTTGAAGGATTTCTTGCATGGGGTTAACTCCGAAAAAATTCTTGAAGGCTTTACTGATGCGTTACTGATAATTTACTGATAATTTACTGATGATTTACTGATGATTTACTGATGATTTGAAAACTTGGATATGTCGAACAGGTAATTGCTTCAATTCAGGGGGAAGTCTCGCGCATGAGTGCAACGGTGAACAATCACGCATTGGCTCCTTTATAAGCAAAGAGCAGTTGACGTGCAGCCACAGTTGGCGCCATGGATCCATTGCTGACACCTGCCAATACGTCTGCAAGCATTGACCTGACTGGTGGGTAGTCCTTGAAGGAGCGCTTGAGCTCACTATCAACTCGCTCCCACATCCCGGCCAACGCCTGAGAGCGTCGACGCTCCGCCCAGAGTCCACTTTTCTCGCGCGTCTCCTTGTAGGCGCTAACGGTTTGCCAAAAATTCTCTACCCCCTTCTCTTGGAGTGCACTGAGCTGCAACACCTTGGGTAAGGGGAGTGTCGATGGGGCTTTGTGTGAGTGTCCATGGCCGTGGCCGTGTAGTGAATCATGATCATGCCCATGGTCCAGTTGCAAGCTCTTGGAGGGATTGCCGTGAAATCCGTAAAGTCGCATCGCACTTGTAATTTGAGCCTGTGCACGAGTAGCTGCATTGGGGTCTAAATCAGCTTTATTGATAAGCACCAGATCGGCAAGCTCCATCACTCCCTTTTTGATGGCCTGCAGATCATCTCCCGCGTTCGGGAGTTGCATGAGTACAAAAAGATCCGTCATGAGTGAGACAGTGGTCTCACTTTGCCCAACGCCAACCGTTTCGACAATCACAACGTCGTACCCCGCAGCCTCACAAAGGAGAATAGCCTCGCGTGTTTTCTCTGCTACCCCGCCGAGTGTTCCTCTGCTGGGAGAGGGTCTGATAAATGCTGACGGGTTCACTGAGAGTCTCTCCATCCGGGTCTTATCCCCCAGTATGGATCCACCCGATACAGTGGAGGAAGGATCGACCGCCAACACAGCCAGCTTATGACCCTTATTGATCAAATACAGTCCCAATACCTCAATGAAGGTGCTTTTACCCACACCAGGTACTCCGCTGATACCGAGTCTTAAAGATTTGCCGGTATGGGGTAATACCATTGAGATGAGCGCATCAGCTTCAGCCCTATCACTGGGCAACGTAGATTCAAGAAGCGTAATCGATTTGGCGAGAGCTCGTCTGTTAAGAGCCTCCCAATTGTGAGCTGGAGTAGAGGTCTCGGGAGCAGTTGTTTGGATAGCGGACGCATGACGACCGCTGCCAAGTAATGCTTGGGCCAATTCCTGCGCTTTCACCTCAAGCCTGAGCCTTCTTGATTTGATCTAATACATCCCTTGCACTCGTTGGTATGGGAGTTCCGGGTCCATATATACCTTTAACGCCACTGGCATACAGGAAGTCGTAATCTTGCTTGGGGATAACGCCGCCTACGAACACAATGATGTCGTGCGCACCCTGAGCCTTTAAAGCCTCGATGATGGCTGGAACGAGTGTTTTATGCCCTGCAGCAAGGGTAGATACACCGACCGCGTGCACATCGTTCTCGATAGCCTGTCTTGCACATTCCTCAGGCGTTTGAAAGAGAGGCCCCATATCCACATCAAAGCCAAGATCAGCAAAAGCTGTGGCAACAATTTTTGCACCCCTGTCGTGCCCGTCTTGCCCGAGCTTTGCAATCATGACCCTGGGGCGACGTCCAAGCTTATCCCCGAAGTCTGAGATATCTTTCTTCAAAGTCTCCCAAGTGTGCTCTGAGTCCGCCTCGGACTCGTAGGCAGCGGCGTACACGCCGGTGACCTTTTGTGTATCAGCGCGGTGACGTCCGTAAACCTTCTCGAGCGCGTCACTGATCTCTCCAACGGTTGCACGAAGCCTCATGGCTTTAACGCTCAGGTCTAGCAAATTGCCCTCTCCCGAGTGCGCAGCGTTTGTTAGCGCCTCTAGCGCTGATGCCACAGCTGCGGAGTCACGGCTAGCTTTAATTTGAGCCAGCATCTTGATTTGACCCTCACGGACCCGAACGTTATCCACCTCAAGGAACTCAATAGGATCTTCGGTTTTGAGTTTGTACTTATTGACGCCTACGATCACGTCTTGCCCTGAGTCGATACGGGCTTGTTTCTCAGCAGCTGCAGCTTCGATTTTCAGCTTAGCCCAGCCCGAATCGACGGCCTGGGTCATACCGCCCATCTCTTTGACCTCCTCGATAATCGCCCAGGCTTTTTCAGCCATTTCGTTGGTCAGGCTCTCCATCATGTAACTACCAGCCCATGGATCGATCACATTGGTGATGTGAGTTTCCTCTTGAATAATGAGTTGGGTATTCCTTGCAATGCGCGAACTAAATTCTGTCGGTAGTGCAATCGCCTCATCAAAGCTATTGGTATGCAAACTCTGCGTGCCACCAAACACAGCGGCCATGGCTTCAATTGTTGTGCGCACAACATTGTTGTACGGATCTTGCTCTGTGAGCGACCAACCAGATGTCTGGCAATGGGTTCTCAGCATGAGGCTCTTTGGAGATTTCGCACCAAAGTCTTTCATGATTCGACACCACAATAGCCTTGCTGCGCGCATCTTTGCGACCTCTAAGTAGAAGTTCATCCCAATTGCCCAGAAAAAGGACAACCTGCCCGCAAAGTCATCGACATCCAATCCCTTGGCCATTGCGGTTTGAACATACTCCTTGCCATCGGCCAATGTAAATGCAAGCTCTAAAGCTTGATTGGCCCCGGCCTCTTGCATATGGTAGCCAGAAATCGAAATTGAATTAAATTTCGGCATCGACTTAGATGTGTACTCAATGATGTCACCAATGATCTTCATTGACGGCTTGGGCGGGTAGATGTAGGTGTTGCGAACCATGAATTCTTTGAGAATGTCATTTTGTATGGTTCCGCTTAACTGCGCTTGGGAGACACCCTGCTCTTCACCGGCCACAATGTAGCCTGCGAGCACGGGGAGCACTGCCCCATTCATGGTCATGGAGACGGACACTTTATCAAGAGGGATTTGATCAAACAAGATCTTCATGTCCTCTACTGTGTCAATAGCAACGCCTGCCTTACCCACATCCCCTGTCACTCGTGGGTGATCGGAGTCGTATCCTCTGTGCGTTGCCAAATCAAAAGCAACTGATACGCCCTGCCCACCGCTTGCGAGTGCTTTTCTGTAAAAAGCATTGGACTCTTGGGCTGTGGAGAATCCTGCATATTGCCGAATCGTCCAAGGACGAGACGCGTACATAGTAGCCTGGGGACCACGAATATAGGGCTCAAATCCTGGTAAGGTATCCGTATGGGCTAAGCCTTCTGTGTCCGCAGCTGTGTACAGGGCCTTAACTGTAATGCCATCAGGCGTATGCCAGTTGAGTGCATCCACTTGACCATTAGGGGCGGATTTGGCGGCTGCTTGCTCCCAATCGGCAAGAGTTGATGGTTTGAATTCCCTGGACCTTTTGCTCATCTCACGTTCCTTAAGTACATCTACACAACTCTCAAAGCCAATTTGCTCTTCAATTTCGAGGGGCAAAATTCTTGACACTGAGGCCTGCGTGCCCCATTTAATGTGTGGACACCAGTGATTGTTTTAACAGTACTTAAGTTTAAACCTAAAACCCCTAATCTCACCCAGGGTTTAAGCGTAATACTTCCTAGCAAATTGACTAAGATCAAATGTCAATAGACTTACAGTTGGCTACATTTAAGCGGACTTGCTACTCTTTTACACAATCCGCAAAAAGACCTACTACCCCTTGGGCATCCTTTTCAGCGACAAGTCCGTGAATATCGGTCTCAAATCCTGGGCACTGGGCGTTGAATTCACCCGCAAAGCGCAAATAGTCAACGATCTTCTTGTTGAAGACCTCGCCCGGTATCAAAAGAGGGATGCCAGGTGGGTAAGGCGTGATGAGACTGGTTGTGATTCGCCCCTCCAGCTTATCTACTGGTACGCGCTCTGTATTGGAGTGCGCGATTTGCGCGTACGCATCACTTGGTTTCATTGCGGGCGTTAAATCACTGAGGTACATCTCGGTTGTGAGACGTGCAATATCGTACTTAGCATAGAGCTCATGCACATACTGACACAAGTCTTGTAATCCCATGTTCTCGTACTTCGGGTGCTTTGCGCAAAACTCTGGCAGGATCTTCCACATCGGATGGTTTTTGGCGTAATCATCCTTAAACTGTTGAAGCGCCGTAAGCAATGAGTTCCAACGGCCTTTGGTAATACCAATAGTGAACATGATGAAGAAACTGTACAGACCGGTTTTCTCAATAATCACACCGTGTTCAGCCAAGAATTTGGAGACGATGCTTGCGGGTATGCCTGTTTTCGCAAACTTTCCGTTGATATCCAGTCCAGGGGTGACGATCGTTGATTTGATTGGATCCAACATGTTGAAGCCATCAGCCAAATCTCCAAATCCATGCCACTTGGAGTTTTTACCTTGGCTACCAAAGATCCAGTGGTCAGCGCGACCAATCCCCTCGTCCACTAACTGGTCAGGCCCCCAAACCTTAAACCACCAATCTTTGCCGTACTCTTCATCAACTTTGCGCATGGCGCGCCTGAAATCGAGCGCTTCGACGATGCTTTCTTCCACCAATGCAGTTCCTCCAGGGGGCTCCATCATCGCTGCTGCAACGTCGCAGCTTGCAATGATGGCGTACTGAGGGCTGGTACTGGTGTGCATTAAAAACGCCTCGTTAAAGAGATGGCGATCCAGTTTCTTGGTCTGCGAGTCCTGCACCAATACATGAGATGCTTGGCTGATACCCGCTAAAAGCTTATGGATAGACTGCGTTGAGTAAACAACTGAGTGCTTAGGACGCTCACGCTTTTTGCCCATCGCGTGATAGGTGCCGTAAAAAGGGTGGAAAGCTGCGTGAGGTAACCAAGCTTCGTCAAAATGCAGGTTGGCCACATATCCATCCAGCATTTTCTTAATGGTCTCCGTGTTGTACAAAACACCGTCGTACGTAGACTGTGTGATCGTCAAGACTTTGGGTTTTATATTGCTGACATCAACGCCTTTTAAGAGCGGATTTGCTGCAATCTTGGCCTTGATGGTCTCGGGCTCAAACTCGCTTTGTGGAATGGGTCCGATAATGCCGAAATGATTGCGAGTGGGCTTTAGAAATACGGGAATTGCACCAGTCATGATGATCGCGTGCAAGACGGACTTGTGACAGTTGCGGTCTACGACTACAACGTCCCCCGGCGCAACGGTATGGTGCCAGACAATTTTATTGCTGGTACTGGTCCCGTTGGTAACGAAGTAACAATGATCCGCGTTGAAGATTCGAGCAGCGTTCCGCTCAGACGCGGCGACAGGGCCGGTATGGTCCAGGAGTTGACCGAGTTCATCTACAGCGTTACAAACGTCTGCTCTGAGCATGTTTTCACCAAAAAATTGGTGAAACATCTGACCTACAGGACTTTTAAGGAACGCAACTCCACCTGAGTGTCCTGGGCAGTGCCATGAGTAGGAGCCGTCCTCTGCGTAATCGAGAAGTGCCTTAAAAAAGGGGGGCTTTACACCCTCTAGGTAGGTTTTGGCCTCGCGGATGATGTGCCTTGCAACGAACTCAGGTGTATCCTCAAACATGTGGATAAAACCATTTAACTCTCTCAAAATGTCGTTGGGGAGATGGCGTGAGGTTTTTGTCTCGCCGTACACATAGATTGGCACCTCAGCATTCTTAAAGCGCACTTCTTCAATGAAATTACGCAAATTAAGCACAGCAGGGTCTAAATCGGGTCCAGGAGTGAACTCCTCATCATCAATTGAGAGAATAAATGCGCTTGCACGCGACTGCTGCTGAGCGAATTGACTTAAATCGCCATAGCTAGTCACACCCAAAATCTCAAAACCCTCGCCCTCTATGGCCTCGGCCAAGGCCCTGATACCCAATCCAGAGGTATTTTCAGATCTAAAGTCCTCGTCAATAATGACAATAGGGAAATGGAACTTCATGTGATTTAGCCTCTAGGTGTCTAATAAAAGCACGAAGTGTACATGCCAAATGTGGCGATCCAAAGGAGACTGTTACAATGCACGCTACTCGGAGAGGTGGATGAGCGGTTTAAGTCGCACGCCTGGAAAGCGTGTGAGGATTAATAGTCCTCCGCGGGTTCGAATCCCGCCCTCTCCGCCAATATTGAATAAAATAGTTTTTCCTTTAAAAACAATGAGTTACGACATTACTAAACTCAATT
>CAIKNE010000126.1 GCA_903828695.1 uncultured Burkholderiales bacterium | reverse complement strand
CTCTGCGGAAAATCCTTTCCCAGAGCTTCAAAGAATTTTCTAGAGGTTAGTATGTACGCAGTCATAAAAACTGGTGGCAAGCAGTATCGCGTGTCAACCGGCGAAAAAATTAAAGTAGAACAGATCGCTGCGGACGTAGGCCAAGAAATCGTACTTGATCATGTTTTAGCAGTCGGTAACGGCGCTGAAATCAAGATCGGAACGCCCTTGGTGTCCGGTGCATCCGTTAAAGCAACCGTGGTCGCCCACGGCAAGCACGATAAAGTGCGCATTTTCAAAATGCGTCGTCGCAAACATTACCAAAAACGGCAAGGCCATCGCCAACAGTTCACTGAACTGGAAATTGCTGCAATTTCGGTCTAAGGAGCACATAAATGGCACAGAAAAAAGGTGGTGGATCCACACGAAATGGACGCGACTCGAAACCAAAAATGTTGGGAGTTAAGGCGTTCGGTGGCGAAGAGGTGAGCGCAGGCTCTATCATCGTTCGTCAACGTGGTACTAAGTTTCATGCTGGCACAAACGTAGGTATTGGCAAAGACCATACTTTATTTGCTTTGGTTGACGGGCATGTTTCTTTCGCAATCCGCGGAGCACTCAACAAGCACATGGTGAATGTGACTCCCGCCGCGTAAGCCAATATTTTCGGCTCACGACAAGCCCCGCTGGTCGGGGCTTTTTTCATAAGGGGCCCCCATGAAGTTTGTAGACGAAGCTTATATAGACATTGCCGCGGGCGATGGGGGTAATGGCTGCGTATCGTTTAGGCACGAAAAGTTTAAAGAGTTCGGTGGTCCTAACGGAGGAGACGGCGGGCGGGGCGGACATGTCTTCGCTGTTGCTGACTCCAGTCTTAATACCTTGGTTGATTACAGATATTCCAGGCGCCATGAAGCCAAAAAAGGTCAGCACGGAATGGGCTCTGATATGTTTGGTGCTGCTGGGGACGATATTATTTTAAAAATGCCGGTCGGCACCATCATGTCCGATGCAGAGACGGGAGAAGTTCTTTATGAGCTATTGATCCCCGGCGAGATGATTATGATTGCCAAAGGGGGGGACGGCGGCTTTGGGAACATGCGCTTTAAAAGTGCCATTAACCGCGCACCCAGACAAAAAACTCCGGGTTGGCCTGGGGACCGAAAGAATCTGAAGTTGGAGCTTAAAGTGCTCGCTGATGTGGGACTTTTGGGTATGCCGAACGCGGGTAAATCGACCCTCATTTCAGCCGTTTCTAACGCTAGGCCCAAAATCGCAGATTACCCCTTCACGACGCTGCACCCTAACTTAGGCGTAGTCCGCGTTGGTCCGGAGCAAAGTTTTGTGGTGGCCGATGTGCCAGGATTGATTGAGGGCGCAGCCGAAGGTGCTGGACTTGGACATCAATTTTTAAGACATCTTCAGCGAACCCGTGTTTTGCTGCATTTGGTGGATCTAGCGCCCTTTGACGACAGCGTTGATCCCGTGCAACAAGCCAAGTCTATTGTTGAGGAGTTGCGCAAATATGATGAAGCGCTGTATGTGAAACCGCGTTGGTTGGTTTTAAATAAACTCGACATGGTCCCGCAAGAGGAGCGCAAGAAAAGAGTCGCAGACTTTGTTAAGCGCTTCAAATACAAGGGACCTGTATTTGAGATCTCCGCATTGACGCGTGAAGGGTGTGAGGCTTTGATCAGAGAGGTATATGCCTACTTGCACGCGCAGCATATCTCCACGCAAGAGGCGGTGCAAGATGATCCCCGATTTAATATCGTCGAAGGACATCCAACCATGAGTGCGCTAAAGTCTGATCCTAAGGTCTAGAGGCACAGCATCACCCTAACTGTTGATAAAAGCAAAGCAATGAACAGCACAGATTCATCAACCACTTTTGGCAAGGCAAGAAAAATAGTCATCAAAGTTGGTTCTAGTCTCGTGACCAATGAGGGTAAGGGGCTAGACCGAAATGCTATAGCTGATTGGTGCAGGCAGATGGCCGCGCTCGTCCATGGTGATGTGCAAGGCACACCCAGAGAAGTAATCATGGTCTCAAGCGGTGCGATTGCTGAGGGTATGAAGCGCTTAGGTTGGACGACGCGTCCCCATGAAATTCACGCCTTGCAAGCCGCAGCAGCTGTGGGTCAAATGGGCTTGGCCCAAATGTATGAAACAGAACTCAGCGCCATGGGCTTGGCCAGCGCTCAGGTGCTCTTAACGCACGCTGACTTAGCCGACAGAGAGCGTTATCTCAATGCGAGGTCAACGCTCAGCACACTACTCGAACACAAAGTCATACCCGTCATCAACGAAAACGATACGGTGGTCACTGATGAAATTAAATTTGGCGACAACGACACCCTAGGAGCCCTCGTTGCTAACTTGGTTGAAGCCGATGTGCTCGTTATCTTGACGGACCAAAAGGGCTTGTACAGCGCGGACCCCAGGAAAGATCCAACCGCGACTCTTATTCACGAAGCCAAGGCGAGTGATCCAAGTTTAGAGGAGATGGCAGGGGGAGCTGGCTCAAGTCTAGGTAAAGGCGGAATGATTACGAAGATCATTGCAGCCAAACGTGCAGCCGGCTCTGGTGCATCCACCGTGATTGCTTGGGGCCGTGAGCCTGATGTGCTCATCAGGTTGTTCAGTGGTGAGGCGATAGGGACTTTGTTGACTGCATCAACTCAAAAGCAACAGGCTAAAAAGCAGTGGATGGCGGACCATCTGCAACTGCGTGGGTCCATTTGCGTTGACGCTGGAGCTGTTCAAAAGATTCAAAATCAGGGCAAGAGCTTGCTCTGCATTGGCATGACAGGTGTTCAAGGCGATTTTGCTCGCGGAGATGTGATCGCCATTTGCAGCCCCAGTGGTCAAGAATTTGCCAGGGGGCTAGCCAATTACGCAAGCTTTGAGGCCAAGTTGCTCTGCGGGAAACTCTCTCAAGATTTCGAAGCTGTGCTCGGATACAGCGCCGAGCCGGAGATGATTCACCGGGATAATTTAGTCCTACTCGGGCGTTGAAGTGGTTTTGCGATCAGGCTGCGCTTTGAGATGACTCGTGTCCTCAAGGTGTGACCTGCGAGCCCTGGTCGTGCGCCGGGGCGGGCGATCAGCGGCGGGGAGGTAGTTAGACAATTCCGTAAGGGCAAGCTCGTACACGCCGCGCTTAAACTCCACCACCATATCTAGAGGGACCCAGTAATCGTTCCACCGCCAAGCATCAAATTCGGGATGAGAAGTTGCGCGCAGATTTAAATTCCAATCGGGCGCAACCAATTGGAGTAAAAACCAAATCTGCTTTTGGCCCTTGTAATGGCCTCTGGCGTCACGGCGAATGTAGCGGTCTGGCACTTCATAATGCAACCAATCTCTTGTACGGGCAACAATGCTCACATGCTGGGGTTGCAAACCAACCTCCTCAAACAATTCCCTGAACATGGCTTGCTCAGGAGATTCACCAGCGTCAATGCCGCCTTGCGGGAATTGCCAACTGTGAGTTTGTAACCGTTTACCCCAAAATACTTGATTGAATTGGTTTAGCAAAATGATGCCGACATTGGGGCGAAAGCCGTCCCGGTCAAGCATAATCGAACCTCAAATTTTTAAATTGATTCCATTATGCACACGCATTGGGTGTGATCAAGGGGGTGGAACCCCAAAAAATCATTTTTTTAAACTCTTTTTGACAAAAATTAGTAAACACTGCCGCGTATGAAAGCATCAAAGTACCTTATCTCCACATTCAAAGAAGCCCCCGTTGACGCTGAGATCGTTAGCCATCAAATGATGATGCGTGCGGGCATGATTAAAAAGTTAGGGGCTGGCATATACAACTATATGCCCATGGGACTTCGAATCATTCGCAAAGTTGAGCAAATCATTCGTCACGAGATGGACCAGTCTGGCGCCATTGAGATCAGCATGCCCGTTGTTCAGCCCGCTGAACTTTGGCAGGAAACGGGGCGGTTTCAGAAAATGGGTCCAGAGCTCTTAAGAGTGAAAGACCGTCATGATCGGGATTTTGTGATTCAACCAACGAGTGAGGAAGTGGTGACGGATATTGCTCGTCAAGAGGTGAAGAGTTATAAGCAGTTGCCAAAGAATTTTTACCAAATTCAGACTAAATTCAGGGATGAGCGCAGGCCACGATTTGGCTTAATGCGCGGACGTGAATTCATCATGAAAGATGCGTACAGCTTTGATAAAGATGTAGCGAGTGCTAAAGCCAGCTATGAATTAATGGCTCAGACGTACAGGCGTATTTTTGATCGCTTTGGGTTGAAGTACCGCGCTGTCGCCGCCGATAGCGGCGCGATAGGCGGTGACTTGAGTGAGGAGTTTCAAGTGATTGCTGCAACCGGCGAAGATGCGATTGTGTATTGCGCCTCCAGTGATTATGCTGCCAACCTGGAGAAGGCTCAGGCTTTGGCTCCCCAAAATCCTCGTCCTGTCGCCTCGCACGAACTCAAGCGAATTGACACCCCGACCCAAAGCACTTGCGAAGCAGTAGCTGAACTTTTGGGAGTATCACTCAAAACGACGGTTAAGTCATTGGTCTTGGCCAGCGACATCACGGATGAGCACGGAGTCGTTAAAAACACAGTGGTTTGGCTGCTCCTACTAAGAGGGGATCATGAGATGAATGAGGTCAAAGTCGGCAAGCTGCCCGGCTTTGAAAATGGATTTAGATTTGCAACCAACGCTGAGATTCAAACGTATTTTGGTTGTAAACCAGGCTTTTTGGGGCCACTGAATTTGAAGCAGTCTTTGAAAATCATTGCGGACGCTGAAGTGGCGGTGATGGGGGACTGGATTTGCGGTGCAAACGAAGAAGGCTTTCACCTCACAGGCGTAAACTGGGGACGGGACTTGCCCGAACCCAACTTGGTCGCAGATATCAGAAACGTTGTTGCAGGTGATTTGTCTCCCGACGGATTGGGTACATTAAATATTGAGCGCGGGATTGAGGTTGGACATGTGTTTTATTTGGGGACCAAATACTCCAAGGCCATGAACGCTACTTTTCTGGACGTCAACGGGAAACCTCAACTGATGGAGATGGGGTGCTACGGGATTGGAGTGACGCGCATCGTTGCCGCTGCGATAGAGCAAAATCATGATGCTCGAGGCATCATTTGGCCAGACTCAATCGCCCCGTTCACAGTCGTTTTGTGCCCCATTGGTATGGACAGGAGTGAGTTGGTTGCTTTGGCTGCGTACCAGATGTACAAAGAGCTTTTAGAGGCCGGTGTGGACGTTATTTTGGATGACCGAGGAGAGCGACCCGGCGTTATGTTTGCGGAGTGGGAGTTGATTGGTGTCCCTCATCGGGTGGTGTTATCTGAGCGTGGCCTAAAGGAAGAGCAGGTCGAGTATCAGCACAGGACGCAGGAAACCGCTTTAAAGATGTCGCCCTCTGAGGCAACGGCCTATTTGTTAAAACATTTGGCGCAAGTTTAATAAACGTGAGCTTGATGAGAAGGGTAGTTGCTTCGTTAAAACCCAGATGTATACCGCTTGCATTGACCGACCACGTTACAAGCAACCCTTATGTTGCTTGAATCAGTTGAGAGGTTTGAGTTATGGGTTTTGCTGCTCACTGCTTTTATTGCTCCCTTTCAACTCCTTTGCAGGTGCGCAGCAAGAGGAGACACTCAGCAGTGCGTTTCAATTGGTTCTGCACCGAGCCCTTTTGAACTCGCCCCCTCCTAACCCTGAGCATTTGAGCGAGCAAGCCCTTCGTGATCGGTACCGAGTGTGGGTAAGAGGTATGGATTCCAAGTTGACTGAGTACTTCAGAGGGCGCCACCGCTCCTTTGAAGAATTAGCGACGGGGGAGTTGAGAGCCATATTTTTGCAAACCGTTTGGTATGAATCCATGCGGGCCAGGCTCGATCCGGCTTTGGTCTTGGGTGTCATTGAGGTGGAGAGCGGTTTTAACAAGTTTGCCATCAGCTCCGCTGGAGCAGTGGGGTACATGCAGGTCATGCCTTTTTGGATGAGCCAGGCACTCGAACTCAATGAAGATCCTAAGAGTAAAAACTCAGACAGTCAAATAAGACCGGACAAAGTCGTCTCCAGCACGCGCTTGATGCACTTGCAAACCAATATAAGATTTGGTTGCGCTATCCTTCGTCACTATATGGACTTAGAGGGGAACGCTCTAGGGCGCTCCCTTGGGAGATATAACGGTAACACCGCGGACCCCGCGTACGCCTTTGCGGTGTTGGGCGCACGCAGGCGTTGGACTTTAGAGGGGGAGACCTCAGAGCCGGTGCAACCCAAGAATTAAATAGTCAATACTTTTTGGAGCTCGCCGGACTCAAACATTTCAGTCATGATGTCAGAGCCGCCGATGAATTCGCCCTTAACGTAGAGTTGGGGAACGGTGGGCCAGTTGCTGTACTCTTTGATGCCTTGTCTAATATCGGGCTCATCAAGTACATTGATTGTTTTCAGTGCATGGGTATCGACACCACATGCCTTGATCAGTTGAATGGCTCGACCTGAGAACCCACACATCGGAAAGCTAGCATTGCCTTTCATAAAAAGGATGATGTCGTTGGTTTTAATCAAAGTATCGATTTGTTGTTGCACATCGCTCATATAGAACTCTTCCTCGGTCAAATAGGTATTAAGACCCTATTATTCCATTTTTAGGGCCTCTCCCACCAGTGCACCTGCAGATTCCCGCAAGGTCATTACGGCTTTGAATGGATTCAAACCCAAATTCTTCAAAAAGTCTGCGTATCTCCTCCCCTTGGTTGTACCCGTGTTCAAAGAGAATCCACCCCTCTGGGTGAAGGTGTTTAGGAGCTGAGCGCAGTATCTGGGTATAGGCGCTCAGACCTGAGGCGCCACCGACAAGCGCGCTGTAGGGCTCGTACTGGAGGGCTGCAAGATGAGGGTCATGTTCAGCAATGTAGGGTGGGTTTGAGACGATCAGATCAAACTTGAGTTGGTTTTCTCCTGGCTCTAAAGCTTCGAACCAAGAGCCCAACCTGAAGTGGATATTGGGGGCATCTGCGACGGTGTGAGCGGCTGCATTAACTTTGGCGACCTCCAAAGCCTGAGGGCTTATATCTGTAGCCCACACTTGGGAGGTTGGGAGTGCATTTTTTAGGCTGATGGCTATACAACCTGACCCGGTACCAAGGTCTAATATATTGACAGTCTGATGTTTTTTTGCATCCACGGTATCAATGGCCCATTGGACCAAGGTCTCTGTATCGGGGCGGGGAATGAGCGTGGCCGGTGTGACTTTGAATTCTAGGCCGTAAAACTCTTTGTATCCCGTCAGGTAGGCAACCGGCTCACCCCTTTGACATCTGTGGATGAGGGCTTTGTAATCATCAATTTGTTGTTGGGTGATGATGTCATGATCGTGGCTAATCAAGAATGCCTTGTTGTAGTTGGGTTGACCCAAACAGTGCAGCAAAATAACTTGTCGATCAAAGACATCTATGCCAAGGGATTTGGCCCAATCGAGAGCTTCATAAATTTGCATCTTTTGATGATGGTTGAGAGGTTGGGCCAGGCGTTGTCAAGCTGCAAATTCAAAGTTAAAAGTTCAGAGTTGCTACAAACCACTTATGTTTGGTCTTCTTGTTTTATTTGTAAAGCCCGCCGACTTCCAACTCTTCTAATTGTTCTGCTTGTCTGGCGTGCTCAAGCGAGCTGATCACCTCTTCCATATCGCCTTCCAAAATATAGGTTAATTTATAAAGCGTTAAGTTGATTCGGTGGTCGGTCAGTCGGCCTTGTGGGAAGTTATAAGTTCTGATGCGTTCACTGCGGTCTCCACTTCCGATGAGGCCTTTGCGCGTAGCGGCCTCTTTTGCAGCCCGCTCAGAGCGTTCCTTCTCTTGAATACGCGCAGAGAGTACTTGAAGAGCTCGGGCTTTGTTTCTGTGTTGGGAGCGGTCATCTTGGCACTCGGCAACGATGCCTGTGGGTATGTGAGTGACGCGAACGGCCGAATCGGTTTTGTTAATGTGTTGACCTCCTGCACCGCTTGCTCTGTATGTGTCAATGCGAAGATCGGCGGGGTTGATTTGAACCGCGAGCGCTTCGTCGGGTTCAGGCAGCACAGCGACAGTGCACATACTGGTGTGAATACGCCCCTGAGTCTCGGTGGTTGGGACCCTTTGAACCCTGTGACCGCCGGATTCAAACTTCATGCGTCCGTAGACATTTGATCCATCAATTCGTATCACTACCTCTCGGAAACCTCCTAGTTCGCTAGGGGACTCGCTCATCATCTCAATGCGCCAACCCATGCGCTCTGAAAACCGTGTGTACATCCTCAGCAAGTCCGCAGCAAAGAGCGCGGACTCATCCCCGCCTGTGCCCGCGCGTATCTCTAAATAGGAGGGACGGGCGTCGTCTGGGTCCTTGGGCAAGAGCATGCGTTGGAGTTGCGCCTCGAGTTGTTCGATCTCGGTTTGAGCAGCACTGATCTCCTCTTTAGCCATCTCCAGCATTTCATCCGCCTGCGCGTCTGGGTTTGAATGGGGGGGGGCAGCCTCCTCGGATTTCAGCATGGATTGCGCCTCTTCCTTATCAGCGATGCGTTGCTTCAGGCGCTCAAACGGCGCGGACACAGCACTGACATCAGCGTGCTCTTTGGACAGGCGCATGAACTGAGTCATATCCTTCATGATGTCCTCTCTGGACAACAAGAAGTTGAGCTCCTCAAGGCGTTGCGAATATCGCTCGAGTTGCGAGCGCATAAAAGGTTTCATAGGGTGTTGGGCAGCTAACGGGAGCTACGTAAAAAGAATTGTTCGATGGAGCGCTGAGCCTGCTCTCGGGCTTGGGGGTCTGCACTTCTAAGCTCGGCCATGGCCCCGTGGAGCATCTTTTGTGTCAAACCCTTAGAGAACGAATCCAACACTTTCTCTAAATCCTCGCCTTTGGCGATTTGTTTTTGTGCTCTCATAAGCTCTGCCTCTCGCCACTGCTCGGCCTGAGCGTTGAGTTGTTGGATGAGGGGGACATCGTTTCTGCGCTCAAGCCAATGAACAAAGTTTTGTACCCCTGAATCGATGATGACCTCTGCCTGAGCCACTGCGGCTTGTCGGTTTGCAAGCCCCGTTTGAACAACGGTGCTTAAATCGTCAAGGGTATATAAATACACATCACTGAGCGACTTGACCTCTGGTTCGACATCGCGCGGCACAGCCAAGTCCACCATGAACATGGGTCGGTGTTTGCGCAGCTTGATGGCTCGCTCGACCGCGCCCAGCCCAATGAGGGGTAAGGTGCTGGCCGTACAACTGACCACAATGTCAAACTCATGCAGGCGCTCGGGCAGCTCTGCGAGTGCGATGGCGTGCCCCCCCAGCGTGTGGGCCAAACGCTGAGCTCGTTCGATGGTTCTATTGGCGATGGTGATGGAGTGCGGATTTTTAGCGCCAAAGTGAGTGGAACAAAGCTCAATCATCTCTCCGGCTCCGACGAATAAGATCTTTTGCTCTGTGATGTTCTCAAAGAGTTGTGAGGCTAGGCGCACCGCAGCAGCAGCCATACTAATAGAGTGCGCGCCAATCTCGGTTGAGCTACGGACCAACTTGGCCACGGAGAAGGAGCGTTCAAAGAGTTGATTCAGTGTTGTCCCAAGTGCACCAGCAGTCCTCGCAGCTTGCACTGCCTCCTTCATTTGGCCCAAAATTTGAGGCTCTCCAAGCACCATGGAGTCCAGCCCACTTGCAACTCTAAAAGCGTGTCTTGCGACTTGAGCATTCTCAAGCGAGTAAGTGTATTTTTGAAGTGCCTCGACGCCAACGCCTCCCGATTGTGCGAGCCAGTGCATGGTTTGGTCGAGCGAGACCTTATCGGCTGCGCAGTAAATTTCGGTGCGATTGCAGGTCGACAAAATGGTGGCCTCTGTCGGGTCCTGCATTTTGTTTCGCAATTCTGATAAAACGGGCCCCAGTTGTTCGACGGCAAAGGCAAAGCGTCCACGCATATCGAGTGGAGCGGTAATGTGATTGAGGCCAAGAGCCCAGACTGCCATCCTGAGATTATAAAATCGATGCGCCTAAAATGGGTGCCAATGGACATTATTACTTTGACTCTTTATGTTGCAAATTTTTTTGCGCCTGCATGCTTTTTGGGCTTTGCAGTATCCTTGATCAATTTCAACGCTAGCGCTGTTGAGCCGCTCCTAGGTGTTGGCGGTCGTTTTCTTGTTAACACTATCGTTGGGTGCGCAGTGATGGTGGGCGGGCTCATTTATTTTGGACAGGACGGGAAAATGGCCACCTACGCAGTGCTCTTGATGAGTGTGGCTACCACGCAGTGGGTCTTAACCAAAGGTTGGCGTGTTGCTGCGGCCAAGGAGGCTTTGCAAGTCGACCACCAACTCGGTAAATAACTCATTCAAGCCTTGCCGCGTCAAATCTTGCGCCTCGTATGGTGCCAATAATTCCTTGCTGATCGTGGGTCAGTATGTGTGGTTTTTAGGTGAATTTGGCGGCGTTTGTGCCTGGCTGGGTATGCGCCAGCCCATTTGCGCGACGTCTAAAGTTGGTGCTTCTCTGGGGAGTCGAAATTTTTGTGGTTAGGAAGGCCCAAAAAGGCGTTTTTAGAGCAAAAACTACCTCTCTTTTATCGCCCTGATTCTTCAGGGAATTGTGCTGTGGGTTAACATAGGAGTATCCCTATGAATGCACCAATCTTTATCCAACAATTAGCCGCCGAAGTGACAGGTGGACCCCGCTTGCGCGAGATCCCTTACAACTACACCTCGTTTTCTGATCGAGAGATCGTCATACGCCTTCTGGGCGAACGTGCTTGGACGATTTTAGAGTCCTTGCAGGGTGAGAGGAAGACGGGTCGCTCTGCGAGGATGCTTTACGAAGTTTTGGGAGACATTTGGGTTGTTCAAAGAAATCCATACCTAGAAGACGATTTACTTGATAACCCCAAACGTCGTGCACTTCTTATTGAGGCTTTGAATCACCGTTTGCAAGCGGTAGAGGTTAGACGCACCCCTGAGGAGGATCCCGAGCGTGATGCGTTTGTTGGCGAACTCTTGGTGCTTGCGCGTCAGATGGTTAGTGATTTTGCGAACCGCTTTGTTCGTGTGCAGACCCTAAGAAGGGCGACCCTCAGAGCGTTGAAAAAATATACGCAGGCTGACAACATCAAGTTTGACGCTTTGAGTCGTGTCTCTCACGTAACCGACGCAACTGACTGGCGCGTTGAATATCCGTTTGTTGTGCTAACGCCCGACTCAGAGGCTGAGATGGCGCAGTTGGTCAAAGGCTGTATTGATCTGGAGTTGACGATCGTTCCTCGCGGGGGAGGTACAGGGTATACGGGAGGCGCCATTCCGTTGAGTTGGAGAAGTGCAGTCATCAACACCGAGAAGCTTGAGGCGATGTCGGATGTGCAGATGATCCGCTTGCCAGGGCTTGGCCAAGATGTGCCAACTATTTGGTGCGAGGCGGGCGTCGTCACGCAGCGCGTTGCAGATTGTGCCGAGAGAAATGGATTCGTTTTTGCAGTAGACCCCACCTCCGCAGAGGCCTCTTGTATAGGTGGCAATGTTGCCATGAATGCGGGGGGTAAGAAGGCGGTTTTGTGGGGTACAGCGCTTGATAACTTGGCTTCTTGGAGAATGGTCACCCCTGACGCCCAGTGGCTAGACGTGGTTCGTTTGGACCACAACCTTGGGAAAATTCACGACGCGGAAATGGCCAGCTTTGAACTGCGTTATTTCCAGGCGGACGGCGTTACCCCCATTCGGGTAGAGCGCTTGGACATCAAGGGCTCGGGTTTTAGAAAAGAGGGGCTTGGCAAGGACGTTACAGATAAATTTTTAAGCGGCTTACCCGGAATCCAAAAAGAGGGCTGTGATGGTCTCATCACAAGTGCTCGCTTTATCGTCCACCGTATGCCCAGTTTCACTCGGACTGCGTGTTTGGAGTTTTTTGGTCATCCCAAAGATGCAGTGCCAAGCATTGTTGAGATCAGAGACTTTATGTTTGCCCAAAATAAAGAGGGCAAATCTGTATTGGCCGGACTTGAGCACTTAGACGATCGGTACTTGAAAGCGGTTGGCTACACCACGAAATCCAAACGGGGTGGTTTGCCAAAGATGGTGTTATTGGCTGACATTGCTGGAGATGATGCGGATAGGGTCGCTGCAGCGACATCCGAGATTGTGCGCCTCGCCAATATGCGAAGTGGTGAGGGGTTCGTTGCCGTCAGCGCGGAGGCTAGAAAGAAGTTTTGGCAGGACAGAAAGCGCACTGCAGCTATAAGTCGGCACACCAATGCTTTTAAGATCAACGAGGATGTCGTGATCCCATTGCCCCGGATGGCGGAGTACACCGACGGGATCGAGCGCATTAATATTGAGCTCTCTCTTAAAAACAAGATTGCACTTTGTGATGCATTGACTCAGTTCCTAGAAAAGGGAGACCTGCCCTTGGGCAAAAGCGAGGATGCTGGAGAGCTTGCGTCAGCCGAGATTTTGGGCGAAAGACTCGAGCAGGCAAAGGCACTCATTGCGCAGGTTAAAGCGCAGTGGAGTGATTGGTTGACAAATTGCGAGGCTTTGTTCACCCAGTTACAAGACCATACGCTGCGCGCTAGTTGGAAGTTGCAATTGAGAGATCCGCTACAAAATATTTTCAGCGGCGTCGCTTTTGCTCCCATCTTTAATGAATGCGTTGCGATTCATCAGCGTGTGCTCAAGTCACGCGTATGGGCTGCCCTGCACATGCACGCAGGTGACGGCAACGTACACACCAATTTACCAGTGAACAGTGATGACTATGAGATGCTGCAAACGGCCCATCACGCTGTCGGTCGAATCATGGAATTGGCTCGGTCCTTGGACGGAGTCATATCAGGTGAGCACGGAATAGGTATTACGAAGCTTGAGTATTTGAGTGATGCTGAATTGGCTCCATTTGCCAGATACAAAGAAAGAGTAGACCCGCACGGGCACTTTAACGCTGGCAAGCTCATTCGTCATAATACCGTTACAAAACAGGGTGATAGCGAACTCAGGTTGGCGGACTTAACGCAGGCCTACACCCCGAGCTTTGGCTTAATGGGGCATGAGTCTTTGATCATGCAGCAATCCGATATTGGTGCTATATCAGACAGCATTAAGGATTGTCTGCGATGCGGTAAATGCAAGCCCGTCTGCTCCACCCACGTACCCAGAGCAAACTTGCTCTACAGTCCTCGTAACAAAATACTTGCGACCTCACTTTTGATTGAGGCGTTCTTGTATGAGGAGCAAACAAGGCGCGGTATTTCAATTAGGCATTGGCAAGATTTTGAGGATGTAGCTGATCATTGCACTGTTTGTCACAAGTGTTTGTCCCCGTGCCCGGTGAAGATCGACTTTGGGGATGTAACCATGCAGATGCGCAATTTGTTGCGCAAGATGGGCAAGAAGAGTTTTAGGCCGGGCAACGCTGCGGCGATGTTTTTCTTAAACGCAACGCATCCTGAAACCATTAAAGTCATGCGTACGCTGATGGTTGGGATAGGTTTTAAAGTTCAGCGCTGGGCCAATGATGTGCTCAAACTTGTTGCAAGGCGTCAAACCAGCAAGCCTGCCTCCACGATTGGATTGCCCTCTATCAAAGAGCAGGTTATACATTTTGTGAATAAGAAGATGCCTGCAGGTTTGCCAAAACGCTCTGCGCGCGCATTGCTCGATATTGAGGACAGAAACTATGTCCCAATCATCCGTAACCCGCGTTCGACGCAAGCAGAGAGTGAAGCAGTTTTTTACTTTCCCGGATGCGGCTCTGAGCGCTTGTTCTCGCAAGTTGGCTTAGCTACCCAGGCCATGTTGTGGCATGCCGGTGTTCAAACAGTCCTTCCCCCTGGTTATTTGTGCTGTGGGTACCCTCAGCGTGGTTCAGGCCAAGTGGACAAGGCGGAGAAGATCACTACAGATAACAGAGTGTTGTTCCACAGAGTGGCAAACACCCTCAATTATCTGGATATCAAGACCGTGGTCGTTAGTTGCGGTACCTGTTTTGATCAGCTTCAAGCCTATGAGTTTGGTCAAATATTTCCGGGTTGCAGGATTTTAGATATCCATGAGTATTTGATGGAAAAAGGAATTACTTTGGGCGCTGAGCAACAAGGGGCTTACCTTTTCCATGATCCCTGTCACTCACCCATGAAGCAACAAGAGCCCATTAAAACGGTGAAAGCTTTGCTTGGGGCCGATGTTTTTAAATCAGAACGTTGCTGCGGAGAGTCGGGAACTTTCGGTGTCACCCGTCCTGACATCGCCACTCAGGTTCGGTTTAGAAAAGAAGAGGAGTTGAGGGCGGATGAAGTCAAACTCCGTTCCTCTATGGCCAAGGGAGAGGGTCTCAAAGGCCCTCAGGAGAATCTAAAAATATTGACCAGTTGTCCTAGTTGTTTGCAAGGACTCAGTCGGTACACAGATGATTTGCAAAACGGATTGCTTGAAGCCGATTACATTGTGGTTGAGATGGCTAGAAAGATTCTTGGCGAAAACTGGTTGCCCGAATATGTTCAAAATGCAAATACGGGTGGAATTGAGCGAGTTCTTCTCTAACCGAAATATTTCGCAATGTCAGCCTTAAAACCTCATACTCCAATTCCAATCGATATTACAGTCCACGAGACCTCGCGCGCCTTACAAATTGATTATGAGGGCGGAGCCTCCTACAAAATCTCCTTTGAGCTCATGCGTGTGTACAGTCCCTCCGCCGAGGTTCAGGGGCATGGCCCTGGACAGGAGGTCTTGCAGACTGGCAAAAGAGATGTTCAGCTCGTTGAGTTAGCGCCAGTTGGGAATTACGCTGTACAGCCGACATTTAGCGATGGACACAACACGGGTATTTTTTCTTGGGAATATTTGCATTTTTTGTGTACCCAGCAAGATGCTTTGTGGGCACAGTACGAAGACAAACTTAGCAAGGCGGGTGTAAGTCGCGACGCAGTGATGAAGACCTCCCAGGGCGGCGCTTGCGCTTCGCACTAAGCCCACTTAGAACACAGCGATACTATAAAAAAAAGCGATCATGGCAGATACACATTTCGGTTTTAAGACGGTTGACGAGCAAGATAAATCGCGGTTTGTCAGGGGTGTGTTTGACTCAGTTGCAAGTCGTTATGATGTGATGAATGACCTCATGTCGCTTGGGTTGCACCGCGCTTGGAAGGCTTACACACTTTTGGTTGCAAACCCAAAGCCAGGTGACAAAGTCTTAGATATCGCTGGTGGCACAGGGGATATGTCCGAGGCCTTTGCAAAGAAAGTAGGACCTACCGGGCAAGTCGTCCACACAGATATCAATCAGTCCATGCTCAAGGTGGGTAAAGATAGATTGGTGGATGCGGGAGTATTACTCCCAACTGTCGTTTGTGATGCGGAGAAGTTGCCCTTTGAAGATGGTTATTTTGATCACGTCTGTGTTGCCTTTGGTCTTAGAAATATGACACATAAAGATCTTGCCTTAAAAGAGATGGCTCGAGTGTTAAAGCCGGGTGGACAGCTATTGGTGCTTGAATTCTCTAAAGTTGCCAAGCCTTTGAGTAAAGCGTATGACTGGTACTCTTTTAAAGTGCTGCCCCGCCTTGGGCAATGGGTTGCAGGGGACGCTGCTAGTTATCAATACCTTGCAGAGTCCATCAGAATGCATCCTGACCAAGAGGCCTTGAAGGCACTTATGAAAGAGTGCGGTTTTGGTCACGTGGACTACCACAACCTCTCGGCAGGAGTGGTTGCGCTTCACGCGGGTATTAAGTGCTAGAGCACGACATTTCTACTTTGAATTTTCTAAATTGATGCTAGGTGAAGCATTTGTTCAAAAATCATAAATTAGTGATTATCAAAGCTTGTTTGTTGGCTGGATTAGCCGCATCTGTTTTGAATACCGAAGCCGCCAACCGATTGGGTATGGGCCGGTCTTTGGGGCGTGCGCCTATGTCGGGTGCGCAGCACTCCATGGGCGGCGCTGGAGTCGGCGTGTCACCTGCAGCACCAACTCATTTGGCGCCAACTCCTGCTCCTTTATCTGCTCCAGCAACTATCCCTGCATCTGCAGCGCCATCGCCAGCAATGCCCCAACCTCCTCGGGTGAGCCCAAGTGTGGCAGATCCCCAAGTAGCTCCTATGCGCTCAAGCTCAGCCCCTACACAGGTTCAACAATCCGTCAGCCAACGCAGCGTTATGGGCTCTTTGATCGGTGGGGTTGCAACCGGCTTAGGTGTCTCTTGGTTGATGCACTCTATGGGCTGGGGCGAGCAGGGTTGGGATGCGGGTAGTGCTGGAGGTGTGACAGGTACTGCGGACGAAGTTGCAGGGGCCGTATTAATCAGCCTTGCCGCGATCATCCTGATTCTATGGATTCGACGCAGACTCAAATCTAGCGCAAGCGCTAGCTTACAAGCTAAGCGTAATCCTAATTTCGCCTCTAGTCGCTATGAGGGCATGGGCTCACCGACCAATCCAGTTGAGTTTCAAAATTACAAATCTAAAAACGTGGGCAACGATGCCTCTGCTAGGCCTTGGGAGGGGTACGCAGCAGATACAGTGGAATTGCACTCTAGTGAGGCTGTTGCCCATTATTCAAGTGTGCCCACTGGCTTTGATGCGCGGGGGTTCGTGAACACAGCCAAGCAAGTTTTTATGACCTTGCAAGATGCCTGGGACCGCTCAGACATGACGGTATTGCACTCAATGCTAACGGATCAAATGTTGGGCGAAATTAAATCTCAACTCAGCGAAAGAGAGCAAAACGCAAGTAGGATTGCGAACCAAACTGACGTTGTGACCTTGCAGGCCGAACTATTAGGTATTCAAGAGTCGCAGACTGAATACCTTGCAAGTGTGGAGTTCTCGGGACTCATACGAGAGGACATGACCCAGGGCCCTGCTCCCTTTAGGGAGGTATGGAGTCTTATGAAGCCCAAGGACGCAACCACGGGATGGTTGGTGTCTGGGGTTCAGGCCTTGCAGTGATTTTTTTGATTAATCTGAAAGCAAAATAAAAAGGGAGTTTCCCGTTGAATCCTATAGATAACCTAAAAGAAATTGCTTTTCGAGTGGAGCGTATGGTTCTGGGCTTGACGCCGCCTGAGTGGTTGGTGGATGAGGGGCAGCAAAAGATAGTCTTATTCTTGAACCATGTTTTAAAGCAAGAAACTGTTGCCATGGAGCGTTTGAGGCGCCAAACCGGTAAAACGGTTGAGCTGAGATGGATGGACATTGAGTTTCGTATTGCATTTACGCCCGCGGGTCTAGTTGAGCGCTTGAGTTCACGCGGTGATACAGCGGATTTGGTTTTGTATCTGAATGAGCGATCTCCGCTTATGATTTTGCAACAATTGATGCAAGGCGAAAAGCCCTCAATTCGTATAGAGGGGGATGTGCAACTCGCCGCCGAAGTGAACTGGTTAATCGACCATGTGAGGTGGGATGCGGAGTCCGATTTATCAAGAATTTGTGGAGATGAAACGGCACGTTTGTCCGTACAAATCGCACGCCAATGCGCCCAGGCACTGCGTGAATTTGTAAATACCGTTCAACACGGTTTACAAGTCATGAAAAATGGCAAGCAAAACTCTAACGGCTAAAAAATGAGCAGACTGTATCGAACCGTTTTTATTGTGTGGATCGTTTTTCGGTTCGGATTGGATGAGCTCGTTTTATCGAGTTTTAAAAAACCGGGTTTGAGGCGTTTGATCCGAGTTTTAACAGTTGGGCGTAACTTAAGCTCCCCTCGTGCAGTAAGGCTTCGCCAGGCACTCGAGCATTTGGGTCCAATTTTTGTTAAATTTGGTCAAGTACTCTCAACCCGACGGGACTTATTGCCGGAGGACATCTCTGATGAATTGGCAAAACTCCAAGACCGAGTGCCTCCTTTTGCCTCCGATATTGCAGTCGCTACGATTGAGAAGTCCTTTGGGCGCAAGGTGGATGATATCTTTATCGAATTCCAGCGCACGCCCATTGCCAGTGCATCCATTGCGCAGGTGCATTTTGCGGTCCTCGCCACCAAAGGCGGCGGACACAGGGAGGTTGCTGTAAAGGTGATTCGACCCGGCATGCTGGGTGTGATTGAGAAAGACTTGGATCTCATGCGCATGATGGCAGGTTGGATTGAGCGGTTTTTTGAAGACGGCAAACGTCTTAAGCCTCGTGAGGTGGTTAAAGAGTTTGATAACCATCTTCACGATGAGCTGGATTTGGTCAGAGAGGCCTCCAACGCTGCTCAGCTTAGACGCAACATGGAGGGGTTGAACTTGGTTTTAATCCCTGAGATGATTTGGGATTACTGTGATACGAATGTCATCGTGATGGAGCGCATGAACGGTGTGCCGATTAACCAAGTGGAGCGTTTGGTTCAGGCAGGTGTGGACATCAGTCAACTGGCTAAGGACGGTGTGACGCTGTTTTTTACGCAGGTCTTTAGGGATGGATTTTTTCATGCGGACATGCACCCAGGCAATATTCAAGTAAGCATAGAGCGGGAGACACTTGGGCGTTACATCTCGCTTGATTTCGGTATTGTGGGTACGCTCACAGAGTTTGACAAAGAGTACTTGGCTCAAAACTTCACTGCTTTTTTTAGGCGTGATTACAAGCGCGTTGCTGAACTACACATTGAGTCGGGTTGGGTACCTGCACAAACCAAGGTCAATGAACTTGAGACTGCGATCAGGGCTGTTTGTGAACCCTACTTTGACCGTCCGTTAAAGGAGATTTCACTCGGACTGGTGTTGATGCGACTGTTTCAAACTTCTAGACGATTTAATGTTGAAATACAACCGCAGTTAGTACTATTGCAAAAAACGCTTCTTAACATCGAAGGTCTGGGTCGTCAACTCGATCCTGAACTGGATTTGTGGAGCACAGCAAAACCGTTTCTCGAGAAATGGATGTCTCAGCAGGTTGGGCCGCGAAAGTTTTGGGATCAGTTCAAAGAAGAAGCCCCCCTATACGCCAAGATGCTTCCGGCCTTACCCAGACTTTTTTACGACTACTTGAAAAACTCCCCTCAGGATTTGCGGGTGGATTTGAATAGGTTAATTGACGAGCAGCGCAAAACCAACTCCCTCATGCAGCGCTTTATGTGGACGGTGATTGGCTTTGTAGGGGGTATTTTGTTGATGCAGTACCTCCTGCAGTCTCAGATGAATTGATGGATTTTTACTGAAAGTGTTCTAGAGTTATTGCCTCTCACGGCTAAAGAGTTTGGAAGGGTTTAAAAGATATGTTGTTGACACTGGTTATTATTTATTTATTAATAACGATAGCGATTGGACTCGTCGCTGCGAAGAGGGTCAAAAATTCAGCAGACTTTGCCATCGCGGGCCGTCACCTGCCTATCGCAATGATCGTCACAACCACCTTCGCAACCTGGTTCGGCTCAGAGACGGTGCTCGGTATCCCCGCTCGCTTTGTCAACAACGGGCTCAACGGTGTGATTGAAGATCCGTTTGGTGCCGGAATTTGTTTGATACTCGTCGGCGTGTTCTTTGCGTCTAAGCTCTACAAAATGACACTACTGACGATTAGTGATTATTTTAGAGAGCGTTACGGAAAAGAGGTGGAAATACTGTGCTCCATCATCATTATGTTGAGTTATTTGGGATGGGTCTCGGCGCAGGTCACTGCCTTGGGGCTCGTTTTTAATGTACTGTCTGCGGGCGTGATCAGTATCTCCTTGGGTATGATCATAGGCGTCATATCGATACTTGCATATACCCTCTTTGGGGGCATGTGGTCGGTTGCTATTACTGACTTCATTCAAATGATCATTTTGGTGTTTGGGCTTGCTATTCTTGCTGTATTTGCGGGTGATCAGGCAGGAGGTGCAGGCGTCGTTATCCAATTGGCCGTGGATAAGAATATGTTCCACTTCTTGCCCGAAGCGGATTTCAAATCGTGGATGTTCTTTATTGCATCAGCGCTCACGATGATGCTAGGCTCTATACCTCAACAAGATGTATTTCAAAGGGTTATGTCCGCCAATAATGAATACTCGGCGACGCGGGGACCTGTCATTGGGGGGGTCTTCTATATTGCATTTGCTTTTGTTCCCATGTTCTTGGTGGTTAGTGCTTTGATCATCATGCCCGAACAAGCGCAAATGCTCATCGCTCAGGATCCGCAAAAAGTGCTACCCACCTTGGTGATGGACAAGATGCCATTTGTTATGCAAGTCTTATTCTTTGGAGCCTTGTTGTCTGCCATTAAGTCCTGCGCATCGGCAACGCTACTTGCGCCGAGTGTGACTTTTACGGAAAATATTTGGAGAAATATAGTCTCGCGCAAAAGCGACCAAAACGAGTTGCGTGCTATGCGGGTGACAGTTTTGGTTTTTAGTTTACTGGTGTTGCTGTACTCCATTGCTATGCAAGGTACGCCCATATATGAATTGGTCTCTGGCGCTTACCAAATTCCGCTTGTTGGTGCGTTCACGCCGCTTGTTTTTGGTTTGTACTGGAAGCGGGCAACCACTCAGGGGGCGCTCTTTGCGATTGTGCTGGGCGTGACCTCATGGCTTATCTTTGTCCTAACCCCTGCTGGTGAGTACTTTCCAGCCCAGTTGCTTGGGTTGGTGGCCTCGCTCGTTGGCATGGTTGTAGGATCCTTAGGTCCCCAAGCGATAAGCGATCTCCACGGTCGTCATCACCGTTTGGTGGCGAATAACCAGTGAGAAAAGGGGCGGGGACGTGCTGGGGTGCACAGGGGGTCGCGCGCAGCGTCGCCTGTGAACTTGATTTCTTGCAAATTTGTCAGCTTTTGACCCTTGAGCTCTATAATAGAGGGCTTTGGCTGAATACGAATTATTTAGCGGATTAAGTGAGGTTTTCACAAGCCCTGAGTTGTGAGCACTCGGTGGAAGAGGATCTCTTAGTCATACACCACTTTTTTAAATCGAACATCATGCCCATTTACGCCTATAAATGTGGGTCCTGTGGCCATGCCAAGGACGTACTTCAGACCGTATCCGATAGTCCACAAACTCAGTGTCCTGCTTGCGCAAAGCAGACATGGAGTAAGCAATTAACCGCGCCCGGTTTTCAGCTAAAGGGAACGGGTTGGTATGCAACCGACTTTAAGAACGGTGGCACCACTGCCCCAGCCGTCGCCACGGATTCCGATAAATCTAGTCCCCCGTCAGAGGGTTCTGGTGCTAGCGGGGCGGACAGCAAACCCGCCGGCGATTCTGCTGCTTCCTCTGGATCTGCCTCTAATGGTTCAACGGGTTCCGCTGCAACCAGTTCGTCGACTAATGCATCAAATTCTGCAAGTTCTGCGTCCACTTCATCTGCGGGCGGGTCCTCAGCTGGTTGCGGCGCATCCTGCGCTTGCCATTAATAATTTGACCTTGCTTACTTTTGTTTCACCCTTAACCGCTTACTGAACATGTCCTTTAAAAAATATTTACTTGCCGGACTGTTGGTATGGATACCCGTAACGGTTACTGTTTGGCTCCTCAGCTGGATGGTGGGGTCCCTTGACGCAATATTTCGCAGCGTTCTTGAGGCGTTGTCAAAATTTTCCCCAGCCAACTCCGCCGCTTTAATGGATGACCTGGGGCAAATTCATGGACTGGGCGTTATTTTGGTCGTGTTGACTCTTTTAATGACTGGCGCGTTTGCGTCAAATGTTTTTGGCAAATGGTGGTTGGGTCAGTTGAGTCGGATACTTGAAGGCATTCCTATCTTTAAGTCGATCTACACCAGCGTCAAGCGGGTGTCGGATACCTTATTCTCAGGTAAGGGCAACGCGTTTCGACAAACATTGTTGGTTCAATATCCAAGGCAAGGCGTTTGGACTTTAGCATTCCAAACGGGAGAGCCATCGGGTGAGGTTCAAGAAAAACTAGGAACCGGGTACGTCAGCGTTTACGTACCGACAACTCCCAACCCTACCAGTGGTTTTTTCTTGCTCATGGCCAAATCTGAGGTGATTGAGCTCGATGTCAGTGTCGATGAGGCGCTGACCTATATTATTTCTATGGGTTCGGTGGCGCCCGATGCAGCGACACATGTAATTCCTGGCTCCAACACACAGCACACAGAAGCTTAATTTTTTAGTTATATCAATAAAGAGACTATCACATGGCGATGCGAACACATTATTGCGGATCAGTAACACAAGAATTTATTGGCCAAGAGGTCACATTATGTGGATGGGTCAATAGACGCAGGGACCACGGCGGCGTCATTTTCGTAGACTTGAGAGACCGCGAAGGGTATGTTCAAGTGGTTTGCGATCCTGATAGAGCCGAGACCTTTGCGGTTGCTGAAGGATTACGCAATGAGTTTTGTATTAAAGTGGTGGGACTCGTTAGGGCGAGACCTGAGGGCACGGTCAACGATCAAATCCCCAGCGGACGTATTGAAGTTTTAGCCCACGCATTGGAGGTGTTGAATCCCTCAGTGACGCCTCCCTTCCAACTCGATGACGACAATTTATCCGAGACTACGCGCCTGACACACCGTGTATTGGATTTGCGCAGGCCCTACATGCAGCGTAACCTTATGCTGCGCTATAAAGTTGCTATGCAGATTAGGCAGTTCTTGGACAGCAACGGATTTGTTGATATCGAGACGCCTATGCTAACCAAGAGTACTCCAGAGGGAGCCCGTGACTATTTGGTTCCTAGTCGAGTGCACGATGGAAATTTCTTTGCGCTTCCCCAGTCGCCTCAACTCTTTAAGCAGTTGTTGATGGTGGCTGGTTTTGATCGCTATTATCAAATCACTAAGTGTTTTAGAGATGAGGATTTGCGTGCAGATAGACAGCCAGAATTTACACAAATTGATATTGAAACTTCCTTTATGTCTGAGGAAGAAATTAGAGATATGTTCCAGGGGATGATCGTCTCAGTGTTTAAAAAGGCTTTGAACGTTGAGCTCGGTGAATTCCCAGTCATGACCTATGCAGACGGTATGCGTTTGTACGGATCAGATAAGCCTGATCTTAGAGTGAAGTTAGAGTTCACTGAGTTAACGGATGTGATGAAGGACGTAGACTTTAAGGTTTTCTCGACACCGGCAAACACAAAAGGTGGACGCGTGGTGGGGCTTTGTGTGCGGGGCGGGGCAGAGCTCAGTCGCAGTGAAATTGATGGTTTCACGGATTTTGTAAAAATATACGGCGCTAAAGGACTTGCCTGGATCAAGGTAGTTGAGCGCGCCAAAGGCAAAGAAGGTTTGCAGTCTCCGATTGTTAAAAATATTCACGATGAAGCTATAAAAGCCATTTTGGAGCGCACGGGGGCTCAGGACGGGGACTTGATATTTTTTGGTGCAGATAAAGCCAAGGTTGTCAACGATGCTATAGGTGCCTTGCGTATCAAAATCGGACACAGTGAGTTGGCCAAAAAGAATGGTCTCTTTGAGGACCGCTGGGCTCCGCTTTGGGTGGTTGATTTCCCCATGTTCGAGTTTGATGAAGAGGCTCAGCGCTTCACAGCAGTGCACCACCCCTTCACCGCCCCCAAGGATGGACACGAAGACTGGATGGTGACGGCTCCTGAGAAATGCTTAGCCAAGGGCTATGACATGGTGCTCAACGGTTGGGAGATCGGCGGTGGATCTGTTCGTATTCATAGAGCAGACGTGCAGCAAAAGGTTTTTGATGCGCTCAAAATCACGCCAGAAGAAGCTCAACTTAAATTTGGCTTCTTATTGGACGCACTCCAGTACGGAGCACCTCCACACGGCGGACTGGCTTTTGGATTAGACAGAATCGTCACACTCATGACGGGTGCAGAGTCTATAAGGGATGTGATTGCATTCCCTAAAACCCAGCGCGCGCAGTGCTTGCTCACTCAGGCACCCAGTCCAGTGGACGAGAAGCAGCTCAGAGAGTTGCACATTAGGTTGCGTACGCCTCAGCCAGCGACTACGGAATAAGAGCTTGAGTCGATCAAGAGTACCCGCCCTAAAGCGGGAGAACTGCTTTTATTAAATGTCAAAGCCTCACCTTATCCTTGTTCCTGGACTCATGTGCAATGAGGACGTGTGGACGCCTTTGACTGCTGCCTTCAGCGAGACCCATGAGTGCAGCGTCGTCGACCACGGACGAGCAGACTCTTTGAGCGCTATGGCAAAAAATGTATTGCGCCAAGCCCCTGAGAACTTTGCACTTGCTGGGCACTCTATGGGTGGACGTGTGGCGTTGGAGGTTTACCGTCAAGCACCACAAAGAGTCTCTCGAATGGCTTTGATGAACACCGGCTACAAAGCCCGTAGCCCTGGGGAGGCGGGACAAAAAGAAACGCAAACACGCTACGAATTATTAAAGATTGCGATGGAGCAGGGCGTTCAAGCGATGGCTGCTCAATGGGTGAGGGGAATGGTTGCGCCGGCTCGCTTAGCGGATACGCAGTTTATTCAGAGTATTTTGAATATGTTTGCATCCAAGAGTGTTGATATTTTTAAACACCAAATTGCAGCGCTTTTGAACCGTCCCGACGCAACCAACGTTCTCAAGCAGTTAAGTGTTCCAACTCTTATTTTGTGCACTGAGTTTGATCTTTGGTCTCCCGTATCTCAACACCAGGAGATGGCGGATTTGATGCCTGCGAAACCTATGTGGGCCGAGATCAAGGGAATTGGACACATGTGTACCATGGAAGATCCTGGACAAGTGGGTACTGCTATGGTCAGATGGCTAAATAGCTGATGAAATAGTCTTGGCAAGTAAGGGACGATGCGGTGGTTGCAGATTGGGGTGTGAGTCGTTTGCGCACGCTCATGCGAGGCGATAGCGCACAGGGTTTTATTCGGGAGGATACGAATAACCCAAGGTGGTATCAGTTGGGCATCAGAGATGTCTCTGGTGTTGGCCCGCGCCATCAGCGTGAAGAAGCGATACTCCAAAAACTGGCGAGATACTTGCGCGAAAAACGCCAAGTTCAAAGCCAAGCAGGCACGCACGCAGGCAGGCAGGCGTCACGACCATCAGCACAAAGTCAGCGCAAACTCAGCGCAACGATTCGTATGTATGGATTGGTGGCAGTAGTTCATAGCAGTTTGCGTCCGTAGTTGCTGTTAATATCTGGTAATGGCTTTTAGACATATCAACACTGCGTTCTCAAAAGACGATTTACCCCTGCGCTTGGTGACCTACAACATTCACAAAGGTGTGCAGGGCATTGGTCCCTTAAAGCGTCTTGAAATTCACAACCTCAAAGATGCCGTTGAGCAATTAGGTGCTGACATTGTTTGCTTGCAAGAGGTCCGTCGTTTTAATACGCAACTAGCCAAACGGTTCAAGAACTGGCCTCACTCCCCGCAAGCGGAGTTTTTGGCGCCCAGTGGCTACTTCTGCGCTTATACAACCAACGCAGTCACACAACACGGTGAACACGGTAATGCGGTTTTGAGTAAGTGGCCCATTCTTAGAAATCAACACGAGGATATGTCCGATCACCGCTTGGAGCAACGAGGGTTGTTGCATGTGGTTATTGATTACAAGGGCGATCCAATACACGTTATTGTTTTACATTTAGGCCTTTTAGCGCGTAGCCGCAAAAGACAGATCGATCAATTGAGAGACTTTATAGAGCGCGAGATCAAGACTGGTGAGACTTTGATTGTGGCCGGTGACTTTAACGATTGGAGCAATGCCTTAGCACCACTGATCGAGGACATGGGGCTGACGCTAAGTGTTGCCTCCTCAGGCAAAGGGACAGTCGAAGGCACAAGCCAATTGCATGGCGCAGGCAAACGAGTTGGGCGCAGGCGCACACAAACCGTCCTAAGGACACCCACCTTTCCAGCCCGACTTCCCCTCCTGCAACTCGATTACGTGTATTCAAGAGGACTCCATACCTCAAATTGTTATACCCCAGTAGGTAAGCATTGGGCTGGACTCTCAGACCATTTGCCCTTGATCGTAGAGTTTGATCAAGCCGTTCAAGTTTAGTGATTTAAAAACTTGCAAACACACTCACATCAATTAACGCTGTTGCAAGGGTCAAGCGAATTTTTTCCAGCCCTGATTAGAGCTTTGGATGCGGCCAAGGTGGAGGTCAGGCTTGAGACTTACATCTTTGATTTTCATGCCGACTCTTTACTGGTGGCTCAAGCCATTGAGCAAGCCGCCTTAAGGGGAGTGAGTGTCAGCTTAATGATGGACGGGGTTGGAACACCTGAGGTACCGCTTGAGTGGCAAATCCGTTGGCAAAATGCCCGAGTTGAATACAAAATCTTTGATCCTGTTGGGCCAAGAGCGTTGTGGTTTCCGAGTCGGTGGAGGCGTTTGCACCGCAAACTTTGTGTCATAGATCAGCGTATTGGATTTTGTGGGGGCATTAATATTTTGGACGATCATTACGATCCACACCACGGTGTCACCATGCCTCACGCAAGATTGGATTTTGCAGTGCAAGTGATCGGACCTTGTGTGCAGGCAATGAGGGCAGAGATGCTGCAAGTCTGGGTGGGTACGTCCTGGCTGAAAGGTCTGCACAAAACTGTGCTCATGACTACCTTTAAACGCGGTCGCAAGGTCCTACAAACCAGCTCTTTGTCAAAGGAGGATCCCCTAGATAAGCTCGCTCGAGGCACCTATCCTGATCACTCTCATTGCCATTTGGTACTTAGAGATAATGTACTGAACCGTCAAAGCATAGCCAGTGCTTATATCAATGCCATCGACACTGCGCGTTCTGAGGTCATTATCGCAAGTGCCTTTTTTCTTCCCCAGCACAGGCTACGCAAGTCACTGATTCAAGCGGCCAAGAGGGGGGTCAGCGTGACCTTGGTTTTGCAGGGACACTACGAATTTGCCCTACCCTACAGGGCAGCGAGAAGGTTGTACGGTGAGTTATTAGAGGCGGGAGTGAATATTGTCGAGTATCAGTTAACTTATTTGCACGCTAAAGTAGCATTTGTAGATACGCATTGGTGCACGGTTGGCTCCTCTAACTTAGATCCTTTAAGCCTCTTACTGGCCAGGGAGGCTAACTTAGTGGTTAAAGATCCCGAGATTACAAGTGAGCTAAGGACACGACTTAAAATCGCAATCGAAAGTGGTGGTTTGATGGTGGAGCCGGCGCGATTTAAAAACCGGGCCTATTTGGAGCGTATGGCAGACCAAGTCTCCTATTGGTTGATGAAATTAGCTATATTTATGTCTGGTAAGCATTACTGAGCTTCAATACGCATTCATTAGTATTATTTGATATTCAAACGCAATGGCTAAAAGCCCTCTAGTAAGCCTACAAAATGTCGTAAAGATAAACAACTGTTAAGATATTCAATTAAATCTTAATAAATTGAGCCACATGAGTGATTTAGACTCCAAAGACGGGACACCAGTTTCTGTAAAAATTCGAGAAAAACTAAGAGCTGCAAACACACGTTTCCATGCAAACGACAACATTGCTGATTTCCTTGATCCTGGAGATTTAGAGAAAATCCTGGACGAGGTGGAAGATAAGTTCCAAGGCGTCTTGGACAGTCTCGTTATTGATACTACAGCGGATCACAACACTGATAAAACGGCGCGACGTGTAGCCAAGATGTTTGTAACGGAAGTATTCAAGGGTCGCTATGTGCCTGCACCTGTTATTACTGAGTTTCCAAATGCAGAGCATTTAAACGAGCTTTTAATCGTTGGGCCTATTACGGTTCGCAGTGCCTGCAGTCACCATTTTTGTCCTGTTATTGGAAAAGTTTGGATCGGCGTTATGCCTAATAAAGAGACGAACGTTATTGGGTTGTCCAAATACGCTCGTTTGGCTGAGTGGGTGATGGGGCGTCCCCAAATACAAGAAGAAGCGGTGATGCAGTTGGCAGACCTAATTCAGAAAAAAACCAGGCCTGACGGATTGGCAATTGTGATGGAGGCAACTCACTTTTGTATGACTTGGAGAGGCGTCAAGGATATGGACAGCAAGATGATCAATTCAGTGATGAGGGGCGCATTCTTAAAAGACCCAACACTGCGTCGCGAATTTCTCTCTCTCATCCCAGGTCGCACCTAGTCACTCAACACATACTGCATATAGTCTCACGAACGGGTACACAGATCGTAGGCTTGGACTACCCTTGAACCGACGAAACGATGCCAACTCTTATAGGCTGTGATTTCACCAGTCGTCCAACACGGCAAAAGCCGATCACGGTTGCAGTGGCAAGTGTTGACTTGCCAGAGTTCAGCACTACCCAAAAGTCTGAAACGCTTGTTTTAAAAACCATTTTAAGGTTTGAGAACCTAATTGACTTTGAGCGCGCGATAAGCGTTGGCTCAACTTGCCTTAGCGCGACTTGGATTGGTGGTTTTGATTTACCGTTTGGCCTCCCCCGCGAACTCGTGCAAACGCTTGGATGGCCTTTGCAGTGGGAGAGTTGTGTTCAACACTTTTGTAAGTTAGAGCGCTCGCTCATTAGGGAGCTATTCAAGAACTTTTGCGCCCCAAGGCCTGTTGGCTCTAAGTTTGCTCACCGAGCAACAGACTATATCGCGCACTCAAGCCCCTCTATGAAATGGGTGAACCCGCCGGTTACTTATATGCTTCACGCAGCGATGCCCGTATTACTCAGGGCTAACTTAACTCTACCAGGCATGCACGCAGGGGATCCTGATCGAGTTGGGTTGGAGACTTATCCTGCACTGTTGGCAAGAGAGATCATTGGTAATCACAGTTATAAGAGTGATGACAAGCAAAAACAAAATTTGGAACGCTACCAAGCCAGGCACGACATTCTTAACGCGCTTAGCTCAGGTCATTACTCGCTTGGCTTTAAATTAAAGGCCGAGCGGGCGTTGATAAGTCAAATGCTTGAAGATGCAAGTGGCGATTCACTTGATGCTACTTTGTGCGCGGTCCAAGCGGCCTGGGGGGCTAAGCAATTTCATCATGGCGATAAAATGTACGGACTTGAGCGTTCCATGGATCCGCTTGAAGGCTGGATATTGACGAGTTGAGCGGGTGAAAAATCAAGAAGAAATTTAGCACGTTTACGGGTGTAAATTATGGAGCTCAATTTGCAGTGTGTCCGCTCCCAACATGCGCAGTACGCTTACTGCATACAGGGCACAGGGGGTTGCGCTTAAAGCCAATTTCCGTCCATTTAAACCGCGCAGCGTTGAACATAACGAGTCGACCTATTAGCGACTCACCCATGTTTGTCAATATCTTTAAAGCCTCATTTGCCTGTGCCGTACCGATGATGCCGACAAGCGGCGCAAAAACGCCCATCGTCGAGCAGCTCGACTCCTGTGGCTCCTCATGGGGCGGAAAGAGGCATGCGTAGCAAGGGGAATCTGCGCGCTCAGTATCAAAAGTACTGAGTTGCCCGTCCATTTTTAGGGCTGAACCACTAATCAGTGGGGTTTGACTTAGCGCGCAGGCAGCG
Organism: uncultured Burkholderiales bacterium; assembly: GCA_903828695.1. Taxonomy (GTDB): domain Bacteria; phylum Pseudomonadota; class Gammaproteobacteria; order Burkholderiales; family Burkholderiaceae_C; genus Limnohabitans. The sequence goes on along the minus strand of CAIKNE010000126.1, from coordinate 83,563 downwards.
TTAACGGCGTGCCTGGTATTAAAGTTATCCGAGCAATCGAGCACCACATCTACTGTGTATGAAGAGTTTTGTTTGAAGGCTGCAGTTGTATTTTGAGGGTCGCTCGGTTGTGAGGATTGCGCATGAACATGGAGCAACCGCTCGAGTAGTTCTCGCGTAGCACGAGCTTCGATAGCGTCTACCACCACATTGGGATTGATAGCCAAGATTGCGCTTGCCAGGGAACTTACCTTTGACTGATTGATGCGATCCGTTGTGTGCGCAATTTGACGTTGTAAGTTCGTGAGGTCCACGGTGTCATCATCGATGAGGGTTATTCGCCCAACCCCAGAGGACGCTAAGTACAGTGCAGCTGCACAACCCAGTCCTCCAGCGCCGATGATAACTGCGTGACTCAAGAGGAGCTTTGCTTGCCCCTCTATACCAAGCTCGTGGAGTAAGATGTGGCGCGAGTAGCGCAACAACTCATCATCATTCAACTTGGTGTTACTCCTTTTTCTCAGCAGGACGCTCAGTTTGCGTTTTGCTGACAACAACAGTTTGACCCTTTAAGCGGTTCAAGGCTTGTTGAAGTTGAAAGTCTTGAGCGGATCCGTACTCGGGGGGGCGGCGCTCGGCAACAGGTTTCTTGGACTCTTCCTCGAGTTTTTGAATGGCGAGTTCACGCGCTTTGTCACGCAAAGGATCTTTTGCCTCATTGCCTTGGCCGCTGTTAAGGTGTTTGTCAAGGTCTGCCTCACGAGTACGCAGCACAGCGTAGGGACTACCTTCTAGCGTCTCATCTACGAGAACGTCGGGTACTATGCCTTTAGCCTGAATGGAGCGACCGCTTGGCGTGTAATAGCGAGCAGTTGTGATTTTGAGTGCAGTGTCAGGACCTAGTGGGCGAACAGTTTGGACCGATCCTTTGCCAAAGGTTTGACTGCCCATGATGATCGCTCGTTTGTGATCTTGCAGGGCACCTGCAACGATCTCACTCGCAGAGGCAGAGCCTTCGTTGACCAAGACAATCATTTTTAATTTCTTAAATGCGCCGTGCGTGCTCTCAGTGAGTTGAGAAATAGGGTCATCGTTGGCCCTGCGCTGATAAAACTCTGGGGACGCTTTAAAGGTAAATTTGCTGTCTGCAATTTGACCGTTGGTTGAAACTATCGTTACGTTATCAGGCAGGAATGCAGTAGATATAGCCACAGCAGAGTCCAATAGACCCCCTGGATCGTTGCGAAGATCTAGCACAACACCCTTCAAGTTGGGATCTTGTTTGTAGATGGCAATCAATTTTTGTGAGAAATCATCGACCGTTCTTTCTTGGAACTGGCTCAGTCGTACCCAAACAAATCCTGGCTCCACTTCTTTGGCCTTAACGCTGACGGTTTTAATTTCTTCACGAATGATCGTGACCGGAAACGAGCGGCTCTCATCTTTTCTGAATATCGTTAAAACTACTTTCGTGTTGGGCTCGCCGCGCATGCGCGATACCGCTTCATTAAGTGTTAGGCCTTTGACTGCAGTGTCATCAATTTTGGTGATGAGGTCGTTGGTTTTCATACCTCCCCTGTCGGCGGGGGATCCCTCGATGGGAGAGACAACTTTAACCAAGCCGTCTTCCATCGTAATTTCGATACCAACACCTACAAATTTACCCGTTGTTCCTTCTCTGAATTCTTTGTAGCTTTTCTTATCAAAATACTGAGAATGAGGGTCTAGGCTTGAGACCATACCGGAGATGGCATCGGTGATTAATTTTTTCTCATCAACCGGCTCAACATAATCGGATTTGATCATGCTAAAGACAGCCGCGAGTTGTTGAAGTTCCTCCAGGGGCAAGGGCGTCATGTTGGCGCGAGCAACGGTTTGTAGAGAAATCGTAGTTAAAGCCCCAGCAAGAACTCCAACACTTAACCAACCGACTATTTTGAATTTTTGACCCATGATGCCTCAGTAATAATGCGAGGAAATAAATAATGCCCAAGTCTCAGATTTTACTCTAACGCTTGTTTTAGTTGGAGAAATTTAACCCTAAAGTCGTATAGATTTAAGTTTATCAAGCCACGCCTGAGCTTAACTCTCCAAATAATAGTGCTTTAAAGGCTTTAAATCTTCATTAAGCTCATAGACCAAAGGGGTGCCGTTTGGGATATTCAAGCCAACGATATCTTGCTCGGACACGTTATCAAGGTATTTGATCAATGCACGAATCGAATTGCCGTGAGCTACGATGACAGGTTTTTTGCCCGCTTTGAGTGCAGGCGCTATCGACTCGTTCCAAAGGGGTAGTACCCTGGCGACTGTGTCTTTGAGGCATTCTGTGAGCGGGAAATCCTCAGCCTTTAACCGAGCGTATCTGGGGTCTTCGCGTTCAGTTTTGGCGATTTCTGGACTCATGGGGGGTGGGGGTACATCGTAACTCCTCCTCCAAGCCAATACCTGCGCGTCGCCGTATTTGGCAGCTGTCTCAGCCTTGTTAAGACCCTGCAGTCCCCCGTAGTGGCGCTCATTAAGGCGCCAAGAGTTCACGACTGGTAACCAGGGACGATCCGCGCCGTCAAGCACCTCCCAAAGGGTGTGAACAGCACGTTTGAGGACGCTGGTGTATGCGATATCGAATTCAAACTGGTGTTTTTTGAGAAGCTCACCAGCTGTTTGAGCCTGCGTAACGCCCTTAGGCGTTAAATCAACGTCTACCCATCCGGTAAAGCGGTTTTCAAGATTCCAGGTCGATTCGCCGTGACGGATAAGTACCAACTTATGCATAGTGTTCTTGGGTTGAGAGTTTGAAAGGTTGAGGAAAGACGGATGTATTTAACCACCCATAAGAAAGTTTGTGACAAATATTTTAAAATAAACGAAAATGCAATAGTTTAAACAAAGGATTTCAAGTGAAATTTATCATCGACAACTGGATGCTGTTTAGCATTGCGCTTCTTTCAGGTTTTTCGCTATTGTTACCTATTATCCAAACCGGGATGACACAGGGTATATCCACTGCTGAGGCGGTTTTGATGATGAACCGTGAAAAAGCGGTGGTGATTGATCTGAGTGAACCAGCTGAGTTTGAGCTCGGCCATCCGGTTGGTGCTATCAATCTCAGCCTTAACGCGCTGGAGATCGAATTGAATAAGCGAGTCACAGATAAATCTCGACCACTCATTTTCTTTTGCCAAACGGGGGGTGTCTCCGCTAAGGGCGTTCTAGCTGCTCAAAAACTTGGTTTTACCAAGGTGTATCTCCTGGGCGGCGGCCTAAAGAGTTGGAAAGAGGCAAATTTACCGCTCCAAAAAGCTTAATCACTCATCCGTTCATTCAGACCCACAAACCACCAAGCCTATGACCTCCGTCAAAATGTACACAACCGCAGTTTGCCCCTATTGCATTAGGGCCAAGCAGTTTTTGAAATCCAAGGGAGTCGATCTAATTGAGGAGATCCGGATCGATCTTCACCCGGATCAACGGGACCACATGATGGCGGTCACGGGGCGCAGAACCGTGCCCCAAATCTTCATTGGCGAGCACCATGTTGGCGGTTGTGATGATTTAATCGCTCTAGACAGTCAAGGTGGACTTGCGCCGCTATTGCAAGCCAATTGATCTCTAACTTGTAGTCCAAATCAGATTTGAATTTTGGGTGCTTAGTCTGAGATAATAGGCACTATCCATTTTTGGCTAACTGCCACTTGCAACAACCCGCTTTGGAATGCATCTAAAGCGGGTTTTTAATGAATTATCAGGAACTTTATATGTCTGAATCTGATCAAGCAACACCAGTCTTTGCAATTCAACGCGTTTACTTAAAAGACTTGTCTTTGGAGCAGCCTAATTCTCCTGGTATCTTTACGGCTCAAGACACTCCCTCAGTCGATATCAAGCTTGGCCTCGGCGCTGAGCATATCGTCCCCGGCATTATGGAGGTTACTGTGACGGCGACCATAACCGCGACAGTTCAAGATAAGACGCTTTATTTGGTAGAGGCTAAACAAGCCGCTATTTTTGAGATCCGTAACATTCCCGAAGAACACATCGATCCCATCATTGGCATACAGTGCCCACAGATTATTTATCCCTACCTTCGCGCAAATGTGGCGGATGTGATCCAGCGTGCAGGCTTTGCACCAGTGCATTTGACTGAGATTAATTTCCAAAGCATGTACGAGCAACAGCGCGCTCATTCACAGTCCGAGACAACTCAATAAAAGAAGCGAGATCTTTTAAATGAAGATCGCAGTACTTGGGGCAGGCGCTTGGGGGACTGCGCTGTCCTTGCAAGCAAGTGCAAGGCACAGTGTGACCCTATGGGCTAGAAGTTCTGAGCACGCTGCAGCTATGCAGGCCATGAGGAGTAACGCTAAATACCTCTCTGGCTATGCTTTTCCTGAGACTTTGAAAGTCACCTGCGAGCCATTGGCGGCTTGGCTTGGGGAGTTTGATCTCATCATTATTGCAACACCTATGTCTGCATTGAGATGGATGCTCACACAATTATCAAATTTATTGGTTCAAGTGCCCGTTGTTTGGCTTTGTAAGGGTTTTGAGGCTCCGCTGGCAAAGAGCGAGTCCGGCGCTGGTGAGCACCCGACAGCACATGTCCACAAAGGTCTCTTAGCGCATGAGATTTTGGCAAGCATAGCCCCCAAACTGACTGCAGGTGTTTTGAGTGGGCCAAGCTTTGCACAGGAAGTTGCCAGCTCGCAGCCCACCGCTTTGGTTGCCGCGAGTTCGAACCCTCAGGTTCGTCGTGTCTTGGTTGATGCCTTTCACACCGATAAGTTGCGCATTTACTCCAGTGATGATTTGATTGGTGTAGAGGTTGGCGGGGCTGTTAAAAATGTATTGGCAATTGCCACAGGTCTGTGTGATGGTTTGGAGCTGGGGTTAAACGCCCGCGCTGCGCTGATCACCCGCGGTTTGTCCGAGATGACTGCCCTGGGTGTGGCACTAGGAGCAAAGTCCCACACCTTTATGGGACTCAGTGGTTTGGGGGACTTGGTCCTGACAACTACTGGGGACTTGTCACGAAATAGACGGGTTGGACTGTGCCTAGCCAAAGGCATGAGCTTACAAGAGACGCTAGACTCCCTCGGACACGTAGCAGAGGGGGTTTACTCTGCACACACGGTAACTCAAAGGGCTGCTGAGGCGGGCGTTGAAATGCCGATTTCAAGTGCTGTCGTCGGCTTGCTCCAGGGGAGCCTAAAGGTATCGCAAGTCGTAGCTCATTTAATGGGTAGAAGCGCTAAAGACGAGGCGTTGGATTTGAATTTACATTCGAATCTACATTCCAATGTAGATTCCAAGAAATCTACATCCTAAGCGTTGGAGGTTTAAAACCTGGTGGGATGTGACGTTTCAGTTAACTAGGACGTTGAGAACGTCAAGCGAACATAAATAGGTGCATAGACCTCGGCTTGTGTGATCTCTATTAATGTTTCTTTGGCTAGTTCCAAAAGGGCAACAAAAGTAACCACCACTGTAGAGACGCCTTTGCTGGCATCAAATAGGTCCTCAAACTGAACAAAGCGTTTGCCTTGAAGTTTTTTAATGACCAAACTCATATGCTCACGAACTGACAGTTCTTCACGTGCAATTTTGTGATGCTGGACTAATTTAGCTCGTTTAAGTATGTCCGCCCAGGCCTGTTGTAACTCAGTGATTTCTACATGCGGGAAGCGGGGTTGCAGGGACTGTTCAATGAAGATGTGCGCCTTCAAGAAATCACGCCCGTACTGTGGAATTTGGGTCAACTGGGCAGCTCCCAGTTTAATTTGTTCGTACTCTAAGAGTCTACGCACCAGCTCAGCTCTTGGATCCTCCGCCTCTTCGCCTTCAGCAACTTTCTTAGGCGGCAAAAGCATTCTGGACTTGATCTCAATGATCATGGCCGCCATGAGCAAATATTCTGCGGCCAGTTCTAAATTGGAGTTTCTGATTTCCTCGATATAACTAAGATACTGGCGCGTTAAAGCAGCCATAGGAATATCTAGGATATTGAAGTTTTGTTTGCGAATTAAGTACAGCAACAAATCTAGGGGACCTTGGAAGGCCTCTAGAAAGATCTCAAGGGCATCCGGAGGAATATATAAATCTTGGGGCAGCGAGAAAAGCGGCTCACCGTACAGTCGTGCAACGGCCACATGATCGATCACTTCAACCATGCCCGAGGCGCTCATCGCTTGCTCAGAGGAGGGGGGTAGGACAGTCGTGCTCACGAGCCGTTTTGGTAGACGTAGGGCTTTTGGGGTACCCGTGCAGCAGAGAACTCTTTAAGAGAATCACGATCGATTTTGTGGTCCCACAAAAGCGCACGGCCCTGGCGCTGCTCGGACTCAAGCTCGGGGCGGGAGGCTTTAAGCTTTTGGATAAACTGGGTTGTATCTGACTGATAGTCAGCGCGTCTAAAAAAGGGCATATTAATTTACTCACTGCTTAACCCCCTCATTCTACAGGGAAGGAGGATTTGTACCCCTAAAAGTTAACCGCACAGAACCGCAAAAAGCCTATCAGTTTGTGATTTCCTGGATTCTGAGGCTTTTTTTATTAGTTTTCATTCAACTCTTCGCTCAAAGCGGTCGCTATGTCAGCATAGAAGTTATGACTCCCAAGCTTACTGAGCAAACTCGCGCGTTGCATCATTCCAAGGGGTTGGTGCATGACTCCGCAAAAGACCAGACGGATGCCTTTTTTCTCACACGCCCTCATCAAACTCAAGAGCACATCAGTACCAGATGTATCGAGGTAAATTAAATTCTTGAAGTCAAGAATCAGAGTTTTTTCAGGCAAATGGGCTTCTAAATTCTCAATCAACTGCACTGCCCCAAAAAACAAGGCCCCGTACAAGCGGTGTGCTTGCAACTGGGCCGAGTTGTGAAAGAGCTCGGAGCGTGTGAGACTTGAGATACGGTAGATGAAAGTGATACAAGCCCCGATGAGTCCAAACTCCACGGCACTGGCCAAGTCGATCAAAATGGTGAGCAAAAATACCGTCAGTAATATAATTCGGTACGGCAGTCGAAATTCTCTCAGGTATACAAATTCTCTCCATTCGCCCATGTTCCAAGCTACAAACATCAAAATGGCTGACAAAGCACATAACGGGATATGAAAGGCGAGTGGAGCTGCGATTAAAACAATTGCAAGTAGGGTGAGGCAATGCACGATGCCAGCAACTGGACTGACAGCCCCGTTTTTGGCATTTGTCACTGTTCGCGCTATGGTGCCAGTCGCGGGCATACCTCCAAAGAGAGGCGCCACAAAGTTGGCAATCCCTTGAGCCATCAATTCCTGGTTGGGGTTGTGGTGATCATCAACTAAGTTATCAGCAATGCGGGCGCACAAAAGCGATTCAATGGCCCCCAAGAGAGCGAGAGTGATTGCAGGGCGTAACAGTTGTTGGCATTGATCAAGTCCAAGCGTAGGCCAACTAAGGCTTGGTAGCGCATGGGGGATGCCTCCAAAGCGAGTTCCTATCGTTTGCACGGGTAGGTCCGCCAGAAAAACGAGGGTTGTCGCGCCAACGAGAACAATAATGGAGCCTGGTACTTTTTGTAATTGAGTGAGCGCTTGTCTGAGTGGGGTTTGGTTTGGCGCGGTTTGTAAGAGCCAGCGCGGCAGCCACCACTGCCAGATAAATAAAAAAATGAGTGAACACATCGCAAGCGCGAAAGCACAGGTGTTCAGCGTATCCAAGGCCGCGCCAAGGGTTTGAATCATGCCAATGAAATCGGCAGGCATTTTTGCAATGCTAAGCCCCAAAAAATCTTTAATTTGAGAAAGCATGATGAGTGCTGCGATGGCATTGGTAAAACCAATCACCACAGCAACGGGTATGAAGCGAATTAAGGTACCCAGTTTCAACAAACCCATCACAAAGAGCAACACCCCGGACATGATGGATGCGATGATCAGGCCCTGAACACCGCTTTGTTGGACGATCCCGTAGACGATCACAATGAAGGCTCCTGCAGGCCCCCCAATTTGTACTTTGCTTCCTCCCAAGACAGAGATCAAGAGTCCCGCAATGATGGAGGTGAAAATTCCTACTTGTGGGGGTAGCCCTGAGGCAATGGCAAAGGCCATCGCAAGAGGGAGTGCTACAACCCCAACGGTCAGACCAGCCCCAATATCGCTCCATAAATCCTTGGAGCTATAGTTGCCTAAAACCTCGAGTAATTTGGGGTGAAAACTAAAACTGAGCATTCCGTTCCTCGAGAAATTAATGGGGGGCTGTGGTAACGCTTTGTATACGACTGTTTCTTGTTATTCCCACAATCATTGCAAAAGTTTTTGCAATGGTTGCGAGCATTAATGAATACGCATCCCTGGTTTTGCGCCGTTCCAGGGGTGAAGAATATAAATACCGGGTTCTGATTTTTCATCCGCCTGGCTCGCTGCGAGCACCATACCTTCACTCACGCCGAACTTCATTTTGCGAGGTGCCAAATTGGCAACCATGACGGTGAGTTTGCCCACTAAATCTTCAGGTTTGTAAACGCTTGCAATACCACTGAAGACTTGCCTTGTTCGGCCCTCGCCTACGTCGAGCATGAGGCGAAGGAGTTTGGTTGACCCTTCCACTGTTTCGCAAGAGATAATTTGGGCAATTCGAAGATCGATTTTCGAGAACTCTTCGATCCCAATGGTCGACGCAATTGGCTCGCCCCCTGGTGAGGGGAGATTTTCTTCGCCCTCTATGGGCTGTTGTGACGGTGCAACCTGTGCGCTTGCTGGTTTTGATTTTTGAGACTTCTCCATGGGTGTTGGTTTGCTCTCCAAAGTCTCTGGGAGTTCGAATAATTTATCCAACATTTTTTCATCTACTCGCTGTATGAGGTGTTTGTAATCATTGATGACGTGGCCCGCGCCTAGGCGTGTGTTGACATCTGCAAAAACCAGGGGAGGACACTTTAAAAAGGTCTCGACCTGCGCGCAAAGAGCAGGTAATACGGGTTTTAAATAAATGCTTAAGTATCTAAAGGCCTCTAGACAAGTGGTGCACACGGCATGCAACTCGACGATGGCGTCCTCTTTTTTTGCCAATTCCCAGGGTTTGTTTTGATCTACAAACTCGTTGACTTGATCGGCAAGCGCCATGATATCCCTCAGGGCTTTTGCAAATTCACGTTCTTCGTAGAGACGGCTAATGGAGGGAGCCGCGGCTTGTAACTGTTGAAGGAGTTGTTCGCCGTTTGGCATTACATGCCCTAGTTGAGCGTTGAACTGTTTGTGTATGAAGTTGGCTGCTCGGGAGGCGATATTGATGTATTTACCGACCAAGTCAGAATTCACCCGCAGCATGAAGTCTTGTGGATTAAAGTCCACGTCCTCCACGCGGGCGCTCAGTTTGGCTGCCAAGTAGTAGCGCAACCACTCCGGGTTCATACCCAGCGAGAGATATTTGAGAGGATCGATTCCTGTACCTCGACTTTTGCTCATCTTCTCACCACTGACGGTGATGAACCCGTGCACAAAGATGCTGGAGGGGGTCTTACGCCCACTAAAGTGCAGCATGGCTGGCCAAAAGAGGGTGTGAAAGTAAGTGATATCTTTACCAATGAAATGGTATTGCTCAACACTTGGGTCAGCAAGGAAAGACTCAAAAGCAACAGCTCCTGGAACGCTTTGTTGGATCTCTTCTTTATCTAAGTAATTTTTAAGTGAAGCTAAATAACCGATGGGCGCATCAAGCCATACATAAAAGTATTTACCAGGAGCGTTCGGAATCTCAATTCCAAAGTAGGGCGCGTCCCTACTGATGTCCCAATCTCCAAGCCCACTTTTGCCTGACTCATCTGTGACGAACCACTCTTTAATTTTATTTAAAACTTCGGGCTGTAAGCGCGTGCGCCCATCTGCACTCAGGCCTTGGGTCCACTCGCTCAGAAAACTCACACACCTGGGATCAGAGAGCTTGAAGAAATAATGGTCAGATTTTTTAAGAATGGGCGTAGAACCAGAGAGCGCGGAGTATGGGTTTTTAACTTCTGTTGGGCTGTAAACCGCGCCGCATGACTCACAACTATCTCCGTACTGATCTTTGGCGCCACAAGAAGGGCATTCACCTTTGATGAAACGATCGGGTAAGAACATGCCCTTTTCAGGGTCAAAAAACTGTTCTATTTCACGCACCTCGATCAACCCAGCTGCTTGGAGTTGGAGGTAAATTTGTTTGGCGAGTGCGTGGTTTTCTGCCCCGTCTGTTGAGTGCCAATTGTCAAAACTGATGTGAAAACCGTCCAGATAGGGTTTGCGACCGCTTGAAATATTGGCGACAAACTCCTGGGGTGTGATGCCCGCTTTTTCTGCTGCGATCATGATAGGCGCGCCGTGTGCATCATCCGCGCATACAAAGTGAACCAAATTACCCTGCATTCTTTGAAAGCGCACCCAAATATCGGCTTGGATGTATTCCATGATGTGGCCAATGTGGAATTTCCCGTTGGCATAGGGCAGGGCTGTGGTTACAAAAAGGCGACGCATGGAGATAACTCTACTTTGAATGAGGTGAGTGATTTTATTCTTTTGTTGGCGCGTTTTGATAATTTAAACCCTTTAGCTGAGCACGGATGAAGCTATTTGGGTAGACTGGGTGAGTTTTAAAAAAGAAATTGGGAGTACTTTGAGATGGCATTGACACAAGAGCAGTTACTTGGCGCTTTAAAAGAGGTTTGCGATCCCTACCTAGGGCGCGATTTTGTGAGCTCGAAGTCAATCAAAAATATTTCAATGACCCCGACCATCCTGTCCTTTGATGTGGAGCTGGGTTACCCCGCGAAGAGTTTGTGGGACTCCATGCGCGAGAGCATGATAAAGGCAATTCAGCAATTACCCGAGTCCCGTGGTCTTGAAATTCGAATCCAATTTTCGACCCATATCGTTGCCCACGCCGCACAGGGCGGGGTACAACTGTTGGCGCAGGTGAAAAATATTATTGGAGTCGCATCCGGTAAGGGCGGTGTGGGCAAGAGTACCACAGCGGCCAATCTGGCTTTGGCGCTGCAAGCGGAAGGGGCCAGTGTTGGGTTGTTGGACGCAGATATCTACGGTCCCAGTCAACCCATGATGATGGGGCTCAGCGGCCGCCCAGAGAGCACGGACGGCAAAACCATGAGCCCTTTGATCAGTCACGGCGTTCAGGTCATGTCGATTGGTTTTTTAGTCAGTCCCAATGAAGCGATGGTTTGGCGAGGCCCAATGGCCACTCAAGCACTGGAGCAATTGCTTAGGCAAACCAATTGGCATTCCTTGGATTATTTAATCATCGACCTGCCACCGGGCACGGGAGATATCCAACTCACTCTCAGCCAGAGGGTGCCCATGACGGGATCGGTCATAGTCACCACACCCCAAGATATCGCCCTCATTGATGCCCGAAAGGGTATCAGGATGTTCGAAAAAGTAGGCGTACCAATTCTGGGTGTGCTGGAGAACATGGCGGTACATATCTGCTCAAATTGTGGGCACGCTGAACACATCTTTGGCGAGGGTGGGGGTAAATCGATGGCTGCAGAATTGGGTGTGGATTATTTGGGCTCGCTCCCCCTAGACATCAATATACGTTTGCAAGCTGATCAGGGACTTCCAACTGTTGCTGCAGATCCAAAGAGCCCCATCACTGAGATGTACAAAGATATGGCCAGACGTGTCGCAGCCAAGGTGTCGGACAAAGCCAAGGACTTTTCTTCTAAATTTCCTACCATCAAAATATCAAAAGCGACTTAATTGGATAGCTTGCTCAACTGACTTAAAAGGTCCGTAAAGGGGTAAGCGCTTTTACTTAAGCAGGTCTGAATTAAAAGGGCGCTGAATACCAAAAACGGGCCAAACGGTATATAGTCCCCGGCCTTCATGCGACCTTTTAATCTTAATAGGAGTGCGCTTAGGATTCCTGAAATAGAAGCTAGAAGTATCAGTGCGATTAAAGGAATGGGACCCATCCAAGCACCTAGCGCACCGACCAACTTGAGATCCCCATCACCAATGCCTAAATGCCCCTTGAGGATGTAATAAGACCGACTGACGGTCCATAAAACCAAGTACCCTAAAACGGCTCCCCACAAAGAAACTGCAAGGGGAACGCTCGATAGTCCCAGGGCGCTTGCGATGAGCCCTCCCCAAAGCAGTGGCTGAGTGATTGCATCTGGGAGTAGCTGGGTTTGCCAATCAATAAACGCCAAGCACAAAAGGGCTGACCCGTACAGAGCAAAAACAAAGCTGGTTGCGCACAGGCCGTACTGGATATAGCAAAGTGACCACCAAAGTGCGCAAAGCAACTCGCTTGCAAAAATCCAAAACCCAATCGGTTTTTTGCAATAAGCGCAAAATCCATTTAGAAATGCATAACTGATGAGCGGGATATTGTGATGAAGGCGCAGCGGTTTTTTGCACTCTGCGCAATGCGAGCGTGGGTAAGCAAGCGTTAGTTTTTCAGTTGCGTTTGGACCCTTTAGCTCCTTTGTATGCTCACTTTGACCCATCATCGCGGGAAGCCGGCTAATGACAACACCGATGAAGCTGCCCGTAACGCCGCCTAATGCAAAAGCAAAGAAAAGGGGGAGCAAATTCCAGAAGTGGATAGAGAAATTTTGCATTCCAATTTGAGACATCAACTCTCCTGCGTCCTATTCAAGTTGAACTGCAACTTTGCTAGGCCCGCATACAAACCCCCGCTTTCAATTAATTCACTATGCGTGCCTTGTTCGCAAAGGCGGCCTTGATCAAAAACCCAAATGCAGTCGGCCTGTTGAACGGTTGCTAAGCGGTGAGCAATGACAAAGGTGGTTCTGTTCTTCATCGCACGGTTTAACGCTTCTTGTACGACACGTTCACTGTGAGCGTCAAGCGCACTCGTCGCCTCATCTAGGAGAAGAAGAGGGGGGTTCTTTAGGATCGCCCGAGCAATGGCAATACGTTGACGTTGCCCACCCGACAAGCGCACTCCGCGCTCACCCAAAAAGGTGTCGTAACCATCAGGCAGGGCTTGGATGAACTCATCCGCAAAGGCTGCCTTAGCGGCTTGGATCACTTCCTCGGTTGACGCGTCGACGCGTCCATATTTGATGTTCTCCATCGCAGTACCTGAGAAAACAACGGGCTCTTGGGGCACGAGCCCAATCCTGTTTCTAAGCGCATGAAGACTCATTTCATCAATGCGCGCACCGTCCATCTCGATAGATCCGCTGAGCGGATCGTGAAAGCGCAGCAATAAACTAAAAAGCGTACTTTTACCCGCTCCGCTGGGTCCCACAATGGCTATAGTTTGACCAGAAAGGGCCGTCCCCGTTAAATCCTTTAAAGCCCATTGGTTAGGCCTGGACGGATATTTAAAGCATAAATTCTTGATTTGAACAATTGATCCGTTGACGGGCCAAGCTGGCTCAACACTGGAGGGGTTGGAGTTAATGGCGCTCCTTGTCTCAAGTAACTCCATCAGTCTCTCGGTCGCGCCCGCCGCTCTCAGTAAGTCCCCGTAAACCTCACCCAGCACGGCTGCTGAGCTGGCCAGCAATATGACATACACAATGGTTTGTCCAAGCTCGCCTGCGCTGAGCGTGCCCGCTTGCACTGCGAGCGTTCCCTCGTACAAGCCCCATAGCAAGGCAGCGCTTGTTGCCATAATGATAAAGCCGACTAAAACCGCTCTTGCTTTGGTCCTGTTGACTGCGGTCACGAACGCGTACTGGGTGGAATCGCTAAAACGCGCTGACTCGCGGACCTCAGCCGTGTAGCTTTGAACGACCGGGATGGCGTTGAGCACTTCACTGGCAATGGCGCTTGCATCTGCTACCCGGTCTTGACTGGCACGGGAGAGTTTGCGAACGCGCCTACCCATTCGCATACTGGGCCAGACTACTAAAATCAAGAGCCCCATGACTTGCAGCATGAGAAGCGGGTTTGTCCAAATGAGCATGAAAAGAGCGCCCGATCCCATGACCAAATTTCTCAGGCCCATGGATAGGGAGGAGCCAACTACGGTTTGAACGAGAGTGGTGTCATTGGTGAGCCTAGAGAGGATCTCACCCGATTGGGTTGTTTCAAAGAACTCGGCACTTTGCTTCAACACGTGTGTATAGACGGTGTTCCTGACGTCAGCTGTGATGCGCTCACCCAGCCAGCTAACGGTATAAAAACGGGCTGCAGAGAACAAAGCTAGGGCTGAGGCAACCCCAAAGAGCGCTAAAAAATGTTCAGCCAAATGAAGATTTCCTTCTTGTTTGGCCAGGCCTTGATCGATAAGCATCTTTAAAGCCCAGGGAAAGGCAAGCGTAGCGCCAGCTGCCAAGACCAGGAAAAGACCGGCCAAGGCCATGACCATTTTGTATTTACTGACAAAGGGCCAAAGCCTCTTCAAAGCATTAGGGGTTTGTGCGGGGGGTCGGGGCAGGGCGGGCTTGGTGCTGGGCTGTCGAGCATCGCCAGCTTTTGGGGTGGTGTTTAGATCTTGACTTGACATAGGGATGTTTGTTTTTGATGCCACAATGGCACTATGGAAATTCAAAAAGAAGTCGTCACGACTGCGCCTGTTGATGCAGCCACACTTTTAATACTCAGGGACTCAGCGGCTGGCCCTGGTTTGGAGGTGTTCATGATTAAACGTCATGCAAAATCCTCAGTTCTGGGTGGAGTGTATGTGTTTCCTGGGGGAAAGGTTGATCAGGGGGACTCAAACACTGAATTTATGAGTCGTTTGGACTTGGACGGTGAGACCCTCAAGCAACGACTCAACGAGGGGGAGCTCACTACAGATCAAGCGGTTGCCATTTTTGTGGCTGCAATCCGGGAAACATTTGAGGAGTGCGGGGTGTTATTTGCAAAATCCTCGCACCCAGGGTTCAGCGATTCCAAAGCGCTCATTGAGGAGAAAACTTTGTTGGATATTTTAAATCAACACAACATGTTTCTTCGCACACAAGATTTGGTGCCCTTTAGCCGTTGGATTACACCCAAAATGGCGTCACTCATGACAAAGCGCTTTGACACTCGGTTTTTTTTAGCGAAAAGCCCAGATTTGCAAACTGCTAAACACGATAATTACGAAGCCAGTGATAGTGCATGGATGAGTCCTAAAGTAGCCTTGCAAAAGTACTGGGCAAACGAGATTGAGATGGCGCCGCCCCAAATTATGAGCTTGGCCAACTTAGCAAATTTTAGGAGTGTGGACGAAGCCCTGAGCGCAGCCCGGGCAAAGACCCCAGCCTTCATTCAACCAGAACCCTTTGATGAGGACGGGGTAAGGCACCTTACCTATCCAGGACATCCAAAGCATAGCGAGCGTGAAGCGGTGATGGGTGGGCCCAAGTTGTTAAGGTTTGTGAATCAACGATTTGAGCCCATAGGTGGATTTGAGGCTTTTTTTGCAAATGACTGAGGTCTTAAAAAAGATCTAAGATGACTTAAAAAAGGATTTTCATGATGATGCTTTTGAATAGAAAAACGCTTGCCTTTTGCACTGCGGTGTATTTAGGTTTATGTGGTTTGGCGCATGCAGGCGTTGCCGATACCTTTCCCAATAGACCCATTCGTTTGGTATGCCCCTTCACCCCGGGGGGTGCAGTAGATATTGCTTCTAGAGCTATTGCTTTAGAGTTGTCTAAGAACTTGGGTCAACCGGTGACCGTAGATAACCGTCCAGGTGCGGGTGGAAATATCGGCGGCTCGGAGGTGGCGCACGCTGCAGCGGACGGCTACACCATCATGCTCACCACCAGTGGCATCCAGGCCATCAATCCTGCTCTTTACTCTAAGATGCCTTTTAATCCAAGCAAAGACTTTGCGCCTATTGGCACCATCGTTTCCATGAACAATGTGTTGGTGGTACCTGTTAACTCCAAAATCCACTCTGTCCCAGAGTTGATCGCCATGGCCAAGGCAACCCCCGGAGAACTGAACTACGCCTCCAGTGGCAGCGGCACAAGTATTCATATGTCGGGTGAGATGTTCAAGAGCTTGGCAAAGGTTGACTTGGTCCACATTCCCTATAAGGGCAGTTCACCGGCACTTACAGATTTGATGGGTGGTCAAGTCATGATGATGTTTGACAACATTCCTTCCTCTATGCCTTTCATTAAGTCCGGTAAATTAAGGGCAATAGCAACTACAGGGGCCAAGCGCGATCCGTTTTTGCCCGATCTGCCGACCATGGCAGAGGCAGGTGTTGCTGGTTATGAGTCAGGGGTTTGGTTTGGTTTAGTAGCGCCCAGCGGCACCCCCAAAGAAATCATTACAAAACTCAATACTGAAATGCTCAAGGGGCTTAAGTCTCCCGACTTTGTTAGGAGAATGAGTGAATCTGGCTACATAGTCAGTGGATCCACTCCAGAGCAAATGGCGGAGCTGGACAAAATGGAGGTTCCGCGTTGGGGCGCTATTGTGAAAGCATCCGGAGCCCGCGCAGATTAACCGACACGGAAGTAAAAGATTTTCTAGCAACTTTGTGTTAATTTTAGGTGCTTGAATAATTGCTTTTTCGTTTGACTGCTGATCCCTTGTGACCTTACCCAATCGTTTAGAAATTAAGAATCTCTCTTTATCCAGGGGTGGGAGAGAGCTTTTACGTGATTTGAGTTTCTCGTTGAATCCGGGCGAGTGGTTGCATTTGCAAGGGGACAACGGTATTGGCAAAACGAGTTTGTTGAGGGTTATTTGTTCACTTGCACCCTTGGATGAGGGTGAGGTGCTTTGGCGGGGAAAAAATATACATGAAGATTTACCTCTTTATTTGAAAGACATCTTCTTTGTGGGCCACAAGCTTGCCCTCAAAGAGGAGCTCACCGCGTTTGAGAACCTAGCCATTGAGTGCGCCTTAATGGGAGTGCCTGCACAGGATTTGGATTTAAAGCAGGCTCTAGCCCACTTTGGTCTAAAGGGCAGGGAGCATGTGCCACTGGGGATCCTCTCTCAAGGTCAAAAGCGCAGAGTCGCATTGGCAAAACTCAAACTCGCGCGCGCACCCCTGTGGGTATTAGACGAGCCATTGGTTGCGCTGGATAGTCATACGGTAGATCTCTTTACACAGTTGTTGGAGCAGCATTTGAACAGCGCAGGACTGGTCATTTTGACCAGTCACCAACCCATTCAACTCAGTGGATTGGGCCGCGTGCTCATGTTGTCTAAATGAAGGCTTTTACTGCAATCTTGAAACGGGATTTAAGGGTTGCGATGCACCGCAAGGTTGAGGTGCTCAGTGGGCTGTTCTTTTATCTGGTGGTTGCGACCCTGTTTCCTCTTGCGATTGGATCGGATTTGGATATTTTGAGACGCATAGCACCTGGAATACTATGGGTAGGAGCGCTTTTGTCTTCGATGCTAACGTTAGGCCGTTTGTTTGAGGCGGATTGGCAAGACGGCAGTTTGGAGCAACTCGTATTGACTCCGCACAATCTGTCATTACTTGTTTTTGCAAAAATAATTTCGCATTGGGCGCTGTGTGGTTTGCCCTTGGTTATTTTGGCCCCAGTCCTAGGTTTGATGTTTGATTTGCCTATTGAATTTGTGCTCGTTTTGATGGGGACGCTTTTAATAGGTACGCCGATTCTGTCTTGTTTAGGTGCGATTGCATCTGCATTAACACTCGGATTAAGGGGGGGTGGCGTGTTGATTTCACTGCTCGTACTACCCCTTTTTGTACCCGTGTTGGTCTTTGGCTGCGGTGCGGTAGAGTCCCTCGCAGCGGGTTTGGGCTCGCAGGCGTACTTCTCCATTTTGATGGCCATGCTCATGCCAGCTGTTTTTTTCAGCCCATGGGCTTGTGCGGCGGCTTTGAGGGTGGCGTTTGAGTGAGTATGAGTGAAACGATGTAGGCTGTGATTGGGATTACGGGTATAGCAAGAACGAAACGGATAAAAAAATGATGGGATTTTTCTTCAAGTACGCGCCTCCCCAAGCTTTTTACAGCTTGTCTGGAAAGTTGATTCCATGGTTTAGTGGGGCGGGAGTTTTGTTGACCATTGCAGGCCTTTGGGTCGGACTGGGAATGGCCCCAACCGATGCTCAGCAAGGGGAGGGTTACAGGATCATTTTCCTGCACGTTCCCGCGTCTTGGATGTCCATGATTATTTTTATGGCTATGGCCTTTTGGAGTTTTTTGGGTCTTACCTTTAAAACGCGCCTGTCTGGGATGATGACAGCGGCGTTAGCGCCCACAGGTGCAATCTTTGCTTTCCTCTCCCTGTGGACGGGTGCGATGTGGGGTAAGCCCATGTGGGGGGCTTGGTGGGTTTGGGATGCAAGGCTCACGTCTGAGTTGATTTTATTGTTTCTCTATTTGGGCTATATCGCTCTTACCTCGGCGATTGATAACCCTATCAGAAGAGATAAAGCGGGTGCCATATTGGCGTTGGTTGGATCGATCAATGTCCCTATTATTTATTTCTCAGTGACTTGGTGGAATACTTTGCACCAAGGCGCTTCAATTTCGATGACCAAAGCGCCCAGCATGGCCCACCTGATGCTATTGGGTATGCTTTTAATGGCCCTTGCTTTTTGGATGTATTCGATTGCGGTTGCGTTGTACCGTGTACGAACTTTGATCTTGGAGCGAGAGAGCACGACCAAATGGGTGCAGTCTCTAGCGGAGGTTGTGGATTAAAGTTTTTGGGGACTTTGGAGATTATTTCAAGGTCCTTTTTTGCGCAAAACTTAGGGAAGGCTCAGGGTGTGAAACAATCCAAGGGTGAGCAGGTATAAAAGTCGCGAGAATCGCGGGAAAAAGTAAATTGAATTTTAGCTTTGGCTTAAAACTGATAATGCAAGGAAGGTATGCATGAACTGGAGTAGTTGGTGGGAGTTCTTCGCAATGGGTGGCTATGCAGGCTACGTCTGGAGCAGTGTTGGGGTTACTTTTTTACTATTAGCCCTTGAGCTCAACCAGATCGTACGTGCGAGAAAGCAGGCAATTGAGTGGGTCCAAGCCAATACAGACCCAGCGTTGCCTCAATAAAAACACCCTCATCAGCCTACATCCTATTTCAAAATAGCGCCATTCAATGACCCCTAGAAAAAAACGATTTTGGTTTATCACGGTCGGTATAGCCGTACTTTGTATTGCTGCGGCTTTTGTGTTAAACGCTTTTCAAAGTAATTTGGTTTTCTTCTTCACCCCATCTCAAGTGGCTAAGGGTGAGGCTCCCAGGAATCGGCTATTTCGGATTGGCGGGATGGTCAGAGAAGGATCGCTCAAAAAGGGGAGCGATGAAATTGAGTTTGTTGTGACTGATTTCACAAACGAAGTCAGTGTTCATTACACGGGACTTTTGCCCGATCTGTTCAAAGAAGGAAAGGGCGTAGTCGCTCAGGGACGCTTGAATGATCAAGGAATCTTTCAAGCAACCGAGGTCTTGGCCAAGCATGATGAGAATTACATGCCCCCCGAGGCCAAGAGTGCGATGGACAAGGCCGCCCTTGAACGGGCAGCAAAATCTTTAAAACCCAACCCCAATGAAACCCAATAAATAAAGAACATATTTCTTATGAACGGTGTGGATTACAGAAAAATTTCAACTAAAGGCCTTAAATGATTGCTGAGTTAGGTCAATATATATTGATTTTGGCGCTACTCGTTGCGCTTGTGCAGTGTGTACTTCCCTTAGTCGGCTCTCTCACCAAGCAACATGCTTGGCAGTACCTTGCTCGACCCACTGCATGGTTACAGTTCGCCTTGGTGGCGGGTGCGTACGGGTGTTTGTTGACGGGGTTTTTGAGGGACGATTTCTCAATTGCCTACGTTGCTGAGCACTCAAACCACCTATTGCCCACGCCTTACAAGATTGCTGCGGTTTGGGGGGGGCATGAAGGCTCATTGATGCTTTGGATTTTAATGTTGTCTGTTTGGACATCTTTGGTCGCTTATTTTTCAAAGAGTCTTCCCATTGGAGTCATCTCCCGCGTTTTGAGTGTCTTGGGTTTCATCTCTGTTGGGTTCATACTCTTTATATTGTTTACCTCCAACCCATTTCTTAGAGAGCTACCCGTTCCTGCAGAAGGTCGGGACTTAAATCCTTTGCTACAAGATCCTGGGTTGGTGATTCATCCTCCCATGCTTTATATGGGTTACGTGGGTATGTCAGTTGCATTTGCATTTGCAATTGCAGCTTTAATTACGGGTCGACTCGACTCAGCGTGGTCGCGTTGGTCAAGGCCCTGGACTGTTATTGCGTGGTCTTTTTTGACACTTGGAATTGGCCTGGGTTCTTGGTGGGCCTACTACGAGCTCGGATGGGGGGGGTGGTGGTTTTGGGATCCTGTGGAGAACGCATCATTGATGCCGTGGCTGGTCTCAACGGCGCTGATTCACTCTTTGATGGTTACAGAAAAAAGAGGTGGATTTAAGGCCTGGACCGTTCTATTGGCCATCGCTGCCTTCTCGCTTTCTTTGCTGGGTACGTTTTTGGTTCGCTCAGGCGTTTTGACATCCGTGCACGCCTTTGCTGCAGACCCCACCAGAGGTATCTTTGTACTTTGTTTTTTGGCCATTGTTGTGGGCTCATCCCTTACTTTGTTTGCCTGGCGGGCACCTAAGGTAACCCTTGGCGGTACGATGGGTTTGTTGTCCAGGGAAACCTTTATGTTGATCAACAGCGTTTTGCTCAGCGTGGCAACGGCTGCGGTTTTATTGGGAACTTTGTACCCATTGGTCATCGATGCACTGAATTTGGGTAAGTTATCGGTGGGACCTCCTTATTTCAATTTGGTATTTGCCCCGTTGATGGTCCCCATACTTTTCCTATTGATACCTGGTACCGTTGCCAAGTGGAGAAACGCTAATTTGCAAGATATGTTCATGCACCTGCGATGGACTGCACTACTGAGTGTGGTCCTTGGAGCGTCCTTGCCCTTTCTTATTGGTGAGTGGTCGTTTGGGGTTTTCTTAGGTTGGACTTTGGGGTTGTGGGTTGGTCTAGGCACCGTGCAGCACATGGTCGAGCGAGTCCTCAAGCCCGGTCGCATAGGAGGCTCTTTTTGGGGGCAGCACTTTGCACACCTTGGTTTGGCTATTGTCGTGCTGGGAGTGACGGGCGTGAAATCCTTTGAGGTAGAGCGGGACGTGAAAATGGCGATCGGAGATGAGGTCACGATCCAGCCCTATGTCTTTCGCTTGAACGCGATTGGTGAGGTCAAGGGCCCCAATTACACAGCCAGTCAAGCGCAAATTGAGGTTTTCAATTCAGGTGAAAGTACTGAAATCTTAAAACCTGAGAAAAGACACTACCTCTCATCTGCGATGCCAATGACCGAGGCCGCTATCAGCTCTAATTTATGGCGAGATTTATACGTCTCTTTAGGAGACCCCCTCCCCGGGGATGCTCATCAGTGGAGCATGCGCATATATTACAAACCCTTTGTGCCTTGGTTGTGGGTGGGTGTGTTGATGATGGTCTTAGGCGGTTTATTGGCCTCTCTTGATCGCAGGTACCGTCGAGCCAACGCGCAAAGTCCTTTGCAAACGGCGGGTCAAGCGCTATCGATGGGGGCTGATGTTAAGGATGGTGACGAGCGTGAGATAGGTGAAGACTCCTTGGAGTCTGGGTCACCAGAGGCAGTCAACTCTCAAGCACAAACATTGGAAGTTGACTCCACCGCTCATGAGTTGTCCCAGTCTGCGTCTTTGCACACCGACTCAGGCGTTCAATCAGCGACTTAGGATTAACGCAAATGAAAAAGTTTTTAATTCCTTTGGTTTTATTTTTGGTTTTGGTGGTTTTTTTGGCCGTTGGTCTGCGCCGTGACCCACACGAAATCCCCTCCCCGCTCATTAACCGGGCAGCGCCCGATTTTTCTTTGCAAACTTTATCGGGTAACACACCTTTTAGCCCACAGGACTACAAGGGACGCGTTTGGATGCTTAACGTTTGGGCTACTTGGTGCGTGAGTTGTCGAGAGGAGCACCCCGTACTTGTTGCATTTGCCAAGCAAATAGGCGTACCTATTGTTGGACTAAGCTACAAGGAGATTCAGCCTCAAGATGATCCGGAGAAAAAACTCACGCCAGATGCGCAACTGAGCTTAGCCCGCTCGAGGGGTTCGGTATGGCTTGAGCGTCACGGCAATCCTTACACTTTATCAGTGATGGATCTTGACGGGCGTGTGGGCATTGATTACGGCGTTTACGGCGTCCCAGAGACCTATATCATCGATAAAAATGGAGTCATTCGGTACAAGCAAATTGGACCCGTGACACCGCAAATATTGACCGAAACCTTACTACCGATATTACGTGGTTTGGAGAACTCATGAATTTGACTCAATATGCAAAGCAAAAATTAAGATTTATCTCTCTTGGTTGGACGAGGGTGCTGGGTGTTGGTGCGCTTTCGCTGCTTTTGTTGGTCAATCCTGTGTTGGCCAAAGAGGCTGAACTGATGGCGAGTGATGCACAGGTGGAGGCAAGGCTTGTTCACATCGCCGATGAGTTGAGATGTTTGGTTTGTCAAAATGAATCTCTCGCCTCTTCTAGGGCGGATTTGGCTGAGGATTTGCGCGCGCAGGTGCGAGAGCAAATTGTTAAAGGAAAAACCGATCAAGAGATTAAAGACTATTTGGTGGAGCGATACGGCGACTTTGTTTTGTACCGCCCCGCAGTCAAACCAATGACCTGGCTCTTGTGGTTTGGTCCCTTTGCATGTCTTTTGATTGGGCTGGTTATCTTATTGATGGTGATTGACAAAAGAAATAAAAAAATTCAGTCCCAACAACTCGCAACAATCAATGCCACTGTGCCTGATTTAAATTTAACTCCAGATTCAGACATGGGCTCACACGCCCAAGAATCTGTTCACCACGCGCATAAGGAATGATGTGAACGAGACTCTTTTATTTGTCCTTCTAGCGTTCGTGTTGCTGGTCCTGGTCGTTGCATTTTTTTGGGCTGCTTTAAAGTCGGCGGTTTACAAAAGCCGTGCCCTACAACTCGATCCTAAAGAGGCCATGATGGCCAATGTCGCTGTGTACCGAGAGCAGTTGACGGAGTTGGCGGCTGAGTTTGAAATTGGTCGTATGACTGAGCATGAGTTCGAAGTTGCCAGAGAGGAGCTCGCCCAGCGACTCGTTGAGGACTCGCAGGCTCAGACCCAGTCTTTGGCTCATATGGGCGGGTACGACGCAAAAAGCAAGGAAGCCTTTGATCCAAATGACTCTGCTGTCTTTGCTTCTCAGCGCAAACAAACACCTTGGATTCGTTGGACGGTTCCGGCTTTGGCTGTTTTGATACCTGTTTTATCCATAGCTCTCTATTCCGTAGTGGGCACGCCTACTGCGCTGGATTATGTGGAGACCACCGCTGGCCCCGCCGATGAGGCTTTCACTCCCGAGAAACTAGCTCAAATGGCGGACGAGTTGACCAAGCGTTTGGCGCAAGAGCCTAATAATGCAGATGGTTGGGTCATGCTTGCCCGCGTTGAGCGTTCTTTGTCCCACTTTGAGAGCGCAGAAAAGGCCTTAACCAAGTCGCTGAGTTTGAGTCAAAACGATGATGTGGAGATCGAGCGTGCTGAAGTGCTGGCGCAGATCAATCACGGCAGCTTTAAAGGTGAGCCTTGGTCGATTATTGCAAGAGTACTCAAGGCAAATCCCGACCAAGGCAACGCTCTTTTACTAGCGGGAAGCGCTGCGTTTTCTGAGGAGCATTACTCTGAAGCTTTAAAGTATTGGCAACATGTTCAAAAATTTGTTCCACCTAACTCGCCTGATAACGCTGCACTAACAGATGCCATTGCAAAAGCGCAGGAGCGATTGGGTGTGAAGCCCTTGGCTCAATCTGCATCCAAGGGTATGGACGCTGCAAAATCGCAACTCATAGGCCGTGTAGAGATATCTCCTACGCTTGCAACCAAGATTCACCCTGGCGATACGGTGTTTATTTATGCTGTTCCGGTGTCCGGCTCAAGGATGCCGCTTGCGATGATTAAAACAACGGTTGCGCATATGCCCTATGATTTTGTATTGGATGACACCAACGCCATGAATCCAGCTTCTAATTTATCCTCTGTGTCTGAGGTGATGATTAAGGCGCGTATTTCAGCGTCAGGTAATGCTATGCCCCAAGCGGGGGACTACGGGGTCACAAAAGGCCCTGTGAAGGTGGGCACTCAGAACCTGCGCTTAACAATTGTGGATGCATTGAACTAAAAAAACCATCTCATTTTGACTTGAGATGGTTTTTTTCAGACTGCTTTGAGTTGCTATTCGAGTCCGGCGATATTTTTTAAAATCAGCTCATTAAAAGTCCACGCGAGCGGGCAAAGTGCAGCGTTTGAGTTCTGCTCTTGACCCCCAGTCGTCTAAAGAGCCTCCAAAGATGCACTTTAACGGTGTGCTCACTGATGTTGAGTTCAGCAGCAATATCTCGGTTGCTCAGCCCTCTATCAAGCATGAGGATGAGCTGCTTTTGGCGTTTAGACAGTTTTGTGTCGCCAGTTGGGCTAGGAAGCGCCTCTTCATCGCCCTCCTCATCAACGTGCAATAGACCTTGAATAGCACTAGAGACATCGTTTGAGCTGGATGTCTTCTCAATATATAGATCAGCACCCGCCTCCAAGCACGCCTCCTTTGCCTCGCCCGCAGGCATAGCTGAGAAGACGACCAAAGGCGAGTTGGGGTACATGCCTTTGATCTCACTGATGGCGCTAGCCCCTTTAATGCCTGGGAGTAATAAATCGAGAACAAAGAGTTCAGGCTCTCCATTTTTGATCAGTGCGGCCTGCAACTCGCTATAGCGGTCGAGTTCAACAACCTTGGATGCGGGGTGAATTCTTCGTAGCAACATGCCAATGGCTTGGCGTACGAGTGGATGATCATCAATAACGTATAGACTCATTTTATTTACTCTCCCTAATCATTAATAATTCAAACCCATTGCCGAGCGCACATCTCTCATCGTTGCTTGAGCCACTTGGCGCGCTTTATTTGTACCGTTTTCAACGATTTCTCTAACAATTTTGGGATTCGACATATAAGGCTCTGCACGTTCAAACATGGGTTGTTGTTCTCGCAAAATTCCGTCTATGACAGGTTGTTTACATTCTAAGCATCCAATTGCGGCGCTTTTGCACCCCTTTTGCACCCACTCTTGGGTACTCTCATTGGAATACAAAATGTGGAATTGCCATACAGGACATCTACTAGGATCCCCGGCATCTGTTCTTTTAATTCTGGCTGGATCTGTGGGCATGCGCCTGATTTTTTGCTCCAGATTGGCTTTTTCTTCCCGAATGGCGATTGAGTTGTTATAGCTTTTGCTCATTTTTGCGCCGTCAAGTCCAGGCACCCTGCTAGCCTGAGTCAAAAGAGTTTGGGGTTCAATCAAGATTTCCTGCCCCGTCCCTTTCATATACCCTATCAGTCGCTCTCGGTCCTGAGGGTTGAGTTGGGTTTGCTCGTTGATAAACCCAAGCGCTCCTTCTAAGGCCTTGAGGTCTCCAGCTTCTTGGAACTTTTTACGAGATTTTTCAAGCCTCTTTGCACTCTCTGGGGGAAGGGTTGATAAAACGGCTTGAACACGCTGTTCGTAATCAAACTCACGACCATACAAATGATTGAAGCGGCGGGCCACTTCGCGCGTTAACTCAACGTGGGAGGACTGATCCTCCCCCACGGGCACATATTTGGCCTTGTAGATCAAAATATCTGCGGACTGCAAAAGGGGATAGCCCAAGAAGCCGTAAGTGGAGAGATCGTGATCTTTTAGTTTTTCTTGTTGATCTTTGTAGGTTGGAACGCGCTCTAACCACCCTATGGGGGTTCCCATTGCGAGGAGTGTGAACAGCTCAGCGTGTTCGGGAATTTTGCTTTGTAGAAAGATAGTGCATTGATTGGGATCGAGTCCTACTGCAAGCCAATCGATCACCATCTCGTAGACGTTTTTCTCGATCACCTCGCGGCTCTCATAATGAGTGGTGAGTGCGTGCCAATCGGCGACAAAGTAGTAACACTCCATCTCGCTTTGCAGGCGCACCCAATTTTTAAGGGCCCCGTGATAGTGACCCAAGTGGAGTGCCCCGGTAGGGCGCATGCCTGATAAAACGCGTTCTTTCATGGATTAGCGAAATAAAAGTTCGAGAGGATGCAGGGCGATGTCTAATGTCGTAAACGTAAGTCCCATGATTGGCGTCATCCAAATGGGGTTAATGATGTTTAAGAAGACCATAACCATCACAATATAAAAACCGTAAGGCTCTATACGAGAAAATTCCATTGCCATTTTGCGCGGCAGTAAGCCCACCAAAACACGACCTCCGTCTAAGGGGGGCACGGGAAAGAGATTAAAAGCAAACATGACGATGTTGACCAAAACGCCTGCTTTACACATTTCCAAGAAAAAAGTTTCATCAAAGTTAAAGCCTAAAAGAGTGTACAAAGCCACTCCCCAAATAAAGGCTTGCATTAAGTTCATGACTGGACCAGCTAAAGCTACCCAAACCATATCGCGTTTGGGGTTGCGCAGGTCACCAAATCGAACGGGCACTGGCTTGGCATAACCAAAAAGGAAGGTCCCAGCAGTGGCAAAATAAATGATGAGTGGCATGATGAGCGTGCCTACCAAATCAATATGGGGCACTGGGTTGAGCGTTACCCTTCCCAAAAGCCAGGCTGTATTGTCACCAAAGTATTTCGCCGCGTACCCATGAGCCGCCTCGTGCAAGGTGATTGCAAACAACACCGGTAAGGCGTTGACTGTGACGGTTTGAATGAGGTGAGAGATATCCACCCCTGCATTTTCTCACTTGAATGACTAAAAAAGGCTAAAAATATTGATAAAGTGATTATTTTTTACCACAAATGGGTGAATATGCCTAATACATTAATACTCTTTTAATCGAAATCTACTCCATTTCGTTTGCTAAGACCTAATTAGTCCTTTCGGATTTATAGCAAAACTTTCCGCTTACAGCCCCAATGTAGCCAATTCGCCGCGACCTTGGCGAATAAGCACCGCAGCTCCCCCGTCCCCCATCGGCGTAAGGTCAACAACCGTGGTCGGATCTAGGTGACAAGCGCCTGCGTCAATGATCACGTCAATGGAGTTATGGAACCTTTCCTCGATCAAGTCGGGATCATTGATGGGTTCGCTCTCTCCAGGTGCAATCAGCGTTGTTGAGAGAAGGGGGGCTCCGTGGTTGGCCAAAAGTTCAAGCAACGCTGGATGATCAGGGACTCTGAGTCCAATGGTTTTACGTTGGGGGTGGCAAACCCTTCGCGGAACTTCCTTGCTGGCTTCTAATATAAAAGTAAAGGGTCCAGGGGTTGCCGATTTGATTAAGCGAAATTGCCGGTTATCAACTCTGGCGTAGTGTGCTAACTCCGAGAGGTCTTTGCAAATCAAGGTGAGGTGGTGCTTCTCATCGACACCGCGGATTCGTCGAATCTTATCCACCGCCGCCTTGTCCTCTAGGTGACAAACGAGCGCGTAGCTGGAGTCTGTTGGAACGGCTGCGATACCACCGCTGGCTAGAATTTTTGCCGCTTGTTTTAAAAACCTACTCTGCGGGTTGTCTGGGTGAACGATAAGGCGAAGGGTCATGCTAAGGTGATTTGTAAAGTAGTTTATTGTGCGTCGATCAATGGACAATACTGGGCGATGGGTTGGGGGCGCCGCGCCAAGCAGCTGCGACGCCGCAGATGGCAATCAAAGCGATACCCGCTAACTCAAGTCCCTGAGGGTTATAGCCAAATACAACCCAACCCGTAAACCATGAAAAAACAATTTGCAGATATAAGTAAGGTGCCAAACGATTGGCGGGAGCTTTGGAGAATCCAACGATCAACAAGTAATGACCTAAAGTGCCCGTCACTCCAGATAAACACATTAAGAGCCAAAAGGAAGTACTTAAATTAACGTCCCACGACCAGGGCACAAGGACCGAGCAAACTAAAAATCCTACCCACCCCGTAAAAAGATGTAACGTCATGGGATCTTCGGTTCGTGATAAGTAGCTCGTGAGCACTTGGTAGAGCGCATTGGAGACTGACATCGTAAGTGGGAAAAGGGCGTCATAGCCTTTTAAATTACCCCCAGGGCGCACAATGATTAATGCCCCAATTAAGCCACCAACCACGCATATATTTCTGAATAAAGAGACGTGTTCCTTTAAAAAGAAATGTGACAAAACCATCACCAGTAACGGAGTCAGCATCCCTATAGCTGCAAATTCTGCGACCGGCATTCTTTGTAGGCTAAGAAAAGCAAGGGCGCTACTCATCAAAAGTAACAAGCCTCGCAAAATCTGCAGCTTCAATCGATTGGTTCTAAAAAGCGCGCGTCCTCTTTTGGGTAATAAAAAAGCAGCGCTTAAAGTAGAGTGAGCAGCGTATCTAAACCACATCACCATCAAAAGGGGCACCGCACTCATCAGATATTTGTTGGTCGTATCTAGGACCGAAAAACAAAGTAGCGAACATACCAGAGAAATCACACCTAATAAAAACGGACGATTGGACATGGTGTGAATGAGAGAGTTGTGCGTTAAAGTTGATGAGCCCAGTGGGCATCGCAAAAGTGGCTTAAGACCTGCAAAAGTGCTTTGCTAAAGCGGTCATATGTTTCAGTGCACTCGCTCATTGAGTAAGGTCCAAACGGGTGTCAAGTCACGCGGTAATGCCGACAATGAGCCCAGGTCAAGTCTGCTCTCATGAGGGCTGTGAAAGTCACTACCCCTGGATGCCAAAAGGTTGAATTCACGGGCTACGTCTGCATACCGAACGGCTTCTGCTTCGGTATGGCTGCCCGTCACCACTTCAATGCCTCGCCCTCCGTGGGCAATGAATTCAGTTATCAGTGCATACTCTTCGTTCGGACTAAACGCGTAGCGAGCAGGGTGCGCAATCACAGCAATTCCATTAGCGCCCGTAATCCATTTGACTGCGTTACCTAATTGGGCCCATTTGTGCTCGACGAAACCGGGTTTGCCTTCTGTTAGATATTTACGAAAAACTTCTGATGTGTCCGAGCAAACGCCGCTTTCGACCAAAAACCTTGCGAAATGGGTTCTCGATATCAACTCAGGGTTGCCCACATATTTGAGTGCGCCGTCGTAAGCGCCCTTGATTCCCACTTTCTCCAGTTGGGCGGCCATGTCCTGTGCCCTTTCCTCGCGTCCCCCACGGGTTGCCAGCAAACCCTCAGCCATAGAAGCCTGGGTATGGTCAAACCCGAGTCCAACGATATGGACCGTTTTACCAGCGAAGCTGACAGAAATCTCGGTGCCTGTGAGGTAGGCAAGTCCAACCGCTTGGGCGGCTTTAATGGCGCGATCTTGGCCACCAATTTCGTCGTGATCGGTCAGTGACCATAGGTCTACACCGTTTGACTTGGCACGCTGAGCGAGCGCCTCGGGTGTTAGGGTCCCGTCGGATACGATGGAGTGGCAGTGGAGATCGGCGTTTGAATAATTCACCCCTGTATTTTAGACTGAGCTTGTGGGATTGTGTTTTAAGTTGAATTGAGGGTGAATCCGAGGACCTAAGTGCTCCATTTTGTCTTATTGATGAGGTCGCAGGCGCCTGGTTCCTCTATTTTGAGGCCTCCACATAAAGTTTCAACTTTTGTCTGCCCATCCAAGTATCAAGCTCAACTTTGTAGACCAACTCAGTTTTGCTGTCCAGGGACTGAGTGTGGTTAAACCAAATTGCATCGCACTCCAAGTCGTGCAGGAGCACTTTCATGGATAAGTGCTTCTCTCCAACAATGCGTTGTTTGAGTATTTCAACTGGATTACAAAATAGGGGAGCAGGAAAACCTTGCCCCCAAACTTGGGCTTGTAACGTTTGGACAACTTCGGTGTTGAAATATTGTTTTTCTAACGCTCCGTCAGTCCAAAGTTCTTTCAAGCCTCGGATATCGCCGAGCCAAGCCTTTGTGACCTCTGATAAAGAGCTTTCAAAGACCTGAAAATCTTTTTCTAAAATTGTGCAACCTGCTGCCATTGCATGACCACCGAATTTGATCAGCAAATGGGGATGTCGCTTGGAGACCCAGTCAAGCGCGTCTCTCAAATGAAAGCCAGGGATCGAGCGCCCAGAGCCTTTGATGACTGCAACGCTTCCCTGTGGGGTGCTCATCTGACTGGGGGCGAATACAAAGGTCGGCATATGGTGGCGATCTTTTATTCTGGAGGCAACAATACCGACTACACCTTCATGAAAACTAGAATCAAATACACATAAGGCGTGATTTTGGTTTGATTGCTTTAATGATTTTTGTGCTGCTGCCTCCCACGCTCCGTCCAGCATCGTTGCTTCAACACTGCGCCTTTGGACGTTAATGTTGTGCAACTCTTCAGCCAGGTGGTGTGCCTGTTCATAAGAATCGCTCAGCAAGCATTCGATTCCAATGGTCATGTCAGCTAGACGTCCTGCAGCGTTGATGCGAGGGCCAATAAAGAACCCAAGATCTTGCGCGCTCGCTTTAGCAGCATCTTTATCGCACACCTCAAATAGGCACCGCAAGCCCACCGGCATATGCAGTGCTCGGATGCGTCTGAGTCCTTGCTCCACGAGTCTTCTATTGTTAGCATCAAGTGAGACTACGTCGGCAACGCTCCCCAAAGCAACAAGAGGCAATAGCGCATCAAGTTTGGGTTGAGCGCGAGGTATGTGCTGCGGGTGCCTACTATTGTCGCGTGCAGATTCACCAAACATGCCCAGTGAGCGCATGTGAGCGCGAAGACCGAGTAAGACGTAGAACATAACGCCTACACCCGAGAGATGTTTACTCGCAAAATTGCAACCCGGTTGGTTCGGGTTCACGATGGCGTTTGCGTTAGGAATTTTTTGGGCCGGGAGATGATGATCAGTGATCAAAACTTGAAGGCCCAAGTCCCTTGCCACTTGAACCCCCTCTAAGCTTGCAATTCCGTTATCCACTGTGATGAGGACCTGTGCGCCCGTGGATGCAACGCGTTTGGAGATCTCTGGCGTCAGTCCGTACCCATCTACAACTCTGTCTGGAACCAAGTAGCTTAGGCGCTTAGCACCCAGCATCCCCAGGCCTTTGATGGCTAGAGCGCAGGCGCTTGCACCGTCACAGTCGTAGTCTGCAACCACACAGATCGACTTGTTTTGCACAATTGCATCTAGGAGCAAGGCGGCTGCGCCGGGCATGCCTAAAAGTGTTTCAGGGGGGAGTAGGTGTTTGAGGTCTGGATCTAAATCAAGCGCATTATCCACTCCCCGACTGGCGAAAAGCCGGGCCATCAAAGGATGCACTAAAGCAGTGCTGGGCTCGGAGGTCTGGGAACGGACTGGCGGGTGCTCTAGCTGCCAGATAAGACGCGGATTTGGCGTACGTATTTTGATAAGGGGCATATCACTCATTTGCGACTATTTACCAATGGATGAAAAAATAAAACCCTAACAGCCAAGACTGCGAGATATTTTGGATGCTCTTAAAAATGTCTTTAAGCTTCGGGTCCAAGAAATCCCAAGTGGCGCAAGCGTGATGCAAGCCGTGTCATTACAAAGACTTATCTGTGTGTCTTGCGTTGCGTTTAGAAAAGCATCTAAATAGGAGGGGAGAATGGTTGCGTCAATCTCCTCCCATTTTGCAGACCACTTGCTCACCCACTGCGGGCTTAGGGGTTGGAGGATATCCGTGTCTTTTGAAGAAAAATCTATGATTTGAATATTTGAATAAAGTTTTTGTATGCTCTGCAAGGCGTTGGCCTGCATAGTACCGGTACCACTTATCCAAAACGAGTTGATACCAACAGGGCGGTGGTCGTTGATGGGATGCTGGTACAACAGCATTTGCATCTCATTTTGCAATCTCCTAAGTGTTCTTGCGCTTTTGTGATGAGAGCTTTTGCCGGTACCTATCAAAAAATCATCAATGACCCGCCCCGATACCCGGTTGACGCTTGCGCTTGAGAGTGCATCAAAGTGATCGCTGTAAGCTAACCATTGTCCTGGTGGAAGTTGGGGGTGCGAGATAATATGGATCAAGTCCTCCTCAAAGTAAGGTTTCATGACTGCGAGGACCTCCTCGGACTCGGAGCGCGTGAGGCCTAGTGCGTTTGCATCCGCACTAAAGGTGACTTGACCGTGTTGAACGTGCCAAGAACATAAAGTGATGAAAGCCCAGTGATTGGCAATTGTTTTTGTGATTCCCTGGAGTCCAAGCTCAATTGCTTTTAGGGCTGCAAAAGGCAATTCACCGTCCTCCAAGTTCCAGCCCATCCCTTGGGCTGTGGCCATCTCAGCAGGGGTGTTCATCGCGCCGTGCAAAACCCTCGCCTTCTGACTAGGCTTGGAGAGCTTTAGTATGCGTCTTAGATGAGGAACATCTAACTGGTCAATGAGTTGAGGAGATGACTGATCGTGATCCAGTCCTTGGGTGTAGGTATCATTGGGGGGGAGGGCATGACTCAAGATGAGTTTTTTGGGAATGTTTTGCATGATGTGATTGTGCAAGATTGTGCATAGGGATTGCATGCGCGAGGTGCAAACTGCGCAATATTAATTTGAAAGATTATTATTTTGTTTGAATTATTGATTGGATGGCGTTACACGAGGGCGGGGAAGTCAACGCGTAAAAACGGTTTTATATCCTTCATCTCTGCCGTATCCATGACGGGCATTGCGTTAGGGGTGGCTGCGCTCATTATTGTCTTGAGTGTGATGAACGGTTTCCAAAAAGAGGTCAGAGACCGAATGATTGCGGTGCTCTCGCATGTGGAGATTTTGTCTGCAAGTGGGGAGAGCGTTGAGGATTATGAGAGCGTTAAATCATTGGCTTTGAAAAATACTGAAGTCGTGGCTACTGCCCCGTTTGTTTACGCTCAAGTGCTGATGGCGCACGGAGAGGATATGAGGGGTGCATTGGTGCGCGGGATTGACCCTGCGCAAGAGGCCGAGGTTACAGATGTGGTGACTCAGTTACCAGCTTCCGTTCAGGCTCAACTGCTGCCTGGATCCTATAACG
Source organism: uncultured Burkholderiales bacterium (assembly GCA_903828695.1). Taxonomy (GTDB): domain Bacteria; phylum Pseudomonadota; class Gammaproteobacteria; order Burkholderiales; family Burkholderiaceae_C; genus Limnohabitans. Next base: position 50,664 of record CAIKNE010000126.1, on the reverse strand, counting down.
TTGTGCTGGGAATAGAGCTTGCCCGCTCATTAGGTGTGAGCGTAGGAGAGCCAGTGACCCTCATTGCACCTGAGGGCCAGGTGACGCCAGCGGGGGTGATTCCTCGTTTAAAGCAGTTGCGAGTAGTGGGTGTATTGGATACAGGGCATTACGATTTTGATTCAAGTTTGGCACTCATCTCCATTGATGACGCTGAGCGTATCTTCAGGCTCACGGGCCCAATGGGGATGCGCTTAAAGGTTAAAGATCCTCAGCGCGCTCGACAAGTAGCTGATGATTTACTGCAGACCCTTCCCCCTCAACTTTTTGTGAGGGACTGGACGCGACAAAATAAAACATGGTTTAGCGCAGTACAAATTGAGAAGCGGATGATGTTCATTATTTTGACCTTGATCGTTGCAGTCGCCGCATTTAATTTGGTTAGCACTCTGGTCATGACGGTGACCGATAAGCGGGCGGATATTGCCATTTTGCGCACGATGGGCGCAAGCGCTCGCTCTATTTTGTTGATCTTTATGGTTCAAGGCGCGCTCATCGGCGTTGGTGGGACCTTGATCGGGGCGGCTTTGGGTTTGGGGGTGGCCTTTAATATAGATGTGATTGTTCCGGCCATAGAGCATTTGCTGGGGATGAGTTTTCTGCCGCGGGATATTTATCTCATCAGTAAAATGCCCAGCGATCCCCAATCTGCCGATATATTGCCCATCATTTTTATCTCTTTAATCATGTCACTTTGCGCCACCCTTTATCCGAGTTGGCGCGCGAGTCGCGTTCAACCTGCACAGGCCCTAAGATATGAATAATACTGTATTAAGAGCAAAGGGACTTACGCGCAAATTCTTGGAAGCTCCCAACGAGATCACGGTTCTAAGCGGCGTTGAACTAACGGTCAAAGAGGGGGATTCAGTTGCAATTCTCGGCGCCTCTGGGTCGGGCAAGAGTACGCTCCTGCATTTGCTGGGTGGGCTGGACAACCCAAGTGAGGGCATTGTCCAGTTGTTGGGGGAGGATTTCTCCAATATGCAAGAACGCGCACGCGACAGTGCTCGTAACCGCTCACTGGGTTTTGTTTATCAGTTTCATCATTTATTGCAAGAGTTTGATGCAATTGACAATGTTGCGATGCCACTGATGATCGCTCGTGTGGATAAAACCCGGGCCCGTGAGCAAGCTAAGGCGGTCTTGCAAAAAGTTGGGTTGGGCGCGCGTTTGCATCACATGCCCAGTGAACTCTCAGGGGGTGAGCGACAACGTGTTGCAATTGCGAGGGCCTTGGTGATTAAGCCAAAGTGTTTGCTCGCGGACGAGCCGACGGGGAATTTAGACCGAGGCGCAGCCAGCTCGGTATTTGATTTGATGCTTGAGTTGACCACGGATCAGTCCATGTCCTTTGTGGTTGTAACGCATGACGAATCCTTAGCCGCCCGCTGCTCCAGAAGGTACAGGCTCATTCAAGGTCAACTTGAAGAGGTCAGCTAAATGAATTCAGTGCACAAGCGCCACCCATAATCCCTCCATGAATTCCTTTCCTGCAAAGGGCTCCCCTAGATTTATAGACTCCCACTGTCATCTAGACGCAAGCGAGTTTGGGGTTGACTCGGATGCAATGCGCGATAGAGCAAGGCGTGCAGGGGTTGATCTGTGTTTGATTCCGGCTGTTGATAGCAATAATTTTGAAGTTGTACAAAATTTAGCACACCGGTTCAATGATCTTTATGCCCTCGGGATACACCCGCTTTATACCCCTGGTGCAAAAGACGAAGATCTTCAGACACTGCGCAGTCTTTTGGCAAAAGGGACTAACTTCCCTCATAAAGACCCCCGACTCGTTGGAGTTGGGGAGATTGGTTTGGACGGCGCTCTAAAGAAGTTGGACTGGAATAGGCAAATCTTTTTTTATGAAGAGCAACTAAAAATTGCCGCACAATTTAATTTACCTGTCGTTTTGCATGTCCGTCAATCAGTAGACTTTGTTTTAAAAGGCCTTAGAAAGCATAGAGTGAGAGGAGGAATTGCACACGCCTTTAACGGTAGTTTGCAACAGGCTGCGCAATTCATTGAGATGGGCTTTAAGCTCGGATTTGGAGGTGCGTTGACCTATCCGAGGGCCTTGCACCTTAGACGGTTGGTGCGGGAGGTGCCAGCACAGTCTATAGTCTTAGAAACAGATTCTCCCGATATAGTTCCGGTATGGCGCTACGTTAATGCTCAGGAGCGGGCTCGGGGACAAGTACAGGGCAGAAATGAGCCTTCAGATTTGCCGCGCATTGCAAAGGAGATCGCAGCTCTTAGGGGTGAAAGTCTTGAAGAATTAATGACTCAGAGCACAAACAATTTCTTAAGTGTGTTTAATCTCCAGGCATCCAATGCTGGTATAAATACAAATACAAACTAATTACGACTCCAGCTAAGAAGCTCAGCACACATCTCTAGCTCGCATCATTTGCATCATTATTTAACTTCTAAATCTAATCCATGGCTTCCAAAAAGAATCAATTACCTGACGTCAATTTATCCGAGCACTCAGGCGTCAGGTATTTACATTTTGGCACCCCATGGGTTCAAGGCTCTATGGAGATTGCACGCCCCTTTGATCTTGATCTGGAGTATGCGCAGCGCATGATGGGTTGGCTGCTCTTCATCGATCCCATCAGCGTTGAGCATCTCAAATCTTTACATTCCATGCATTTAGGATTGGGTGCGGCATCGTTAACGAAGTTTTGTTACAAAAAACTTCATATGAAAACAACGACCATCGAACTCAATCCTAAAGTCATTGCAGCGTGCAGGTTATGGTTTAAGTTGCCTAATGACAATGAGCGTTTATCGGTAATACTTGGTGATGCGGGAGAGGTCGCAGGGCACGCTCACTGGGCAGGGCAAATAGACGCCCTCCATGTTGATTTGTATGATGAGGAGGCTGCTGCGCCCGTTATAGAAGGCGTTGATTTTTATTCGGGGTGCCGTAACTTGTTGACCGATAAAGGCGTGATGGCGGTTAACTTATTTGGGCGAAGTGTCAAGTTTGACCAAAGCTACGAGAAAATTGAGAAAGCTTTTGGTGTGGAAAATGTCTGTGCTTTCAAGCCCACAAAGGAAGGAAACACGATTGTCTTAGCACTAAAGAGTGGCGCAATCCCCTCCCGTGAGGTGCTGACTGCGCGCGCCGCCTTAATAGAAGAACTATGGTACTTGCCTGCACTGAAATGGATCAAGGTTTTGAATATTTAGAAATTGAGTTTGTAAAGAACTCAATTTATCGGGAGTAGTAAACGTCAGGGTTTCTACTTAAGTGCACAATTGAGATTATCATTGGTGGTTTTCCGGAATCCACATGCGCTTTAATCATTTGCTTTAACTAAGGTGTGGATTCAATAATGCGTAGTTATCAATCATTCTTCGAGGAGAAGACTTGTGAATATTAAGAGTCAAAAAGACTTTTTCTCTGGCGTCATGTTTATGGTCGTTGGAGGAGGTTTCGTGTGGGGGTCATACAACTCTTACTCAGTAGGCACAGGTGCTCGCATGGGGCCTGGATATTTCCCGTTGATGCTTGGCGCTCTTTTGGCCTTGCTTGGACTTTTTGTGCTCCTTGGATCCATTTTGGCGCGAGAGGAACAGGCCGATCATGAAATCGGGTCTGTTGCCTGGCGCCCCTTGTTTTTTATTCTTGCGGCCAACCTCTCCTTTGGTGTGTGTTTGGGTGGGCTCCCCTCCATTGGACTTGAGCCCCTGGGAATGATCATTGGAATTTTTGCTTTGACTTTGATTGCAAGCTATGCAGATATGCATAACTTCAGTTTTAAGGGCAATGTTATTTTGGCTGTGATTTTGTCCATTGGTAGCTATTTGGCTTTCATATTGCTTTTGCAACTGCAAATCCCGGTATGGCCAGTATTTATAACCGGTTAAGGAGATATTAAAAATGGATTTATTTCATAACCTAGCGCTAGGATTTAGCGTAGCAGTCACTCCTATTAATTTGGTTTATGCGTTTGTAGGCTGTGTGCTTGGAACACTGATTGGCGTGTTACCTGGTATCGGACCTGTTGCTACGATTGCGATGCTATTGCCTGCAACCTACGCGCTCCCCCCCGTATCCGCACTCATTATGCTTGCAGGTATTTACTACGGTGCCCAGTACGGTGGTTCTACAACCGCTATTTTGGTGAATTTGCCTGGTGAATCATCCTCAGTCGTGACGACCATTGACGGCTACCAGATGGCGCGTAAAGGCCGTGCCGGGCCAGCGCTTGCTGCTGCGGGCCTTGGCTCTTTCTTTGCGGGTTGTGTGGGTACTCTAATATTGGCCGCCTTTGCGCCGCCCTTGACAGAACTTGCTTTTAAATTCGGTCCTGCAGAGTACTTCTCTTTGATGATTCTTGGTTTGATTGGTGCAGTCGTTTTAGCCTCAGGCTCGCTCTTAAAAGCAATCGCCATGATTGTGCTGGGTTTGCTGCTCGGGCTCGTGGGAACAGACGTGAACTCTGGAGTTGCACGTTTTAGCTTTGACATACCTGAGCTGACCGACGGAATTGGATTCGTGGTGGTAGCGATGGGTGTGTTTGGATACGGTGAGATTATTAGTAATCTATCTGTGGATCCAGACGACCGTGAGATCTTCACGGCAAAGGTTCAGGGTCTTTTCCCAACCAAAGAGGATTTCAAGTTAATGCTCCCCGCTGTAATGCGCGGTACCGCACTGGGCTCAGTGCTGGGTGTATTGCCCGGTGGGGGCGCGCTCTTAGCTGCTTTTGCTGCTTACACACTTGAGAAAAAGACAAAGCTACGTCCTGGTGAAGTGCCTTTTGGTCAAGGTAACATCCGCGGTGTGGCATCTCCTGAGGCTGCTAACAATGCAGGCGCACAGACCTCATTTATCCCATTGTTGACGCTTGGTATCCCCCCCAACGCTGTGATGGCGTTGATGGTGGGTGCGATGACGATCCACAACATTCAGCCTGGCCCCCAGGTAATGACGAGCAATCCAGAACTTTTTTGGGGCTTGATTGCATCGATGTGGATTGGTAATTTGATGTTGGTGATTTTAAATCTGCCGATGATTGGAATATGGATCAAGCTCTTGTCCGTACCTTATCGTTATTTGTTCCCAGCAATTGTTCTGTTCTGCGCAATCGGTGTCTATTCAACAAATAACAATACGTTTGACGTCTGGATGGTTGCCTTATTTGGTTTGATTGGCTATCTGTTTGTGAAACTTGGTTGCGAACCAGCACCTTTGTTACTTGGATTCATCTTAGGTCCAATGATGGAGGAGAACTTGAGAAGGGCACTGCTCTTGTCTAGGGGAAATTGGTCAGTGCTAGTCACTCGTCCATTGTCTGGTGGACTCTTGGCAGCTGCCCTGTTGTTGCTTGTCATTGTGCTCTTGCCGGCCGTGAAATCTAAACGCGAAGAAGCATTCGTCGAAGATTAAAGATCGATGTAATTCGCTTTCTTTTCTAAGAGATGCAAAAATAGCACCTTCGTGGTGCTATTTTTGTTTAAGGGGTCGTGAGAATTCTTCTCTTAACTGCAACTCAATACTTTTGCCGTGCTAAAGTCTAATATCCTTCTTGGCATTCAATTGTTGTGCAACTTTTCTAGTTAAATTTTTTTTTGGAATCCAGTCGTGAATTTTAATTTCAACAACCCTTATCCCTCTACACGTTTACCTGTTTTCGCTCGCAATGTGGTCTCTACCTCGCACCCGCTGGCAGCGCAGGCGGGTTTGAAAATATTGCAAGCTGGGGGCAACGCAGTGGACGCCGCCATTGCAGCAGCAGCTGTGATTACGATCACTGAGCCAGTGAGTAACGGATTAGGATCGGATGCATTTTGTATTTTGTGGGACGGGAAATCAATGCATGGTTTGAATGCTTCTGGGTGCGCACCTAAGGGCTGGACTCCAGAGTATTTTCATAAAAAATACGGCCAAGCTGAGAAGACTCCGCCCAAGCGCGGAATGGATTCGGTGACAATTCCAGGTGCCGTCGCAAGTTGGATGGCGCTCTCCGAGCGCTTCGGTAAACTCCGCTTTGAAGATTTGTTAGCCCCCGCTATTGAGACGGCAGAGAGAGGATATTTGTTGCCCGTGGTTGTGCAGCAGAAATGGGCTGCAGGTGCTGCAGAGCTTGGCTCCTTGCCCGGCTTTGCCCAGGCGTTTATGCCCAAGGGGCGAGCACCCAACGTGGCTGAGTTGTTTCAGTTTAAAGCTGCTGCTAAGGGTCTTAAAGCGATTGCCAAGACCAAGGGAGAGGCGTTTTACGGCGGTGAGATCGCTCAGGCCATAGAGCGCTTCTCAGATGCAAATGGTGGGTGTTTAAAAGCGAGTGACTTTAGGGACTACAAGCCTGAGTGGGTGGTGCCGATTGAGAAAAATTACAGAGGCTATAGTGTTCACGAAATTCCTCCCAACGGGCAAGGCATTGCTGCTTTGATTGCTTTGGGTATTTTGGAGAACTTTGATTTGGCAAGCATGCCCGTCGACGGTGTTCAATCACAGCACTTGCAGATTGAGGCGATGAAGCTGGCGTTTGCGGATGTGTACCGCTTTGTGGCGGAGCGCTCAAATATGGAGGTGAGCGTTGAGCAGATGCTGGACTCTAAATATTTAGCAACTCGTGCAAAGCTTATTGATATGAAGAAAGCCCAAGAGTTTGGGGCCGGTAATCCCGTCAAAGGCGGAACCATTTACTTGAGCGCTGCAGATGAGAGTGGCATGATGGTGAGTTTTATTCAAAGCAACTATATGGGTTTCGGATCGGGTTGCGTAGAGCCCGAGTTTGGGATCAGTTTACAAAACCGAGGCCACGGTTTCAGTACAGTTGCCAATGGACTCAATCCTGCAAATTTGGTTGCGCCTGGCAAGCGTCCCTTTCACACCATCATCCCTGCATTCTTGACCAAAGAGGGCGAGCCCATCATGAGCTTTGGGGTTATGGGTGGAAATATGCAACCTCAGGGTCATATGCAAACTCTCGTTCGCATGCTCGATTACAAGCAAAACCCACAAGCCGCCTGTGACGCACCAAGGTGGAGATTCAACGCGGGTCTAGAGATCAACGTTGAGTCCGCAATGGACGGCAGTACCGTTCAAGGACTCAAAGATTTAGGTCACATCGTGGATGTGATCAATGATAGTTATCAAGATTTTGGTTCGGGCCAATTTATATGGCGTGCAGGTGATCCAAAGATTGAGGGATATATCATTGCCAGTGATTCACGCAGAGATGGTTTGGCAGCAGGTTATTAAATTCATATCCTGTCTTTGGTCCATACTTGATCTAACACCTTGTTCTATGCTTTTCAACCATAGTTAGGGTATCTTCGAATTTAGCTTTGATTAGATTAGTAAGATTCGTGTTGTCTGGACTCTTGAACAAAGCTATCATCTCAATTCTTGTTACATGACCGAATCACTCAAACCCTCTAAAAGCTTTGGCGTTGGACTAACGCTTGCAGTGCTGGGTGCAATTGCCTTTAGCGGCAAGGCAATTATCGTCAAGCTTGCCTACCGTTACGGTGTGGACGCAGTGACGGTGATTATGTTCCGTATGCTTTTTGCACTGCCTCTTTTCCTGGGTATGGTGGTGTGGGCTTCCAGACAAGCACATTCAAAAGAAAATCCTTTGAGGTGGGTAGACGCTTTACCCATACTGGGGCTTGGATTTATAGGCTACTATTTGTCCAGCTATTTGGACTTTCTTGGGTTGCAGTACATCTCTGCCGGGCTTGAGCGGCTTATCTTGTATCTAAGTCCAACCTTTGTTATGCTGATTGGCCGAGTGCTTTATAAAAGGCAGGTAGAGCCCATTCGTATGTTGGCCATGTTGGTGAGCTACGCTGGTATTTGCGTCGTCTTTTGGCACGAGGTGAGTTGGGCTGGCCCCTCTGTCGCTGTTGGTTCTGCATGGGTTTTTGCAAGTGCTTTTAGCTACGCGGTTTATTTAATTTTCAGTGGACAACTGGTTCACCGAATTGGTTCTCTGCGACTGGTGGGTTGGGCCTCTAGTTTTGCAAGCATCTGTTGCATTCTTCAGTTTCTACTCGTCAGGCCTTTGAGTGCTGCGAACGTGCCCGCCGAGGTATTGGAGTTGTCTATGCTGAACGCTGTGCTTTGCACAGCAACACCGGTGTTGATGGTCATGATGGCCATCGAGAGAATAGGACCAGCGCTTGCATCACAGGTTGGGATGGTGGGACCTTTGTCTACAATTATTTTGAGTGTCTTAGTGCTTGGTGAAACTCTCAATGTGTGGGTTGCGTTGGGCACGTTCTTGGTTATCGGTGGTATTTACTTGGTTACGAAATTTGGATCTCAAAGGGGAAATTAAAGATGGATTTAAAAATTAAAGGCAAATGGGCGCTTGTATGCGGTGCAAGCAAAGGTCTTGGGCTGGGCTGCGCGAGTTCACTCGTCAAAGAGGGTGTGAACGTTGTGATTGTGGCCAGGGGGGCTGAGGCGTTAGAGGCGTCTCGCGCTGGGTTAGAGAAGTTGAGTGCAGCTAAAGTGATTGCAGTTGCCGCAGACATCACCACCCATGAAGGACGTGAAGCGGTTTGGGCCGTACCCGGTGGGCCTGGAAAAAATTACGATATTGTGATCACCAATGCTGGTGGTCCCCCGCCCGGTGACTTTAAGGACTGGGACAGGGAGACTTGGATTAAAGCGATTGATGCCAATATGCTAACGCCCATCGAGTTGATCAAAGCAACGATAGACGGAATGACAGAGCGTAAATTTGGACGCATTATCAATATCACCTCAGGCGCTGTCAAAGCACCTATTGAAGTGCTTGGACTCTCCAACGGCGCTAGAAGCGGTTTGACTGGATTTGTGGCCGGTGTTGCACGTGCGGCTAAGTATGTGTCTAACAACGTCACGATTAACAACTTATTGCCCGGCGCCTACGATACCGACCGCTTGAAGGTGACGATGAGCGGAGCCGCTAAAAAGACAGGTCAAAGCTTAGAGGATATTGCGCAGGCAAGACGCAAAACCATTCCTGCCCAGCGCTTTGGACACCCCGATGAATTTGGGGATACCTGTGCGTTTTTATGTAGCCAGCAGGCAGGGTATATGACGGGTCAAAATATACTGACAGACGGTGGTGCCTATCCGGGTACTTATTAATTTGTAAACTGTAATTTGCACAGCGATTAAAGGCTCTTTGTTAAGAGTCTTTGATGTTCAATTTTGGTACAAAGATTTTGTATGACTCTGAGTCCCTTTGACTCTGCTCGTTTGCAGGACTCAGGGTCTTCAAGACCGAGTTGCATCCAAACTGTTTGAGCCCCTATCTCTATAGCCTCGTCCACCAATGCTGGAATGTATTCGATTGCACGAAAACAATCGACCATATCAACTTTGAAGGGTATGTCTCTTAGGCTTGGATAACATTTTTGTCCTAAGACGCTTTCCAGCACCGGGTTGACAGGCACGATGGTGTAGCCGTGAGTCAGTAAATATTGTGCAACCGAGTGGCTGGGCTTCGAGTCTTTCGCCGAGATGCCAACGACGGCAATGATTTGGGTGGTCGTTAGGATGTCTTTTATAAATGAGTCTGGGTAGTTAAGCATGTTTGGATCCATCGTTTAAGCTTAGTCTTAGTCTAACAAGAGGCCATAAGACCTGTGCCATAAAGCTGAACATACCGATTAATGCAAATGGGTTTGAACTTTACAATTTTTTTACAACGATTGCGATCGTTCCAGTCGAATGGTTATTTGGGCCTATCCAGCGCCCCCCAAATGCAATTGCCTCATAATGTGCGTGAGCTTTTGGACGATTTTAATTGTCTTTGAAAGCTGCGCTTTGTACAAAGCAAAGACGGACCGGGAGGGTTGATAGAATTTACAGTGTTCTATAGTGGGCCTATTATTCGGGCTTGCTTTTTTGAAATTCTCCCCCATTTATGTTGACACTGGTTAAAGCTTTCATACGGCTAGTTGTGCATAGGGTTTCGCTTGATAAGGGTTGGTTGACCAAGTACGGTTCACAGAGACGGTTTTCTAAACGGAGTTTTGAGATGAAAATTTTGACAAAATCACGTCCCGCTAAATGGTTTCTCAGTGGTGGTGCGGTTGCAGTGTTTATGATGGTGTGCGTGCACGAGTGGGGCACATTTGGATTGAATGCCCAGGCGCAGTCAACGGGCTCTAAAGATAATTCTGCAGTGGTGAGGACGTTGCCTGATTTCGCCGACTTGGTCGATCAGGTGGGACCCTCTGTTGTCAATATTCGAACTTTAGAGCGCGCTCAAAAGCAGACTCTCGCTGGTGGTGACCAAGAGGAGGAGATGCAGGAGCTCTTTCGCAGGTTCTTTGGTATTCCAATCCCCAATATGCCCTCCAATCCCGGCGTGCCTGGGGTACCTAAGGTCCCCAAACCAAAGCAAGCACCTCGCAGCGAGGAGGAGCAACCCAAGGGTGTTGGATCTGGATTTATCTTGAGCACAGATGGCTACATCATGACCAACGCACATGTTGTTGATGAGTCCGTGAAGGTGATTGTGACTTTGCCAGATAAGCGTGAATTTAAAGCAAAGATTGTCGGCGTTGATCGGCGTACAGATGTGGCTGTTGTCAAAATAGATGCAACTAATTTGCCTGCAGTCAAGATTGGAGATATTTCTAAATTAAGAGTGGGTGAGTGGGTGATGGCGATCGGCTCCCCCTTTGGTTTGGACAACAGCGTGACTGCGGGTATCGTGAGTGCTAAGCAAAGAGATACAGGCGAGTTCTTGCCCTTTATTCAAACCGATGTAGCGATCAATCCTGGCAACTCGGGAGGTCCACTGATCAATATGCGCGGCGAGGTGGTGGGTATCAATAGCCAAATCTACTCAAGATCGGGTGGTTACATGGGTATCTCCTTTTCGATCCCCATTGACGAGGCCATACGCGTGAGCGATCAGTTAAGAGCGAGTGGACGCGTACAACGCGGTCGCTTGGGCGTTCAAATCGATCAGGTCAGTAAGGATGTTGCGGATAACCTTGGACTGGGTAAAACGCAGGGTGCTCTTGTTAGGGGAATTGAAGCCAATTCACCCGCTGAGAAGGCTGGGGTTGAAGCGGGTGACATAATTACCCGTTTTGATGGCAAGAGTATTGAGAAGTTCTCCGATCTGCCTCGTATCGTTGGAAATACCAAACCTGGCACAAAGAGCGTGATGACGGTCTTTAGGCGCGGCTCTAACAAAGAACTCAGTGTTGTGGTGGGGGAGTTTGAGAAAGAGGTGGTTGCTGAGAATAAAGATGAGTCTAGCGATAAACCTGGAAAAGTTGCGTCCTATCCCTCCCTTGGCTTGACGTTGACAGAGCTTACAGATTCGCAAAGAAAGGAGTTAAAGCTTAAAGGTGGGGTCAGAATTGAGACGGCCAGCGACTCCGCTGCAATGGCAGGACTGCGCGAAGGAGATGTGATCATCGCACTCGCCAATGTTGAGATCACCAACCTTAACTCATTTGACACTGTTGCTAGTCGCCTTGATAAGTCAAAGCCCGTAAGCCTTTTGATTAGGCGTGGTGCTTGGGCTCAGTACACACTGATTCGACCCATCAACAAGTAAAAGGATTGGAAAACTCCTGAGCACAGCTCGCTGTGCTTTGGGTTTTTCCGAAACTGTTTTGTGTCGGTTTTAGGGCAAATAAACCCCTTTAATTGGGTAGGGTTTTGTAAAAAAGCCAATTATTTAAAATAAATATAAAGTAAGCGCATACTCACTTGTTTTTTGTATTTTGTACTGGATTTAGGTAAAATGAGGCTATTCAACTGGGTGTTAGAGTGAATCCGTTGTCCTTGAAATAATATATTCACTGAAAAATGAGCAATTTTCAAACACTCCACAGAGTTCCCACATCTTGTCCAAAGGATCTTCTTGTAATATGTGAATAAGCTGTTAATAAAAATCGTGTTGCGGGACGACAACGAGCCGTTGCAACGGTTGTTGGGGCTGTACAGAAGGCTGAATATGCCTACAATGAAGCTTCCAGCTATCGCAGTTGCCATAGATTGTTGGTTCCGGGCGCGTCATCACCTGACGCGCCCTTTTTTATGTCTCTCTCTTTTAAATTCATATACTTAAACGTGTCCGTTGATGAACCACATCAGAAACTTTTCGATTATTGCTCATATAGATCATGGTAAATCAACTCTTGCAGATCGGTTAATCCAGCGCTGTGGGGGGCTTAGCGATAGAGAGATGGAGGAGCAAGTTTTAGACTCCATGGATATAGAGAAAGAGCGTGGGATAACTATTAAAGCTCAAACCGCTTCGCTCAGATATAAAGCCTTAGATGGGCAGATTTATTCATTTAATCTGATTGATACACCTGGACATGTGGACTTCTCTTACGAGGTGTCCCGCTCATTAAGCGCCTGTGAAGGCGCGTTGCTTGTTGTCGATGCGAGCCAGGGTGTCGAGGCACAAACCGTTGCCAATTGTTATACAGCGCTTGATCTAGGTGTGGAGGTTGTGCCGGTCTTGAACAAAATGGATTTGCCGCAGGCTGATCCGGATAATGCAAAATCAGAAATTGAAGATGTCATTGGGATTGATGCAACGGACGCTATCCCATGCTCAGCTAAAACAGGCATGGGCATTGATGAGATTCTTGAGGCAATCGTACATAAGATACCACCACCACGAGGCAATCCTGATGGACCCCTGCGGGCCATGATTATTGATAGTTGGTTTGACACGTATGTGGGTGTTGTGATGTTGGTGCGTGTGGTGGACGGGCGTTTGGCCAAGGGCGAACGCATCAAACTCATGGCTACAGGGGCGACCTATAACGCTGATAGTTTAGGTGTGTTCACACCAGCAAACCAACCCCGGGAGGCGCTAGAGGCTGGGGATGTGGGATACATTATTGCGGGTATCAAGGAGTTACAGGCCGCTAAGGTTGGGGACACAGTGACCCTCATCAAAACGGGTACTGGGGGCGCAAGCGCCACAGCGACCCAGGCTTTGCCGGGTTTTAAGGAGATTCAACCGCAAGTTTTTGCAGGTCTGTATCCAACAGAGGCAAATCAATATGACTCACTCAGAGACGCACTTGAGAAGTTAGAACTCAATGACTCATCACTGCGCTACGAGCCTGAGGTGTCGCAAGCGCTTGGATTTGGGTTCAGGTGCGGTTTTCTCGGCTTGTTGCACATGGAGATCGTGCAAGAGAGGTTGGAGCGTGAGTTTGATCAAGACTTGATCACCACAGCGCCAAGCGTTGTGTACGAGGTGGTTAAAGGGGATGGTGAGGTGATGATGGTTGAAAATCCATCAAAAATGCCAGACCAAGGCAAGCTCCAAGAGATCAGAGAGCCCATAGTGACCGTACACCTGTATATGCCCCAAGAGTATGTGGGCGCAGTGATGACGCTTGCGAACCAAAAACGCGGTGTTCAAATGAACATGGCTTATCATGGTCGCCAAGTGATGCTCACCTATGAGATGCCGCTTGGGGAAATTGTTCTCGATTTCTTCGATAAATTGAAATCTGTAAGCCGCGGCTACGCATCCATGGACTATGAATTCAAAGAGTACAGAGCCTCAGATGTTGTCAAAGTCGATATTTTGCTCAACGGCGAACGAGTGGACGCATTGTCCATCATCGTGCACAGATCACAGTCCAATTACAGAGGCCGCGCTGTAGTCGCGAAAATGCGTGAGATTATCAGCAGGCAGATGTTTGACGTGGCTATTCAAGCCGCCATTGGCGCCAATATCATCGCGCGTGAAACGATCAAAGCACTGCGTAAAAACGTATTGGCGAAATGTTACGGCGGCGATATCAGTCGCAAACGAAAGTTACTTGAAAAACAAAAAGCGGGAAAAAAGCGCATGAAGCAAATTGGATCCGTAGAAGTCCCCCAAGAGGCGTTCTTGGCTATATTGCAAGTTGAGGATTGATCAATCATGATGTCAGTTATTACTGCATTTGTTCTAGGGGCATTTGCAACTTATATCGGTAGTTGGTACCTTGGATTTATCGAGGGCAACTTTGCGCTACTTCTTTTTATTGCAAGCGTTGTCACTGGAGTGTATTGGCTGGCTGAGCGCTTTTATTTCTTACCAGCGCGTCTTAAAAATGTACAAGACCTTCGGGATCAAGCACACTCACGCGATACTCAGTTGAGGACTCTTGGAATTACTCCGCAAGAGGCGGACATGAGCGCGCATCATGAGGAGCTGGCCCGCCAACCTTGGTGGTTGGACTGGACAGCCGGTTTATTTCCTGTCATTCTTGTGGTTTTTTTATTAAGATCTTTTTTATTTGAGCCCTTTAAAATTCCATCAGGCTCGATGATTCCCACTTTGTTGGTGGGCGATCTTATTTTGGTCAACAAGTTCCATTACGGAGTGAGACTACCGGTTATTAATCTAAAAGTCACTGACGGCTCACCCGTTGAGCGGGGCGATGTGATGGTTTTCAGATTCCCACCTAAGCCCAGTTTGGACTATATTAAAAGGGTCATTGGTGTACCCGGCGATGAGGTTTCTTACCTTAATAAGGAATTAAAAATCAATGGAGTGCCGGTCGAGAAAAAAGCATTGCCTGAATTTTTTGAAGAGGACAGTCTTCGCTACATCAAACAATTCTCTGAGGATCTGCCTTTAAGTCACGATCAAGCGCCGACAACGCAACTCAAAACCCATCCCCTCTTGAACGAAGATGAGCGTCCCGCCTTTGTTGCAGGTGCTGATAACTTTAAATTCAAAGAGCTGTGCTCCTACAGTGTTGAAGGGTTTGTTTGCAAAGTGCCTGAAGGTCATTACTTTATGATGGGTGACAACCGCGATAATTCATTAGACTCTAGGTATTGGGGATTTGTGCCTGATGAGAATATCGTAGGTAAAGCTATTTTTGTTTGGATGAATTTTGGCAGCCTAAAGCGAATCGGTAGCATTAACTAATGGATGTAAAGTCTCAAGCCCTCTTTTATGAAGCCTTAGAGCGTCGCTTGGAGCATTCTTTTACCCACCCAGAGTTAATTGTTCAGGCCCTAACCCACCGCAGCCACGGCGCCAATCACAACGAACGCTTGGAGTTCTTGGGTGACTCGGTTTTGAATCTTGCCGTTTCACAAATGCTTTTTAAAGCGCTCGCCAATTTGCCTGAAGGGGACTTGTCTAGAGTTCGCGCAAATTTAGTCAAGCAAGACACGCTTCACAAGTTAGCGCTTGATTTGGGTCTGAGTGGACTCATTAAGTTAGGTGAGGGTGAGCTCAAATCGGGCGGACAAAAAAGACCCTCCATCTTGGCCGATGCATTAGAGGCTGTGATAGGGGCTGTGTTTGTGGACGCGGGCTACGCGCCTGCTGAGGCACTGGTATTTAGACTCTTTGATCAAGTTAGTATTAATCCAGCTATGTCTGCTGCAGCAAAAGACCCTAAAACTGAATTGCAGGAGTGGTTGCAAGCCAGGCGCTTAAAGCTCCCTATCTACAGAGTTGCAGGCACAACAGGGGCCGCTCACCAACAAACCTTTGACGTCGAGTGTGAGGTGGTGGAGTTAAATGTAAGTCAACGCGGCATAGGCGAGTCTAAAAGAGCGGGGGAGCAAGCTGCAGCTAAAGCGATGCTAGATTGGCTGAGAGAGAATAAATAGAGCCTTCAGAATAAACTCTCTCAGAACGATCCGCCGAGTTCAACCCAGTTATTTCAAACAAGTTATCCATGCATTTCACCGAGTTCTATAAATGCGATTCCAAATTTACTAAAAATATTATTAATGACTGAAAAAGCGACCCCTACCAAGAAACCCAAAAAAACAAGTCCTACCCCTTTAGAGTCTAAAGAGGGATCAGGGCATTCAAAGGGCGTGCATGAGCAAGGCGGCGCAGAGGGTGAGATTGCTGATGTGGACAAGGACTCGTTAACGCAGATGTTGCAGGCAGCCGTTGGGCCAACAAACCCCCTACACCGATGCGGTACTGTTGCCATTGTGGGCAAGCCTAATGTTGGCAAGTCCACGCTCTTGAATGCTTTGGTGGGGCAAAAAATAAGTATCACCTCCAAGAAAGCTCAAACCACGCGTCACCGCATCACGGGAATCAGAACCGAGGGTGCGTCGCAGTTCGTGTTTGTGGATACGCCTGGATTTCAAACCCGCCACTCAAACGCTTTAAACCGCTCACTCAATAAAACGGTGGTCGGTGCAGTGAGCGGAGTGGATTTGATTTTATTTGTCGTTCAGTCCGGTGCATTCTCTGTTGCTGATGCGAAAGTGCTTGGACTACTTGGACAGCACACTCCTATTATTTTGATCGCTAACAAGCTGGACATGATTCACAGGAGAGGTGACTTAGCGCCTTGGCTGCAGGATATGCAAAGGAAGGGCGAGTTTATAGAGACCGTTCCGATGTCTGCAAAAAGCGCAAAAGACGTCGAACGCCTTCTTGCAGTGTGCGCTAAATATCTACCCCACCAGCCTTGGTGGTACAACGAAGATGAGCTAACGGATAGAAGTGAGAAGTTTTTGGCGAGTGAGATTATTCGTGAAAAGTTATTTAGATTAACGGGCGATGAATTACCTTACACGTCAACGGTCATCATTGATAAATTCACAGAGGAACCAGGCAAGACAGTAGCCCGGATGGTCAAAATTGCAGCAACTATTGTGGTTGAACGCGATGGACACAAGGCGATGGTCATCGGTGAAAACGGTGACCGGTTAAAACGCATTGGATCTGAGGCGCGTCAAGAGTTGGAAAATCTGATGGGTGCGAAGGTCTTCCTTGAGATTTGGGTAAAAGTTCGCTCGGGATGGGCGGATGATGAGGCGCGGGTGCGCAGTTTTGGCTACGAATAGGTCCACACCAGCGAGTCGGGTTCTGGATGAGCCGGCCTTTGTTCTTCAATCTTTTGATTGGAGTGAGACGAGTTTGATTGTTGAGGTGCTCACGCGCCACCTTGGACGCGTGACACTGGTTGCAAAAGGCGCCAAAAGACCCAGCTCGAGTTTCAGGCCTATTTTGCTCCCCTTGCAAGTGCTGAAGGTAACTTATAGTGGGGACGCAGAAATACGAACCCTCAAGTCGGCGCTTTGGGGGGGGGGCAACGTGATGCCAAAAGGTGAGGCCTTGTTATCTGGCTTTTACCTTAATGAGCTTATATTAAGACTTTTGCAAAGGGATGATCCACATCCTGAACTGTTTGATATCTATGCGCAGACCGTCTCTATACTTGCGACACAAGATGAGAGCTTAAAGGCGCCTGCACTCAGGAGTTTTGAGCTCCTGCTGTTAAAAGATCTTGGATGGTTGCCCGACTTTAAGCGTCAATCCCTAACGCTTCAACCGTTAAAGGATGAGGAGTCTTATGTTTGGATTGCAGAGGTTGGACTCAGAGAGGCGGGGGACGCTGAGCAAGGCGGTCTGATCGGTTTAACGGGCAAGTCTTGGCGGAACTTGGGTGCTGCACTGAGTCTTCCCAATCCACAGGTGCCTTTGATCAGAGTTTGTGCAGAGATGGTCACCCAGCATCGACAGTCCCTACAAAGTCAATTGCGCTCTGTCTTACACTACCACTGCGGGGTCTCAAAACTGAGAACCCGTCAATTCATGATGGATCTTCAATCGCTTTAGATTGGTTTGATTTGGTTTAGTTTAGTTTTGTTAAGTCTCTAGGTTTTTATGACTGCTTTGTCCGTTAATTTAAATAAAGTTGCAACCATTCGCAACACAAGAGCGCTGGGCACTCCAAGCGTTTTAAAAGCGGCCTCCCTTTGTTTGCAAGCGGGTGCAAACGGTATTACCGTTCACCCCAGACCCGATGAGAGACACATCCGAGCAAGTGATGTATCAGAACTCTCAGAGTTTCTCAAAGACAAGCCCGGTATTGAATTCAATATTGAAGGTAATCCATTTCATAATTTGATGGACTTTGTGCGCCGCTTCAGGCCCGAACAGGTGACCTTTGTTCCCGACGATCAAACTCAGATGACGAGTGATCATGGATGGCGCTTCCCCCAGGATCTGGAGCGCCTCAGGCCGCTCGTTCAAGAGGCGCTGGGTTTAGGCGTGCGTGTTAGTTTATTCATGGATGCAGTGCCCGAGCAAATGCATTTTGTCAGTCAACTCGGCGCGCAACGGGTTGAGCTTTACACCGAGCCCTACGCGAGTGCTTACGGTACGCCCAAACAACTTAACGTGCTCGAGCAGTTTAGAGCTGCCGCGCAAAGTGCGAACGAATGTGGTTTAGCGCTCAACGCTGGTCACGATTTGAATCTAGATAATTTAGGGCTGCTTTTAAAGACGATCCCCTTGATAGAGGAAGTATCCATTGGTCACGCTTTGATTGGGGACGCTTTGGAGATGGGGTATACACAAGCCGTAAAAGCCTATTTGTCTTGTATACAAGCGGCTAAACGCGCCGCGGTTTAGAACGGGGGAGTTCGCAAAATTGATTTACGGTATAGGTACAGATATCTGCGATATACGCAGAATTGCCAAGGCGATTGAGCGTCACGGTGAGCGCTTTGCGCTCAAAATACTCACCGAGCATGAGTACTTAACCTATCAATCCCGCAGCGCGCGATTTGCGGACCGGGGGATTCGTTTTTTGGCGACTCGTTTCTCTGTAAAAGAAGCGTTTAGCAAAGCCATTGGGATGGGCATGCGTATGCCCATGTGGTGGACGCGCTGCGAGGTGGCAAAGCTACCTAGCGGACAACCCACCATTGAACTTCACGGTGATCTGCGAGAGTGGTTTGAGGCGAGGGGGCTGCGTGCCCACGTATCCCTCAGCGACGAATCGGATTACGCAATCAGTTATGTAATTGTTGAGGACTCAAGATGATCAATCATAGCCCTATTATTTTGGATATTGCAGGAACTGCGTTGACCCAAATCGATGCACAACGTTTAATGCATCCTTTAACGGGGGGTGTTATTTTGTTTGCACGTAACTGGGAGTCCAGAGATCAACTCAGTGCCCTGTGCCAAGATATTAAGCGAGTTAGGTCTGATTTGTTGATTTGCGTGGATCATGAGGGTGGGCGAGTACAACGCTTTAAATCGGACGGCTTTACGCATCTTCCCGCAATGGGGGAGTTGGGCCGTATGTGGAACCTAGACGCAGACGCTCGCATGGGCAGTGGTGCTTTAAAGGCGATGGACGCTGCAACCGCGTGTGGGTACATACTGGGTGCGGAGTTGCGAGCTTGTGGGGTAGATTTGAGTTTTACCCCGGTGCTCGATTTGGACTGGGGTAGCAGCGGTGTGATTGGAGACAGAGCCTTTCACAGCGACGCGCGCGTGGTGAGTGTTTTGTCCAAGAGTTTGATGCACGGACTCTTGAAGGCAGGCATGGCCAACTGCGGTAAGCATTTTCCTGGGCACGGCTTTGTCAAAGCAGACTCACATGTCGATATTCCGATTGATAGGAGATCACAAGCACAAATTCTCTCCCAAGACGCCTGGCCTTATGAGGTCCTAAGCACAGTGCTCTGCAGTGTGATGCCAGCTCACGTTATCTATCCACTCGTAGACTCCAGACCAGCAGGTTTTTCTAAAACATGGTTAGAGAATATCTTACGTGCGCAAATGAAATTTCAAGGCGCCATTTTTAGTGATGATCTGTCAATGGCTGGGGCTCGGGAGATTGATGGTCAAACCGTTACTTATGTTCAAGCAGCAATTGAAGCGCTGAGTGCAGGATGCGATATGGTGCTCTTGTGCAATCAAAGTGTTGAAGGCGGCTCAGCGCGAGGTAAACCTATAGATGAGTTATTGGAGGGCTTAGAGCGTGCGTTGATGGACTCCAAGTGGAGTGCAAGACAGGTAAGCGAAGAACGCAGGCTATCTCTGCTCGGTCGCTTAGAGCCACAAGACTGGATGAGTTTAATGAAGGATCCTGAGTATATTCATGCACTTACACTACTTCCCTGATCAAGAGTCTGAATAGAGTGATTTTTCACTTTCATTTTTATTCATGACCATTGTTCATTTAATATCTAATTGATTCGTTTTTAGTAGCGTGAAGCGTTAAAATATTCCTATAAAAATTAAACGAGATTTAAATTTCGTAGTTCATCTTAAAAAGAACAAGGAATTTTTAATGGCGACAAAAACAGGCAAGAATGCTGTGGCAGAGAGTGGTCTGCGTTTTACGAGTCGTGAGAACGGCTCTCCCTTTGCAGGCATGGGTAAGATAGGCGAGACAATGTCTTGCATGATGTGTGGTCACCATAAACCACGTAGTCAGGGAAGTCAAAGACGTTTTGCGGGCAGTCTTGCTTTCTTTTGCTTTGAGTGCAAGCCCCCCGTTGCAATAGAGAAACCTCTTAAAGTAGCCGCATAATTTAAGCAGGCAAAAAAGTAAGGTGATAACAACTCTTGTTATCACCTTATCCGTTAAAGAGACCTTTAAGCTTGATGCTCTTTGCGAAGCGCAGGGAATAAAATCACATCTCTGATACTCGCACTATCTGTGAGTAGCATCATGAGTCGGTCTATGCCAATGCCGCAACCCCCTGTTGGCGGCATTCCGTACTCGAGTGCTTTAACAAAGTCATGGTCAAAGAACATGGCCTCATCGTCACCACTTTCTTTTGCGTTCACTTGCGCTTGAAAGCGTGCGGCTTGGTCCTCAGCGTCATTCAGCTCAGAGAATCCGTTTCCAAACTCGCGTCCCGTAATGTAGAGCTCAAAACGCTCTGTGACGTCTGGGTTAGAGTCGCTCGCTCTGGCAAGTGGGGAGATCTCGACTGGGTGCTCACAAATAAAGGTTGGCTGCCATAAGCGCTCTTCAATCACTTCCTCAAAGTAGAGCACCTGCAAAGACGCGAGAGAGCGTTTAGAGAGTTGGTGTTTGTGCTCTGTGAGTCCAAGCTCCTCTAACGCTTTAACCATTCCCTCAATAGAGTGAATGGGTACCGCGACAGGTGCAAATTTCTCGATAGCTTGAGGGATGGTGAGCCTTGCAAAGGGCGCGTTCAAATCCACTTCCTTCCCAGCGTAACTGAGCGTCAAAGATCCGGTTGTCTCGATTGCAACTGCTCGGATAAGGGACTGTGTGTACTCCATCAAGTCCATGTAGTTCCAGTAGGCCGCGTAAAACTCCATCATCGTGAACTCAGGGTTGTGACGTACTGAGATCCCTTCGTTTCTAAAGTTACGATTGATCTCAAACACCCGCTCAAACCCACCTACGATCAGGCGTTTTAAATAAAGCTCTGGTGCAATGCGCAGGTACATCTCCTGGTCCAGCGCGTTATGGTGAGTGGTAAAGGGCCTTGCATTAGCACCGCCTGGGATGGGGTGCAACATGGGTGTTTCAACTTCCAAGAATTCATGTTTGACCATGAACTCTCGCATACAGGTGATCGCTTTGGAGCGCGTGATGAAACGGTTTTTAGCAGCCTCATCAGTGATTAAATCGATATGGCGTTGACGGTATTTGATCTCTTGGTCGCTGATGCCGTGAAACTTGTCGGGCAAGGGTCTAAGGCTTTTGGTAAGCAAGCGAATTTCTTTGACATGCACGGATAGCTCGCCCGTACGAGTTTTAAAAAGCGTGCCTTTAGCCCCCAAGATATCGCCTAAATCCCAGTGTTTAAAGGCGTTGTAGGCCTCCTCTCCAACCTCATCTCTGACGATGTAGAGTTGTAGGCGGCCACTGGCGTCTTGGATGGTGGCAAAGCTTGCCTTGCCCATCACCCGCTTGAGCATCATCCGACCGCCAACGCTTAAGGGAATCGGCGTGTCTTGGAGTGTTTGTCCATCAAGGCCTTCGTATTCTTTGTGTACGTTGGCTGCGTGGTGCGTGGGTTTAAAGTCGTTGGGGAATACAGGCGTTTTAGATGCAGCTCTGTGCTCCCTTAACTGCGACAACTTTTCTCGTCTCTCTGCGATCAGTTTATTTTCGTCTACCACAGGTGCTTCAGAATTCACCTGAGTACTAGCATTTGCTGAAGGGTCTTGGTTGAGTTGTTCAGATTTTGAATTCAATTTATAGATCTTTTTGTTAGGTTATTAGGTGCTGACCGCGTCTGCAGGTTGTTTGAGTAGCATTGCACACGTATCGGCAATACTCCTCTTGAGTTCTCGTCTATCGCAAATAAAATCTACAGCCCCCTTGAGTTGCAAGAACTCAGAGCGTTGGAAACCCTCGGGTAGCGTGACTCGAACAGTGCTCTCGATGACGCGTGGCCCTGCAAATCCGATCAAAGCCTTGGGTTCAGCGATGACGACATCGCCCATGAACGCAAACCCAGCAGATACGCCGCCCATGGTTGGATCTGTCAGGACGCTGATGAAGGGTAAACCTTTCTTGGCAAGTCGTGTGAGTGATGCATTGGTCTTTGCCATTTGCATGAGCGAGAGGAGCCCCTCTTGCATGCGCGCTCCCCCGGTTGCCGTGAAGCAAATAAAGGGGACTTTTTGTTCAATGGCGGTGTGCACTCCGCGCACGAAACGCTCCCCAACAACGGAGCCCATACTGCCGCCCATGAAATCAAACTCAAAGCAAGCCGCGACGACGTTGATACTGTGAATAGAGCCGCCCATCACGACCAGCGCATCCGTCTCACCGGTATTGGCCATCGCTTCTTTAATTCGTTCGGGGTATTTTCTAGAGTCCTTGAATTTGAGCGGATCTACAGGCACCACCTCCTGTCCTATCTCATAGCGACCTTCTGGATCTAAGAAATAATTTAAGCGTATGCGCGCAGAGATTCTGTGATGATGGGAACACTTGGGGCATACATTTAAATTCTCTTCCAAATCTGCGTTGTAAAGCACCGTCTCGCAACTCGGGCATTTGACCCAAAGTCCCTCTGGAACGCTCCTCCTGTCTGCAGGATCGGTTTGCTGGATTTTGGGGGGAAGAAGTTTTTCTAGCCAACTCATGGTGCACTCCTTAAATCTTTTGATCCATAGCAGCTCTAATGCTTGCCATAAACGTTCTTGCAATTTGGGGACCGCTCAGGAGAGTGGAGTCTTTGATCAAATCAATCAAACGAGAACCAATCACAACTGCGTCAGCGACGCGGCTAACGGTTTGTGCAGTTTGAGGGTCTCTGATCCCAAACCCTACGCCCACCGGAATATGAACATGCTTTCTAATTTTAGGGAGCATATCCCGGACTTCGTCGGTATTTAGATTGCCTGCTCCCGTTACACCCTTTAAGGATACATAGTAAACGTACCCGGACGCAACAGCTGCAACCTCCCTAATTCTTGTCTCAGTGCTGGTCGGCGCCAGTAAGAAGATAAGATCCATGGATCTTTGTTTGAGCTGGGCTGCAAACTCTACGCATTCGTTGGGTGGGTAATCAACAATCAAAACCCCGTCCACACCGCACGCGTGTGCATGGGAGACGAATGCATTTTGACCATGCTGTAAGTCGTATTTTTCAATGGGATTGGCGTAACCCATCAATACAACAGGCGTTGTGTTATTTTTCTCCCTAAAGGTTTTAACAACACCCAGCACCTCTTGCAGACCCACCTGGTTTGCAATAGCGAGCTCTGCAGCTTTTTGAATGACGGGGCCATCAGCCATGGGGTCACTAAAGGGGATACCCAACTCCAATATATCTGCCCCACCTTCTACCAACCCCTCCAGCAGACCTTGGGTTGCTTGGAGGCTGGGAAAGCCCGTCATGAGGTAGGGGATGAGTGCTTTTTTGCCTGAGGACTCAAGCGTTTTGAATGTATGTTGAATGCGGCTCATTTATTATTTTTTCTCAAAGTGAATCGGCGTTGTGCCACCTTTGACGCCTTGCCCTTGACAGCTGGGGCGACAATAAAAATCTGCGTTACTCAAATCTGCAACCGTTCCAATGTCTTTGTCTCCGCGCCCTGACAGATTCACGAGTATCGACTGCGTTGGCTTCATGGACGGTGCGAGCTCCATGGCATAAGCAATTGCATGACTCGATTCGAGTGCAGGAATAATGCCCTCAGTGCGACACAGGTAATGAAAGGCGTGCAAGGCCTGTGCATCGGTGGCCCCGACATACTGAGCGCGTCCGATATCTTTTAGGTAGGCGTGCTCGGGTCCAACGCCTGGGTAATCCAGGCCAGCACTGATGCTGTGGGTCACTGTAATTTGACCCCTTTCGTCTTGCAAAATGTAGGTGCGGTTGCCGTGCAATACACCGGGGGATCCTTTTTGCAAGGAGGCCGAGTGTTTCCCGCTCTCCAGTCCTTCTCCAGTGGCCTCAACCCCGATCAACTGGGTATTTTCATAGCCTATGTAGGGGTGAAAAATCCCCATCGCATTGCTGCCTCCGCCCACGCAAGCGATCACCGCATCAGGTTGTGAGCCAAAGTGCATTAAGGGCATTTGCTCAATACACTCTTTGCCGATCACGCTTTGGAAATCTCTCACCATCATAGGATAGGGGTGTGGACCAGCGACAGTACCAATGATATAAAAAGTATTCTCGACATTCGTGACCCAGTCCCTAAGCGCTTCATTCAAAGCGTCTTTTAGAGTTCGACTGCCACTGCTGACGGGGACTACTGTTGCGCCGAGGAGTTTCATTCTGTATACATTTGGGCTTTGACGCTTAACGTCCTCGCTGCCCATGTAGACCACACACTCTAAGCCGTAACGGGCACAGATGGTTGCCGTAGCGACACCGTGTTGCCCTGCACCTGTTTCAGCAATAACACGGGGCTTGCCCATTCTTTTGGCCAGCATGGCTTGACCAATAGTGTTGTTGATTTTATGGGCGCCGGTGTGATTTAAATCCTCACGCTTTAAATAGATTTGTGCTCCGCCCAATTCGCGACTCATGCGCGCAGCGTGGTAGATGGGGGAGGGTCGGCCAACGAAATGCTTTAACTCGTAGTGAAACTCTCGTAAAAATTCCGGTTCATTATGGTATCTTTCGTACGCTGCCTTGAGCTCATCAATGGCGTGCGTTAGCGTCTCGCTCACGAAGCTGCCGCCGTATTTGCCAAAGTGCCCACTCAGATCGGGCTGTTGATATTCATACATGTTTGAATTCCTAATTAAGCTTTTTAAAAAGCGTCTAAATTTTTAGTATTTGCGATGCATCTCAACAACTTACAGATACACCGCTTACTTCTCGGGGGGAGCAATTAGACATTAGGGCACTGGAGTTCACAAAGGACGAGAGTTAGATGGATTCATTAACCCGTACAGATATGATTTCCCTAGGCATGTCTAACAGCGCTTACAAATTCTTTAATCTTTTGAGCATCTTTGATGCCCTTGTCAATCTCTACGCCTGAGCTCACATCCACGCCGAGTGAGAGCCCAAGTGGCTTAAAGTGAGCGATGCCACTTGCCACATTTGCAGGTGTGAGTCCACCAGACAAGACGAGGTGAGCGTTTACGTTTTGAGTAATGTGTGACCAATCAAATGCCTTACCGCCCCCGCCGTAACCTTGTACATGTGCATCTAGTAGCAGCGCCTGGGCTAATTTGTAATCCAAAGCATATTTTAATAGGTCAAAGGGGGTTTCGCTTTGATCTGCTGGAATTCTGACGGCGCGAATCCACGGCGCACGAAGGCGAAGGGCCGTTTCGTGACAAAACTCTGGACTCTCGTCGCCGTGAAACTGTAGCCAAGCCCCAGGCACCATGTCGATTGCATTTTGGATGGTGTTGAAATCCGCGTTGACAAATAAAAGCACTGGATTGACAAAGGCGGGCAAGCGGCGCGCCAATTCGCCCGCTCGTTTGGGGCTGATGTAGCGAGGACTCTCAGGATATTGAACAAACCCAATAGCGCTGACCCCTTGTTCCAGCGCAGCGTCTACGTCCTCTTCTCGCGTGAGACCACATATTTTGATGCAAGTATTTAAATTCATCAAGGTAAAAAGTTGAATGTAGGTGTTTGTCTCGGTATGTTCCACTTGGGATCATACTGGGGACCTGCAAAATAAAGTCCCTCTGCGGGGAAGGTCGGCGCTGCAGCGTCCCTGCTTTTCGCTTGCAACACGTCAAATATCCAATTCGGTGGGTGTTTGCCTTGTCCAATGTAGATCAAACACCCCATGATGTTTCGAATCATATGGTGTAAGAACGCATTACCCTCAAATTCAAAGCGCCAGTAACCCGTCTCAGTGGCCGCGTCGACTTGGTCTTTGGAGTGTGTTTGACTTCGGGTGCGTTCAATTTTAATCGAGTTCAATGTTTTAACTGGAGTCAATGCCTGACATGCTGCGGCTCTAAAGGAGCTGAAGTCGTGGGTCCCTAAAAGATGCTCTGCTCCTTGTCTCATCAACGCTGCATTGAGTGGCTTAAAGCTCCACCCAACCCGACCCGTCTCTAGGCTAGGGCGAACGCTAGATTCTAAAAGTATGTAAATGTATTTGCGAGAAATAGCACATTTGCGGGCATCAAAAGCATCCTCAACTTGCACAGCCCATTGAATTCCAATGTCTTCAGGTAAAAAGCTGTTGAGACCTCTGACCCAAGACGCATTGTCCCGGGCTACAGGAGAGTCAAAATGGACTACTTGCATTAAAGCGTGCACTTTGGCGTCCGTTCTCCCGGCACAGTGCGAGCGGATCGGATGTTGGGTGAAAGCCAATAGTGCAGCCTCCAACTTGTCTTGAATGGTCTGACCACTCAGCTGACTTTGCCAGCCCTCATAAGCACGCCCGAAATAACTCAGGCCAAGGGCAATACGCATTTTATTTAGGGGTGCTCGGAGAGCCAACGCTTGGCTATCTCTTGCATGTGCTCATTGGCTTGTTCAGCCACTTCTTGAGCAAGAGCGCGTCCGGTATGTTTTTGCCCGAGTTTCCAAAGCTCCTCAGCTAGATCTAAGCGAACTCTAAAGGGGTCCTCTTGTTCAGCGCTATTGCCACTTTGGTCGTTTGTGGGTGCACTTGCTTTAGAGGTGGATTGCGTGTGAGCAGGGGGTGCGTTCGTTGAGGGCGATATCGGCGTCAAAACTGGGCTAGCAGCTTGGCGCGTAAACGCCTCGTTAGGTGGATCCGAGGAAATGTTCAGATCAAAATCAAAGGAGATGGGTTGGGTATGGGGCGAGTTTGGGTTTGCAGAGCCCAAGTGAGGTGTGCCCGCGTGCGCTACATCCTCGTATGTAAGGTCTTGAATGGATTGCTCAGGTAGCGGCGCAAAGACGGGTGAGCTTGAGAGCTCATCGGCGAGGGGCCCAAAGGATGGTGGCGTGCCCTCTTGGTCGGGGGTTACCTGATCTTTGGCTGCTTTCTTGGGCTCCTTGGTGATCCGAATCCAGATCCACAACAAGAAAATACAGCCCAACACAAATGAGCTGACATAGACGAGCTCGAAATTATCATTGATCCAAACGCGAAGATCGTCGAGGTTATTGATTTTTGCCAAGTCAGGCAATCCTGAGAGCATTCCATCCTTTACCTGGAGTCCCGCGCCCTGGGCGAGCTTGGATAAGTCTTCGATGTTTTGAATCAAGTCTTGACGACGGTCAGTATTAACTTCAGCTTGCTTTTGTTGTGCAATTTTTTCTTCATTGGGCAATTCTGTCGTATTCGATTGCACCTCGGGTGAACTGAGTTTGAGTTGATCCTTAGGCGCGGATAAAGCATCTTTCACCTTACCACTGACTTTGCCTGTGACGGATTTCTCAGACTTTTGGAGTTCGCCTTGGGGTAGGTGAGCGGCTAAATTAGATCTGTAACTCGCGAATGCCTTGGCCTGCAAAACCACCTCAGAATGCGCCTTGTCTGTCTCAACAGCGAGGGCCTCATCAATGGATGGGATTTTGAGTGAAGCACCTGCTTTGACGAGGTTTACATTTTTTTGGATAAATGCGTCCGGATTGCTATTAAGCAGTGCAACCAACATTTGATCCAACGAGAGTTGGCTCTTGTCCATGTTTTGCAAAGCAATCTTGCCCGCCGTATCTCCTGTCTTTACCTCAATAATTTGTGCATCAACAGGATGGGGAGTTTGGATCGTTTTGGAGTCTGCATTAATGGATTGTGTCCCCAAGAACAAACCAAAGTTTCTGAGAATACTGCCCGTTGCCCATTTCAAATCCACCTCTACCTCAACGTAGGGGTCAGAGACGGGATGAACGCCAGTAATTTTTATAAATTTAGTGGTGTCCTCGCGTGTAATGAGTTCGAGTTTTGCATCCTCTAGTGCCGTATTGACTGGGATACCGTTGGCTTTATAAACTGAGAAGTCCGCCAAACTGGCTTGCAAATCCACCAACTCTTCATCACTGATGTTGCTCAGGCTGATCTCTACTGCAAGGGGTTCACCCACCACGGATTGAATCAAGGGACGGTTAAGGGTAACAGCATTGGAGTCAGTTACGCCTAGCAAACAAAGGCTTAGGAGTACACCCCTTGCGCACTGGGTGAGGACGGGATGTAAACGGATGATTTTGAAGGTAGAAACCATAGGTGCCATTACGAATCAATAAAGTCAAGACGTCATCATAATCTACAGCTTACCGTGTTGGGTGTAAATACTTGATTTTGCAACAAAAAACCAAGAAAAAGACCGAAATTTGGAGGAGCTAATCAGATTTCTTCAAGGAGGATTCTCAACATCCTTCTCAGGGGCTCTGCTGCACCCCAAAGAAGTTGGTCACCAACGGTGAATGCGCCCAAAAAGTCATCCCCCATTGCGAGTTTATGCAGGCGTCCAACGGGGACGCTTAAAGTACCAGTCACTGCTGCTGGGGTGAGCTCTTGCTCGGATATTTCTCGCACATTGGGGATCACTTTAACCCAATTGTTGCCTGCGGCAAGAGTAGCCTCAATGTCTTGGAGAGGGATATTCTTTTTGAGCTTGATGGTCAAACCCTGTGAGTGACAACGCATTGCGCCAATTCGAACGCAAAGTCCGTCAATGGGAATACTTCCCGCAGATCTAAAGGGCGGTAGGCCTAGGATTTTGTTGCACTCAGCTCCGCCTTTCCATTCCTCTTTAGTTTGACCGTTTTCATAGGGCACATCGATCCAAGGAATTAAACTGCCCGCAAGTGCAGTGTTTCTGAAGTTGGATTTAGGAAAACTGCTACTGCGAAGTGTCTCCGTGACCTTACGATCAATGTCCAAAATTGCAGAGGATGGGTTGGCTAACTCACCTTTAACGCTGTCGTGTAAGGCTCCCATTTGCTCTAAAAGCTCACGCATGTTTTGCGCTCCCGCACCTGAGGCTGCCTGGTAGGTCATAGCGCTGATCCACTCTACCCAGCCTTTGTTGATTAAAGAGCCCATTGCCATGAGCATCAAGCTCACCGTGCAGTTGCCTCCAATCCAGTTTTTGCCTCCCGAGTGCAGGGCTTTGTCTATGACTGTCTTGTTAACAGGATCCAAAATGATGATTGCATCGTCTTTCATGCGAAGTGATGATGCGGCGTCAATCCAGTGCCCTTGCCAGTTGGCAGCGCGTAGTTTTGGGAATATCTCGTTGGTGTAGTCTCCGCCTTGGCAGGTGATGATGATGTCACATTTACTGAGCGCTTGAATATCTTTTGCATCGAGAAGTTTGGTCTCGTTTTTTGCAAAAGAAGGTGCAGGCCCGCCCACATTGGAAGTCGTAAAGAAAATGGGCTCGATGAGTGCAAAGTCACCTTGTGCTTGCATGCGTTCCATTAAAACCGACCCCACCATTCCACGCCATCCAACCAATCCGACTACATTTGAGATCCGTGCCATACCCTTTATCCCTTTAAATTGAAAATTTTGCCTATCAAGCCAATAGTGCTAATCAAGTTACTTGAGAGCAGCCACAACTGCGTCTCCCATTTGAGCTGTACCCACGCGTTGCGTGCCCTCTGAATAGATGTCTGGGGTGCGCAGCCCACTTGCCAATACCTTTTGAACTGCCCCCTCGATGCGCAGTGCCTCGTTGGGTAAGTTTAGCGAGAAACGCAGCATCATTGCAGCAGATAATATAGTGGCTAGTGGGTTCGCAAGTCCTTTGCCAGCAATATCAGGTGCACTGCCGTGACTGGGTTCATAAAGTCCTTGGTTCTTAGCGTTCAATGAGGCGGAAGGCAACATACCAATAGAGCCCGTGAGCATTGCAGCTTCATCGGATAAGATGTCGCCAAACATGTTTCCAGTCACCAACACATCAAACTTCTTTGGCTCCTTCACAAGTTGCATTGCTGCGTTATCAACATACATGTGATCCAACGCAATGTGGGGGTACTCCTTACCAATTTGGGTCGCAATATCGCGCCAAAGTTGTGAGGTCTCGAGCACATTGGATTTATCTACGCTGGTGACACGTTTAGATCTTTTTTCAGCTGCTTTAAAAGCAGTGTGCATGATTCTCTCAATCTCCGGGCGGGTGTACCGCATCGTGTCAAAGCCTTCCTCAGCGCCAATGAAGGGGCCATCAATAGCTTTGCGCCTGCCTTTAGGTTGACCAAAATAGATATCTCCCGTTAGCTCGCGGATGATTAAAATATCGAGTCCACCAATCAACTCAGGCTTGAGGCTAGATGCGTGTGTGAGCTCTGGATAACAAATGGCTGGGCGGAAATTAGCGTACAGGCCGAGCGTCTTACGCAGTCCCAAAATGGCCTGCTCGGGTCTCAAGGATCTCTCCAAATTGTCGTATTTCCAATCTCCAACTGCTCCAAACAGAACCGCATCTGCTTGTTCTGCTAAGCGTGAGGTTGCAGGTGGGAGGGGGTGACCACTAGACTCATAGGCAGCGCCTCCTACGTCTGCGTGTTCGAGTTCGAGTTTCAGATCTAAAACAGTGAGCACTTTGAGAGCTTCTGCAACGATCTCAGGACCGATTCCGTCCCCAGGTAAAACGGCTATTTTCAATTGTGCACTCCTTCGATCATTGTTTGTGTCAGCCACGGTTTTGTGGATAAGCGTTCGGCCTCAAATGCGCGAATTTTGTCTGCGTGTCGCAGTGTGAGTCCAATATCATCAAAGCCATTTAACAAACAGTATCTTCTAAAGGGCTCGACGCTGAAGGGGATGCTCTCGCCTTGTTCTTTAACGATGATTTGAGCTTCCAAATCGATGGTCAACTGAAAACCGGGGAACGCAGCTGCCTCATGAAACAGTTGATCAATCACTGCCTCTGAAAGAGTGATGGGGAGCAGACCATTCTTAAAACTATTGTTAAAGAAGATGTCCGCATAACTAGGCGCCAAAATACACCTAAACCCGTATTGATCCAATGCCCAAGGTGCATGTTCTCTAGAGGAGCCGCACCCAAAGTTTTTGCGAGCAAGCAAAATGGATGCTCCTTTGTAGCGAGGCAGATTCAGAACAAAGTCTGGGTTGGGTTTACGACTATTGGGGTCTTGGCCTGGATAGCCAGGATCTAAGTAACGCCACTCATCAAATAAATTAACACCAAAACCCGTCTTGCGAATAGACTTCAAAAACTGTTTTGGAATGATCGCGTCAGTATCGACATTTTCACGGTCCATGGGTGCGACCAATCCTTTGTGTACGGTAAATTTTTGCATAGTGCGTATCTCTTAATCCGTGTTTAAATTTAGACGTGCTCTTGTTTTATTCGCTCAAGCGTACTGTCGAATATCAACAAAGTGTCCATGTATCGCCGCAGCCGCAGCCATGGCAGGGCTCACCAAATGAGTTCGTCCTCCCGCGCCTTGGCGGCCCTCGAAGTTTCGATTGCTCGTGGACGCACACCGCTCACCTGGCTCAAGGCGGTCAGCGTTCATGGCCAAGCACATCGAACATCCAGGCTCACGCCACTCAAATCCTGCAGCTTTAAAAATTTTGTCCAAACCTTCCTTCTCTGCTTGTTCCTTTACAAGTCCAGAACCAGGAACGATCATGGCAAGTTTGACATTGCGTGAGACCTTTTGACCCAATTTTTTAATCACATATGCGGCTTCTCGCATATCTTCAATTCGGCTATTCGTGCAAGATCCGATAAAGACTTTATCAATCGTAATGTCAGAGATTTTTTTACCGGGCGTCAATCCCATGTAAATTAAGGCGCGCTCAATAGCTCCGCGTTTATTGTCATCGCGTTCGCGGTCTGGATCGGGAATGCTGTCGTTGACTGACAGGACCATCTCGGGTGAGGTACCCCAGGTGACTTGGGGCTGAATGAGGCTCGCATCTAGAGTGACGGTCTTGTCAAAGTGAGCTCCTGGGTCAGAGTGCAGTGTCTTCCAGTAAGTTACGGCTTGATCCCAAGCGACGCCCTCAGGAGCAAGGGGGCGTCCTTTGACGTACTCGATAGTTTTCTCGTCTACTGCAACAAGGCCTGCGCGAGCGCCGGCTTCAATAGCCATATTGCAGACCGTCATGCGTCCTTCCATGCTCAGCGCGCGGATCGCAGAGCCCGCGAACTCAATTGTGTAGCCTGTGCCGCCAGCGGTACCAATTTTGCCAATGACAGCCAAAACAATGTCCTTGGCCGTGCAACCTTTGGGGAGTTGCCCATCAACTTGAATCAATAAATTCTTTGCTTTTTTGGCAAGCAATGTTTGAGTAGCCATCACATGCTCAACTTCGCTCGTGCCAATCCCGTGGGCAAGCGCAGCAAAAGCGCCGTGCGTGGAGGTGTGAGAGTCTCCGCAGACCACGGTCATGCCGGGGAGCGTAGCCCCGTTTTCTGGCCCGATGACATGAATAATTCCTTGACGCCTGGAGAGAAAGGGGAAATAGGCGGCTGCTCCGAATTCACTGATATTTTTATCAAGTGTCGTTACTTGTTCTTTACTAATAGGGTCCGTGATTCCGTCGTATCCGTGTTCCCACCCTGTTGTGGGTGTGTTGTGGTCCGCGGTTGCAACGACGGAGGAGAGGCGCCAAAATTTTCGCCCCGCAACTCTGAGTCCTTCGTAGGCTTGGGGGCTTGTTACTTCGTGAATCAAATGACGGTCAATGTACAGAACCGCAGTTCCGTCTTCCTCTGAGTGGACGACATGTTCGTCCCAAATTTTGTCGTAAAGAGTGCGTCCCATATGTATAAGATTCCTAAGAAGGCGGAAAACCAAAGGAGCGGAATAAATTCCGTTTCTCAAATATTTTGAGAAAAGGGGTCTATTTTAGCAATGACTGAACGATATGCGCGCGCAAGTCCCTTTAAAAATACGGGGTGTATTTGTAGCCGCCAATTTAACTTCGATGGGTAGCCCAAGGATTTGCTTGGAGTGGGTGTGCGAGACGGACCTAAAGCCCGGTATTCAATTAGCATTGGCTCGGTATCAGCTTAATTTTCAGATTGGTCAAAAAAGTGTTTACTCACCCTTGATGATCTGTTCTGCACGGACCCGTCTTGCTCGGTGATCAATGTAGTAGCCCCCGTATTCGGTGTAGCGCATCACAGCTTGGTTGCATTTTGTGCAGGCAAAAACATCGCATCTGTTGTAGGGGAAGTGCTCAATGGATATCAATGCCTTTGGATCATCTGCGCGAAGCGAGGTGGGTTGGAACTCCTCAAAGGTGGGTTCATCAACGCAAGAATCCCTAAGTGTTCCCAATTGGATCAACTGATCTTGGGGCCACATGCTATCGCTCATCGTATCCCAACCTTCGCAGCGCAGCAAACTACAAGTGCAGGGGATGGAACCACTGTCCTCAGTTTTGCAGATTAAGTGGGATAACTCCTGGGAGTCTTTGATCAATTTCGGGTCGGAATTCATGAAATTATGTCTAGTGGAGTTTTGGGTCAACTCATTTTGATTTTCGCGTTAAAAGAGCGTCCCTTGTGGGCCAACGGCGCATACAAAAAAGGGCTACACAGACATGCTGCGAGCCCTTCTCTTTGAGAGATCTATAAGGGGGATTAGCCCCTGAATTGCAGTGTGTTCAGATTAACGTTTGTTAACAGGGGGAACATCACGGCGCACAGAGCCAGTAAAGAGTTGGCGAGGTCTGCCAATCTTGTACTCAGGGTCTGCAATCATCTCGTTGAGTTGAGCGATCCAACCGACTGTTCTGGCCATAGCGAAGATGCCTGTGAAGAGCTTAACTGGAATACCAATAGCTCTTTGAACGATACCGGAGTAAAAATCAACGTTGGGATAGAGTTTTCGTGAGACGAAGTAATCGTCTTCTAAAGCGATTTTCTCGAGTGCTTTGGCCAACTTGAAGAGAGGATCGTTCTCAAGTCCCAACTCTTGTAGTACTTCGTTACATGTTTCTTGCATGAGTTTGGCGCGTGGATCGTAGTTTTTATAAACACGGTGACCAAAGCCCATCAGTTTGACGCCGGAGTTTTTGTCCTTAACTTGAGCAATAAATTCGCCAACCTTCTCAACGCCGCCTTTGGCTTGAATTTCGCCGAGCATGTTCAGACACGCCTCATTCGCGCCGCCGTGTGCCGGCCCCCAAAGACAAGCGACGCCAGCAGCAATCGCTGCGAAAGGGTTTGTGCCCGATGAGCCGCAAAGTCTGACCGTGGAAGTGGAAGCGTTTTGCTCGTGATCAGCGTGCAAGATGAAAATGCGGTCTAAAGCTTTTTCAAGAATTGGGCTGACTTTGTATTCTTCGCACGGTGTACCAAACATCATGTGTAGGAAGTTTCCTGCATAACTTAGATTGTTTTGGGGATACATGTAGGGTTGGCCAATACTGTATTTGTAAGCCATAGCCACTAGAGTCGGCATCTTTGCAATCAATCTAATCGCAGCAATATCTCGGTGCTCAGGATTGTTGATGTCAGTGCTGTCATGGTAGAAAGCGGAAAGCCCACCAACCAGGCCAGTCAGGACAGCCATTGGATGAGCGTCTCTTCTAAAGCCACGCATAAAGTACTGCATTTGGTCATGCACCATAGTGTGGTGCGTTACGAGGTGTGTAAAGTCCTTCTTCTTTTGTACGCTGGGCAAGTCACCGTACATGAGGAGGTGGCAGGTATCAAGGAAATCACAAGACGTTGCAAGTTGCTCAATGGGGTAGCCGCGGTAAAGCAATTCACCTTTGTCGCCGTCAATATAGGTGATGGCGGACTGACAAGAAGCGGTTGAGAGGAATCCAGGGTCATAGGTGAACATACCTGTTTGTCCGTAGAGTTTACGGATATCAATCACGTCAGGACCTATTGCGCCTTGGTAAACGGGCATCTCAAAACTGGGGGAGCCGTTGCTAAAGGATATCGTAGCCTTGTTATCAGATAGTTTCATAATTTTTCCTATTACTCTTGTTTCGTTGGTGCTTAATTCTGGGAAACCCATTCAACCTTTTAATAGTTCAATGACCTCTTGAATTTCCGGTTTTTCTGCTCTCTCTACGCTTGTCTCGTTATCTAACTCTTTACGGTTATTAATTAAATTATCAATACTAGTGTGGGTTCGTCCAAGCAAAATGTCTAGAAGGTCATTGTCAGTCAAGCGCATCAGTTCATACATTGCCCTTGCTTGACCCACTGTCAGTGTGTCACCGTGACGTTGAAAAAACTTCTGAATGAACAAATCATTTTCAAGTAATCCCCGTCTGCAGCGCCAACGAAGTCTGTTGAGTCCCGCTTCTCCAAGAGCTTCGCTCGCCCCTAGCCCGACCAAAGCCGGGTCGCTAGGATGATCGAGCATACTCTCTTGCATAAATATGGTTGGCTTAACTGAAGGATTTTATACAGCGCGGCTGACCATTAATTCTTTAATTTTGCCGATAGCCTTTGTTGGATTCAGTCCCTTAGGGCAAACGTCAACGCAGTTCATGATGGTGTGACATCTGAACAGACGGTAAGGATCTTCCAAGTTATCCAGGCGCTCGGCCGTTGCCTGGTCTCTGGAGTCGGCAATGAAGCGGTAAGCTTGGAGCAATCCAGCAGGTCCTACGAACTTATCGGGGTTCCACCAAAAGGAGGGGCAGCTGGTCGAACAGCTTGCGCACAAAATACACTCATAAAGCCCATTAAGTTCCTCTCGTTCCTCTGGAGATTGGAGGCGCTCTTTCTCTGGTGGCAGTGTGTCGTTCACCAAATAAGGCTTGATGGAGTTGTACTGCTTAAAGAATTGAGTCATGTCCACGATCAAATCGCGAACAACGGGCAGGCCAGGTAATGGCTTTAAAACAATCGTTTGTGGCAGTGTGAGCAGGTTAGTCAAACAGGCCAATCCATTTTTACCATTGATGTTCATGGCGTCTGAGCCGCAAACTCCCTCCCTACAAGAGCGTCTGTATGAAATCGAGGGATCAATGGCCTTGAGTTTAATGAGAGCATCTAAGAGCATGCGCTCGTTACCTTCGAGCTCAATGTCGATGGTTTGCATGTAAGGCTTCTCGTCTTTCTCGGGATCGTAGCGATAGATTTTGAAGGTACGTTTTTGCATATGGGTTCTCCGTTCGAATCAGAGTGATTTGGACTAAATAGGTTTTTATAAGGAATTTAGAACGTACGGACCTTTGGAGGAACGCTGTCTACGGTAAGTGGCTTGAGTTGAACGGGTTTGTAGCTCAGGCTATTGTCATTGGAATGCCAAAGTGTGTGCTTCATCCAGTTCTCATCATCGCGTCCGAGTGGGTGTTGTGGGTCATCCGCTGGGCGCTCATAGTCCTCAACTGTATGAGCCCCTCTGCACTCTTTACGAGCTGCAGCTGACTCCATGGTGGCTTGAGCGCACTCAATCAAGTTATCAACTTCAAGTGCTTCGATTCGGGCTGTGTTAAATACCTTGGAGGTATCTTTTAGCCCAATGCGAGCTACACGCCCACGCAATTCGGCAATCTTACGAACGCCTTCATCCATGCTGGCTTGTGTTCTGAAGACGCCAGCGTGCAATTGCATAGCTGCGCGCAGATCATTGGCCACATCTTGTGAGTACTCACCGTCTTTTGCGCTATCAAGTCTAGCTAAGCGAGCTAGGGTCTTATCTGCTGCATCAGCTGGAAGCGGTTTGTGTGATTTGGTTTTTAGTGCAGTTTCTACGATGTGATTACCTGCTGCACGGCCAAACACCAATAAATCCAACAAGGAGTTGGTGCCGAGTCTGTTTGCTCCGTGTACGCTCACACAAGAGCATTCACCAACTGCGTATAAGCCACCGACCACAGCATTGAACTCACCGCCTTTGGGTATAACGACTTGTCCATGCACATTTGTAGGAATACCGCCCATTTGGTAATGGATGGTTGGAACAACTGGGATAGGCTCTTTAGTGATATCGACGTTGGCAAAATTAACGCCGATTTCATAGACAGAGGGTAAGCGTTTGTGAATAGTTTCAGCACCCAGGTGATCAAGCTTTAAGAGCACGTGGTCTTTGTTAGGGCCACAACCCCGGCCTTCTTTAATTTCTTGATCCATGGAGCGAGAAACGAAATCACGTGGTGCCAAGTCTTTGAGCGTAGGAGCGTAGCGCTCCATGAAACGTTCACCGTTGCTGTTAAGTAAAATGGCGCCTTCTCCGCGGCAACCTTCTGTGAGCAGTACACCTGCGCCGTGCACGCCAGTTGGGTGGAATTGCCAAAACTCCATGTCCTCCAGTGGTATGCCTGCTCGTGCAGCCATTCCCATTCCGTCGCCTGTATTGATGAATGCATTCGTTGACGCAGCAAAGATGCGTCCAGCCCCGCCGGTCGCCAATAGGACCGTTTTGGCCTCAAGAATAAATACCTCTCCGGTCTCCATCTCAAGGGCCGTGACTCCGACCACATCGCCCTCGGCATCACGGATCAGATCAAGGGCCATCCACTCGACAAAGAAGTTGGTTTTAGATTCGACGTTTTGTTGATAAAGCGTATGAAGCATTGCGTGACCAGTTCGGTCCGCAGCTGCACAGGCTCTTTGAACCGCTTTCTCACCGTAGTTGGCTGTGTGTCCACCAAAAGGTCTTTGGTATATAGTGCCATCAGGGTTTCTGTCAAAAGGCATACCCATGTGCTCTAACTCGTAGACCACCTTTGGCGCTTCGCGACACATAAATTCAATCGCGTCTTGGTCTCCCAACCAATCTGAGCCTTTGATGGTGTCATAAAAATGGTAATGCCAATTGTCTTCTGACATATTTCCCAAAGACGCGCCAATGCCGCCCTGAGCCGCTACGGTGTGGGAGCGTGTTGGAAATACTTTAGATAGGACAGCGACGTTAAGGCCGGCGCGTGAGAGTTGTAGTGATGCTCTCATTCCAGAGCCACCCGCACCCACAATCACGACGTCAAAGCGGCGGCGGGGTATCGTTGAGGATTTCGTCATTTTCAAAGTCTCCAAAGAACTTGGATAGCCCAGCCAGCGCAGGCGAGCAACCACACAATAGTAAAAATTTGCAGAACAAGTCTAAGTCCGGTTGGCTTGATATAGTCCATCCAAATATCTCTCATTCCGACCCATACGTGATAGATCAAGGCCAATATCGTTGCAAACGTTAAGGACTTCATCCACTGAGCACTAAAAATAGAAGCCCATTTGTCGTAGCCTATTTCACCGCTAGTGAAAATAACTTGAACCAAAATTAAAGCTGTTAGAAGAGCAATTAAAGCTGCAGTAACGCGCTGGGCCAGCCAATCGCGTAAACCGTAATGAGCTCCAACCACAATCCGTTTAGAACCAAAATTGACGGACATTTGTAGTACTCCTATTAGTAAAGACCAAATAACTTAGCCCCAAGCACAAGCGTTAGCCCGATGCTGAGGGTTAAAACAAAAATCGCAGAAGATCTGCCAAATTCCTTTGTCACGGAGTGGGTTGCATCCATGTACAAGTGGCGCAGTCCTGCAATCAGGTGATGCAAAAAGGCCCAAATCAAACCCAGAGATAGGAGCTGAATCAAAAAGCCTGGAAAAATCCAAAGTCCGCTTGTAAATGCTGACTTGAACTTTAGGAAGGAAATTTCAGAGGAAACTGAGGTATCAAACATCCAAATGATAAGGGGTAGTAATAGGAACATGAAAGCTCCGCTTACTCTGTGCAAAATAGAGACCCACCCAGCTGGGGGAAGTCTATAGTTGGGCAAATCAACAAAAGCATTGATATTGCGAAATTCTTTTTTATGGGGGTGTAATTCGCTCATGAGTGACTCTTTCTGGTTTGTTGCGCTTTTTGGATTTTGGATTGATCTGAAGGCATTAAGTCTAAACGAGATGATTTTATTGCAATGCAATAAAGAATGTTCGGTATTTTTGAATTAAACCTAATTAGTTTAGTTCGTTTCTGTAGTGGCAATCCAAGGTGAGGTAAAGACCTTGCCTAAATTCCATGGGGGTGTTGTTATATGTGAAGGCCGTGCGCTCAACACTTAAAACGGGAGTTTGGGTCGAAATTTCAAGAAGATTGGCTTGGATGGGGTCTGGTAAAAGGGCTTTGATACGCTCTTGCGCATTTACCATCTTTACACCAAAAGCACTCTCAAAGAAGGCATACATAGGGCCATGATAGTCCCTTAAGCGTTCTGCGGTGAGACCCGCAAAGGAATGCCCAGGCAGCCAAATGTCTTCCAAAATGGTTGCAATGCCCGAAAAAGCCAAAACTCTTCTTAAGGACAATACAGCATCATTTTTTGTAATGCCCAGAGCTTTTGCCACCTCTGCGCTGGCGAAGGTTTGCTTACAGGCAATGATTCTTCTATCGGCGGAGGCTTTATTTAAAGGGTCCTCCGAGTCGGGCATCAGTTTTAGAAATCTGTACTGGACGCGTTCTTCAAGGTGAGTTGCCACAAATGTTCCGACCCCTTGGCGCCTAATTAGGATGTTCTCCCCGGCTAATTCGTCGATTGCCTTGCGGACCGTCCCTTGGCTGACTTGAAAACGCTCTGCCAAATCCATTTCACTGGGAATAACCTCCCCAGGTTGCCACTCACCTTCTTGCAGGCTCTGTAGCAACAATTCTTTAATCTGCTGGTATAGAGGGCTAAACGCAGGGAGATTTGCAGAGCTTTTGATAGTCTCGATTTTATTTAAAATAGAGTTCTTAATATTTAATTTTACATCTGCAGATATAACCTTTGTATTAATTGCTTGTGTCCTGGTTTTAATTTGCGCAGACATAAAGGAACAATTGGGTGCTTGGTTTAGGGTTGAGTAAAAGACATACTTGGGGATATCATATCTTCTATAAGACATAAGATGAAGTGAATTTTAAGGGTTTTCCAGAGTAAACTGCTTAAATTGCTTTTTAATTTCATTTTTTTATTTTTTGGAGTTTCGCATGAGTAAAAAACCTGTTCGCGTCGCGATTACTGGGGCTGCTGGTCAAATTGGTTACGCATTGTTGTTCCGTATTGCTTCTGGCGAAATGCTTGGAAAAGATCAGCCTGTGATTCTTCAAATGTTAGAGATTCCTGACGAAAAAGCTCAAAAAGCCCTCAAGGGCGTGATGATGGAACTTGAAGATTGTGCTTTTCCTCTTCTGGCAGGTATGGAAGCGCATTCAGATCCAGTTCATGGATTTAAAGATACAGATTACGCGTTATTAGTGGGGGCAAGACCTAGAGGTCCAGGCATGGAGCGTGCAGACTTGTTGGCCGCTAATGCACAAATATTTACCGCGCAAGGCAAAGCCTTGAATGCATCCGCTAGCCGTGATGTAAAGGTTTTGGTCGTTGGTAATCCTGCAAATACAAATTCATACATTGCTATGAAGAGCGCCCCTGATTTGAACCGCAAAAATTTCACAGCAATGCTGCGTTTAGACCACAACCGTGCAGCCAGCCAAATTGCTGCAAAAACAGGCAAAGCCGTCGCTGACATTGAAAAATTATGCGTTTGGGGCAATCATTCCCCAACCATGTACGCTGATTACAGATTTGCTACTATCGGCGGGAAATCAGTCAAAGACATGATCAATGATCAAGACTGGAACGCCAACACATTCCTGCCAACTGTGGGTAAAAGAGGAGCAGCGATCATTGAAGCTCGTGGACTGTCCTCAGCTGCATCAGCTGCTAATGCAGCAATCGATCACATGCGTGACTGGGCATTGGGCACTAACGGTAAGTGGGTAACCATGGGTATCCCGTCCGATGGTTGGTACGGCATTCCTAAGGACACCATGTTTGGGTTCCCAGTCACCTGTGAAGCTGGTGTTTATAAAGTCATTGAAGGTTTGGCGATCGACGAATTTAGTCAGACTTGCATCAACAAAACCTTAAAAGAACTTCAAGACGAGCAAGCAGGTGTCGCTCACTTACTGTAATTAATGATGAGCCACCACCACCCCAGGGACATATTAGAGCCCGCACAGGCCGGTCAAATTAAGTTGCCGGTTTGTGATCACTATTGTGGGGTGGAGGCTCGAATGAAAAAGAGCGTCCAACTTCAAGAGGAGTTGACGCAAGAGTTTGGGGTGTGCGTCTTTGATGTCACTCTAGACTGCGAGGACGGTGCCCCTGTGGGCGGCGAGCTTGAGCACGCTCAAATGGTGACTGAAATGATTCACGCCGCCAAACCCAATGCAAGAATTGGTGTGCGTGTACATCCGATACACCACCCAAGTTTTGAGCAAGACGTTGCAATCATTCTCAAAACAGCGGGACGCAAGATCACCCACTTGATGCTCCCTAAAGTCGACACCTATGAGGAACTCACTCAGGCCTTGCACCATGTCAACGAGGCTGGAGGAGCGCATACCCCTATTCATATTTTGGTCGAGTCCCCCAAGGGAATCGCAAATGTGTTTGAAATGGCTGCTCACCCAAGAGTACATTCCATCAGTTTTGGCGTGATGGACTTTGTGTCCACGCATTCAGGCGCTATTCCGGCCAGTGCTATGGATATTGAGGGGCAATTTACTCATCCATTGGTGCTTAGGGCTAAGCTCGAAATCGCAGAGGCATGTCACGCCAATGGTAAAGTGCCATCACATTGTGTTGTGACGGAGTATAAAAATACACAGGCGTTAAGTCACGCCGCCCGAAAAGCAAGCCAGGAGCTTGGATTTACGCGGATGTGGAGTATTCATCCGGACCAAATACGACCTATTATTGAAGCCTTTGCTCCTAAAGCGGAGGATGTAGAGCGAGCCGCTGCGATAATTTTGCAGGCGCAAGAAGCTGACTGGGCTCCCATCTCTTTTGACAAACAATTGCACGATAGGGCAAGCTACAGATTTTTTTGGAACGTGTTAGAAAAGGCACACTCTACTGGGCGGGTATTGCCTAATGAAATACAACGCTTATTCCAAGAGAATCACTAACTCAAAATAGGAGTAGAAAAAGTGAAGCCATATATGAACAAGTTAGCTGCTTTAATGATGATGGTGTTTGCTTTTTCTGCTCATGGGCAGTCGGAAAAAGATAGGGCGATTAACGCTCCGCAATTCCCCTCAGACATAGCAACCATAGCTGCAATAGCGGAGCAAGTGCATGTCGGTAAATTGCCCTGTGAGTTAGGTCAATGGGTAAAGCTTGAAGCTGATCCAAAGTCTCCCACTCATTTTTATTTGGAATATAAAAACGAGCGTTATCATTTAACGCCCGTTAAAACCTCAACAGGCGCGATACGCTTGGAGGATGAGCTAAACGGTGCTGTGTGGATTCAGTTATCCAACAAATCAATGCTCATGAATACAAAACTAGGACGCCGACAGGCGGACGAATGCAAAAGCCCCGGTCAGTTTGCTGTGTCAGAGGCGATGAAGTTGGCGCCTCCCATCAACATACTTGAGCCCGAACCGGCTTTTGCTCGTAAATGAGTTTTTGAGTCATAAAAGAACTGGTTTTATTTTTTGTAATTAGTTAGGAGAAGTTTTATGTTGTCGGCTTATCGTGATCATTTAAAAGAGCGCGCTGCGTTAGGAATTCCACCACTGCCTTTAACGGCTCAACAAACCGCAGAGCTAATTGAGTTGCTCAAGGCGCCTCCTAAGGGCGAAGAGGCGACATTAGTTGACCTTATTACGCATAGAGTTCCAGCAGGCGTTGATGACGCGGCAAAAGTTAAGGCTTCATTTTTAGCCGCCGTAGCCAAGGGAACTATACCCTGTGCATTGATTTCTAAGGCGAAAGCAACTGAACTCTTGAGCACCATGCTTGGTGGATACAACCTCACGCCTCTAATCGATTTGTTGGACGATAAAGAGTTAGGAGCAGTTGCAGCCGATGGTCTGAAGAAGACACTTTTGATGTTTGATCAATTTCATGACGTTAAAGAAAAGGCAGACAAGGGTAACCAGCACGCAAAAAATGTACTTCAGAGTTGGGCCGATGCTGAGTGGTTTACCTCCCGTCCAGAGCTTGCAAAGAGTATCAAGTTAACAGTTCTCAAAGTAACGGGCGAGACCAATACGGATGATCTGTCACCAGCACCTGACGCATGGAGTAGACCTGATATTCCATTGCATGCGCTCGCAATGTTGAAAAACAAACGTGACGGCATCACCCCAGAAGAGGACGGCAAGAGAGGTCCTGTGAAGTTTATTGAAGATCTTCGTGCTAAGGGCAATTTGGTTGCGTACGTAGGTGATGTTGTCGGAACGGGTTCCTCACGTAAGTCAGCAACCAATAGCGTACTTTGGTTTACCGGCGAAGACATTCCATTCGTGCCCAATAAACGCTTTGGCGGAGTTTGTTTAGGTAACAAAATCGCACCTATTTTCTACAACACAATGGAAGACGCAGGCGCACTCCCAATTGAGCTTGATGTAAGTCAGATGAATATGGGTGATGAAATTGAGCTCAGACCTTATGAAGGTAAAGCGCTCAAAGGCGGCAAAGTGATTGCTGAGTTTGAGGTAAAGAGTGAAGTCTTGTTTGATGAGGTTCGTGCGGGTGGACGTATACCTTTAATCATCGGGCGGGGACTGACAGCTAAAGCACGCGAAGCGCTCGGACTCCCAGCGTCAACTTTGTTTAGATTGCCTAAAGTACCTGCTCAAACAACTCATGGATTCACACTTGCTCAAAAAATGGTGGGTAGAGCCTGTGGACTACCTGAGGGCAAAGGCGTGTTGCCAGGCACTTATTGTGAGCCGCGCATGACTTCTGTTGGTTCACAAGATACGACGGGTCCGATGACGCGTGATGAGTTAAAAGACTTGGCCTGCCTGGGTTTCTCCTCAGATTTGGTTATGCAGTCTTTCTGCCACACTGCAGCTTACCCTAAACCAGTTGATGTGAAAATGCACCATGAGTTGCCTGATTTCATCAGTACACGCGGTGGCATTTCCCTGAAACCCGGTGACGGCATTATCCACTCGTGGCTCAACAGGATGCTCTTGCCAGACACAGTTGGAACCGGGGGAGACAGTCATACGCGTTTCCCAATCGGCATCAGCTTTCCCGCCGGCTCAGGTCTGGTTGCCTTTGCAGCTGCAACGGGTGTGATGCCCCTAGATATGCCCGAGTCTGTTTTAGTCAGGTTCAAGGGCAAAATGCAACCCGGCGTAACGCTCAGGGACTTGGTCCACGCAATCCCTTTGTATGCAATCAAGCAAGGGCTTTTGACGGTTGAGAAAAAGGGTAAGAAAAATATTTTCTCTGGCCGAATTCTTGAAATCGAAGGCCTCTCAGACCTTAAGGTTGAACAAGCGTTTGAATTGTCTGATGCCTCTGCAGAGCGCTCTGCAGCTGGTTGTACAGTGCATTTGAACAAAGAACCCATCATTGAATATATTCACAGTAATATTGTTTTACTCAAGAATATGATCGCCCAAGGGTATAGTGATGCAAGAACTATCACTCGTCGTATCCAAGCAATGG
The DNA here is from genome assembly GCA_903828695.1 of uncultured Burkholderiales bacterium. GTDB lineage: Bacteria > Pseudomonadota > Gammaproteobacteria > Burkholderiales > Burkholderiaceae_C > Limnohabitans. Next base: position 6,182 of record CAIKNE010000126.1, on the reverse strand, counting down.
AAGCTTGGCTTAAAAAGCCGGATCTATTGCAGGCGGACAAAGACGCCCAATATACGGCCGTTATTGAGATTGACTTGGCTGAGATAACTGAGCCAATTGTTTGCTGTCCAAATGACCCAGATGATGCTAAAACATTATCAGATGTTGCGGGCCAAAAAATTGATGAAGTATTCATCGGTTCTTGTATGACCAACATTGGACATTTCCGTGCGGCCTCTAAACTTCTTGAGGGCAAGCGAGACATCCCAGTCAAACTTTGGATGGCTCCACCAACCAAAATGGACGCTGAGCAACTTACGCTAGAGGGGCATTACGGTGTCTTTGGTGCTGCAGGCGCTCGTATGGAGATGCCGGGCTGCTCGCTGTGTATGGGTAATCAAGCGCAGGTTAAGGAAGGTGCAACAGTGATGTCAACCAGCACCCGTAACTTCCCCAACCGTTTGGGTAAGAATACCAACGTATACCTGGGCTCTGCGGAGTTATCCGCTGTCGCATCTAAGCTGGGAAGAATCCCAACGAAGGCGGAGTATCTAACAGATACGGGTGTGCTCAACGCAAATGAAACTTCAATTTACAAGTACTTGAACTTTGACCAAATTGATCATTACAAGGATGTTGCCGATCACGTAGCATCTTGATTTTGATGGGGTGGTTGCCTTAAAGACCATACCCCATAAAAAAAGGGCCAAAGCAAATTGCGATGGCCCTTTTTTATGTGCGGTGAATTCACTAAGAATTACATCAAAAGGTGCTCGCCAGCATTGTCTCCGCCCAAAGTTACGTAGTTAACACGTCTTATATCCATCAGCTTCAATCCACCTGCATAGGAGATGGAGCTTTGTATATCCTCTTGCATTTCACGAAGTGTATCTTTGAGGTGTCCTTTAATGGGCTCTAGGATACGCTTGCCTTCGACGTGTTTGTATTCGCCCTTGTTAAAGTCGCTCGCGCTCCCGTAGTACTCTTTGTACCTTTTGCCGTCAACTTCAACGGTTTGTCCCGGGCTCTCCTCATGACCAGCAAGCATAGAGCCAATCATGATCATGGTGGCACCAAAACGAATGCTTTTGGCAATGTCTCCGTGCTCACGTATACCGCCGTCAGCAATGATGGGCTTGGTTGCAACGCGCGCACACCACTTGAGCGCTGAGAGCTGCCAACCGCCTGTGCCGAAACCGGTTTTGATTTTAGTAATGCAGACTTTGCCGGGACCAATCCCGACCTTGGTTGCGTCCGCACCCCAGTTTTCCAGGTCGATCACGGCCTCAGGGGTGCCTACATTGCCAGCAATGATGAAGGATTTGGGCAGCTTTGCTTTGAGATAAACAATCATTTTTTGCACTGTATCTGAGTGACCGTGTGCAATATCAATCGTTATAAATTCTGGACTAAGCCCGAGTGCGACAAGTTGATCGACTAGCTTGTAGTCAGCATCTTTCACGCCAAGGGAGATGGAGGCGAAAAGATTTTTGCTTTTCATGGACTTAACGAATTTCACGCAATCTAAATCAAATCTATGCATGACATAGAAATAGCCATTTTCAGCAAGCCATTCACAAATGGACTCGTCAACCACGGTTTTCATATTGGCCGGTACAACTGGAATTTTAAAGGTATGACCACCTAGGGATACTGAGGAGTCGCACTGTGAGCGGCTCTCAACTCTGCATTTACGGGGAAGAAGAAGTATATTTTCGTAATCGAATATTTCCATGCGCCAAGCTCCAAAACAGGTTAAAAATACGAAGGGGGCGCTTGGTCGGTCAGATTTGAGTAAACCGGACGCTGAATACTTGGGCCCGGTTTCTGATTCTACTGCTATATCAGATGTGCTTCAAAGTCTTTGCGAATATCTGCGGTAAATCACCTAGTTAAACCTACAATTGAAGAATGCAAGAAATACACACAGACGATTTGGGTTCAACGCACAGCCACAACGATATAGAGGGAGAAAATTCGGACATATTTCATGCCGGTTCTGGCCTCACTCGTGGACTCAATGCGGAGCAGCGAGCTGCGGTAGAGTTGCCATGTGAGCACGCACTCATCTTAGCTGGAGCAGGATCGGGTAAAACGAGAGTCTTAACGACACGTATTGCATGGCTACTTCAGACGGGTCAGGTCTCACCAGGCGGAATTTTGGGCGTGACCTTTACGAATAAAGCAGCGAAAGAGATGCTAACCAGACTCTCGACCATGTTGCCCATTCATGCAAAAGGAATGTGGATTGGAACCTTTCACGGTTTGTGTAATAGATTTTTGCGAGCGCACTGGAAACTTGCTAATTTGCCCCAGGCTTTTCAAATTCTTGATACCCAGGATCAACTCTCGTGCATCAAACGGCTTTATAAAGAATTTAAAGTAGATGATGAGCGTTACCCGGCTAAGCAAACCATGTGGTTCATTGCAGGCTCAAAGGAAGAGGGTCTTAGGCCCGAGCAAATCATTGTTAAAGACTCAGACACGCGTAAATTGGTAGAGCTTTATCAACTCTACGAAGCGCAGTGTCAAAAAGAGGGTGTTGTAGATTTTGCAGAATTGATGTTGCGCTCCTATGAGTTATTGAGGGATAACGAACCCCTTAGAGTCCATTATCAAACCCGCTTTAAACATTTGTTGATTGATGAGTTCCAAGATACCAATAAATTGCAATATGCGTGGCTTAAATTGCTGTGTGGACCGAGCTCAAGTATGTTTGCTGTTGGAGATGATGATCAAAGCATCTATGCTTTTAGGGGTGCCAGGGTCGGAAACATGGCCGATTTTGTGGATCAATTTAAAGTTAAGCATCATATTAAGTTAGAACAAAATTACCGCTCGCACAGCAATATCTTAGATACAGCTAACCACTTAATTAGTCATAACAAAACTAGGCTCGGCAAGAACTTACACACCGATCAAGGTGCCGGTGAGCCGGTGAGACTCATAGAGACAGCCACTGACCTGATGGAGGCTCAGTGGTTGGTAGAGGAGCTTAAGCAATTGCTCCGTGACGGGCAAAATGGAGACGGTCAAAGCGGTATTGGGAACAAGAGTGAAGTTGCCATTTTGTACCGTAGTAACGCACAAAGTCGGGTCATTGAGACAACTCTATTCAATAACGCGGTCCCCTACAGAGTTTACGGCGGATTGCGATTTTTTGAGCGAGCAGAAATTAAAAGTGCTTTGGCTTATCTGAGGTTGTTAGAAAACCCAAGCGATGACACCAGTTTTTTGCGAGTCGTCAACTTTCCTGCAAGAGGGATTGGGGCTAGAACCTTAGAACAATTAACCGACATTGCAAGAGAGAGGGGTTTATCGCTTTACGAGGCTGTGCCACTTATGAGCGGTAAAGCTGGGACTAACTTAACCGCTTTTATTACGCTTATTAACGAAATTGGAGTACAAGCTGTTAACTGCACTCTAAAAGATATTGTTGAGTTGGTGCTTGATCAATCCAAACTGGTTGAGCATTACAAGACGGAGCGCGAGGGAGCTGATCGAGTAGAGAACTTACTCGAGTTGGTTAATGCAGCGCAGAGTTTTGTGATGCTAGAGGGGTTTGGTCGAGACGCAATCGCTGTGGCACAAAAAAATAGTACACCCAGCGCGCAAGAAAATTCTAACGAAGAGGCCCCGCCCTCAAGCTCAGCACTTACATTTACCAACGAAGATACGGGCGAGACCCAATCCCCATTAATTGCGTTTTTAACTCACGCTGCGCTTGAGGCGGGGGATAACCAGGCGCAAGCTGGACATGAGGCGGTGCAGCTAATGACGGTTCATGCCGCTAAGGGTTTAGAGTTTGACTGTGTTTTTATCACTGGACTCGAGGAGGGTTTATTCCCTCATGAGAACTCCATGAATGACTACAACGGTTTAGAGGAGGAGAGGCGTTTGATGTATGTGGCTATCACGCGCGCTAGACGACGTTTGTATTTAAGTCATTCCCAAACCCGAATGTTGCATGGACAGACAAGGTACAACATTCGTTCTCGATTTATTGATGAATTACCAGATCACGCACTTAAATCCTTGACCCCGCCAAAGGTCGCAGCACCTTTGCCGACTTGGGGAGCGTGGGATTCTGGGGGCTCTAAGAGTTCTAGTTATTCAAACTCTAGTCCTTATAAACGGGCTAATGCAAGCGCCCCATTGCAACCCGTTGTTCAGCGCCCTAAGGAAGGCCCTAATCAGTGGGTTCAGGTGGGTGTTCCCGTATTTCACTCTAAATTTGGAGAAGGCAAGGTCATCTCTGTTGAGGGTAGCGGAGAGGATGCACGTGCGCAGGTTAATTTTCCTAGGCATGGAATCAAATGGCTCGCACTGTCGGTTGCTAAATTAACGCAAGTCGAGAACTAAAACTTAAAAAAGCAAGGCTTCATTAAGGTCCTGTAACGCGTGGCACTTTAAATATGTTCATTGCTACAACAACGCGACGAGCTTCTGTTGGGGGGACATGATGGTTCAAAATTCCAGGAAATAAAACCAGGGATCCAGGAATTGGTTTTACCAAAATCGAGTTGGCAAAAATAATAGGCGCACTTTGTGGCTCTGCTTCCAAATAAACAACTGCAGAAAAGTCTGACGGAAAATGGTTGTGGGGTATGGTCTCATCCGACTTTTCATAGACAGCGCACCAACAATCTGCAATGAATAGGCCAACATTTACCGCGTCAAGATCACAACTCAGAGTTTCTTTAGAGACCTTCTTTGCTATCTTCATCACCAACTCAGTGAGTGGTAATAGCTTTGGGTTGAGGAGGTGACTCTTATAGGAGCTGGAGTAGGTGGCTTTTACATTTGAGGGAGTTGATTCTGGGTGTGATATCTGAAGCTCATAGACAGCTTCTTTTGCTAGTTGAAGCTCATTCTCATATGACTTTAAATCGCAGCAGAAAATCGGTAATTGCAGCGGAACTGCTACTTTAGTGATATCAAGGTCTAGGATTTGATTCATTTGCAAACAACCCAAAATAACGGATATTTTCCTTAATTATAAAAATAGAAGGTAATCGTTGGAATGTAATTTTGTCGCTTGGCTTCCAAAGTTCATAAAAACCATTAAAACAGTACTTTTGTAATAATTAAGTGTGAAAAATATGAGCAAAACCGAGCTTATGAGGAAGAGTCATTCAAGGTTATTTGATTATTCAGTACTTATGTACTCATTTGGAGTATTTTTTCAAAAATATAAATGAAATACCCTAAAGAATTGACGCTTTTGGTCGATTAATAAGAGGCTATAAATTCATTTGTGAAAATCGAATGCCGTTTGTATCTCCCCATTGACTCAAGAATAAACAAAGAGAGTGTTGACTTTTGGACTGCTTGGATGGGGGTATCGTATGGGTATGTGTAGTGTTTTGTTTTTAACCCGAACTAGTCAGCTACTGGCACTAGTTTCACTGATTGGCGTCCTTTAAATGTCTATTAACGCTGCATTTATAACCAACTTGTCTTCTGCTGAGGTGTCGATTTTGACTACAAGTCAGATTGATCAAATCAGTACGGATCAAATTAGGACGCTGTCGACATCATTTGTCAGTGCTCTGACATCCTCTCAAGTTAACGGTTTGATGACGGCTCAAATTTTGGCATTTACGCTGCCACAGGTCACAACTCTAAGTTCTACTCAAATCGCATCATTGAGCACAAGTGGTGTTGCGGCATTATCAACGGCGCAAATCTCTACACTCAGTAGTAGGCAAATCGCTGCAATAGCAACTACAGGCATAAATGCGCTGACAACAACGCAAATTGCGGCTCTTAGTTCGTCACAAATTTTTGCCTTGTCGACCAATCAAATTAAAACACTCTCGACTGGACAATTGAATACGCTGAGTTCGCAGCAAGCCAGCGGATTGACGCAGCAGTCCATACAAGCTTTGTCTAGCAATCAGTTTCAAGCGCTATCACCTCAAGCGATAAGTGGTTTGGGCACTGCAGAGATATTGGCAGTGACTTCTACTCAGAGTGCAAGTATCTCAGCGTACCAGTTAGCTGCGTTTAGCTCAGTGCAAATGCAGGCTTTGACGACCAGTAATCTACAAGCTCTCTCAACTGCTTCGATGAGTCAGTTGACAAGCTTGCAAATTCAAGCTCTATCCAACGCCAGCATAGATGCATTTACAACCTCGCAGTTATTGGCGCTTTCAACCACTCAGTTTCAGTACTTATCAAGTGGGCAAGTTGCTGGACTG
>CAIKNE010000125.1 GCA_903828695.1 uncultured Burkholderiales bacterium | reverse complement strand
ATTAGTCATTTACACAGGACCAAAATACGGCAAAATACAGGTGCCGAAACAGACAGAATTAAGGGGCTAAAGTGGATCCATTAGAGGCGATCCTGGGTGGCTCCATTAAAGCGATCCCTGACAGTAAGTGATCATCCAATGGGGCAGACCCAACCTCTCGAACATCCCCTTATCAATATGCTCGTGCACTTCTGGGTCTATCCTACAATGCGCAAACATAGTGTTTTTCTGATCTGCCTGTATATACAATGACAGGCGCTAGCTCGTTAGTTTGTTGGAATCCAGTCGCCTAAGTTGCACTTATACACAACGCAACACAAGCGCAAATAAAACGTTATTAAAATTTAATGTTGTTGGGCAATAATCTTCTTGGCCATACTCCAACGGTGAACCTCACTGGGCCCGTCGTAGATTCTAAAAGCGCGGATATCTTTGAATATCTTCATCACTATTGTCTCTGAAGTCACCCCTTGTCCGCCCAGTATTTGAACGCAGCGATCCACAACGCGGCACTCCGCCTCAGCACATACGGTTTTAGCGCGGCTCGATTCGAAATTGCCTCTCTCGCCTTGGTCGAGCAGCCAAGCTGTGTGCCAAATGTGCAGCCTCGAAGTATGCAGATCCATATCATTATCAGCCAGCATGTAACCCACGCCCTCATGGGTACCTAGTGCTACGCCAAAGGCTTGGCGCGTACTTGCGTATTCAACGGCAATATCATGCGCGCGCTGCGCTTGACCTAACCAGCGCATGCAGTGCGTCAAGCGGGCAGGTGCAAGGCGAATTTGGGCATAACGAAAACCCTTCCCAACCTCACCAAGTACATCTCGACTCGGAATTCTCAAATCCTTGAACTCTACAACCCCATGACCACCTGCAAAGCAAGAGTCCAGGGCGTCCATTTGCCTGACCACATTAATTCCTGGCCTATCCATGTCCGACAAAAACATGGTCGCCGATCCGTCTTCGAGTTTGGCCATGATAATGGCAAAAGAGGCTCCCGTAGCCCCTGTGATAAACCATTTGGTTCCGCTGATGACGTAGTCATCCCCGTCCTTAATAGCTGTTGTATTAAGCATAGAGGGATCTGCTCCGGCTCCAGGAGCAGGCTCGGTCATCGCAAAACAAGACCGAATATCGCCGCGCACCAGGGGTTTTAACCACCGATTCTTTTGATCCTCATTGGCAACGACCTCCATTAGATGGATATTACCCTCATCAGGAGCGTGAATATTCATGGCTGTTGGACCTAGGGTGGAGTAACCAGCTTCAACAAACACAATAGCTTTCTCAACGTGACTAAGTCCAAGACCGCCCAATTCTCTCGAGGCGTGTGGAGTCAATAGGCCCTCTGCACGAGCCATATCAATCAAATCTTTGCGTAGACTTTCGTGAGGACCGTGGGAATCTTGCCTGGAGTCAGACTCAAAGGGTATGACTTTTTCCCGGATAAAGGAGCGGACCTTGGTTTGTAATTCGGTTAAGTGAGGGGGTAAGGAGAAATCCATATTTAAGGAAATTAATAATTAGAAGTGGTGTGAATACTTAATGGATATTAGACACTAAAAACAATATAAATCCGTCGGTGATTTTACCGATGAAAGCATCGATAGGCGCAAAAAAGAGCTCAATAGTTAAGCCCTATAAGAATGTGTTTCGGTGCAGACAGGCTATTTATCAAGCAGATCTGTAAACAAATAAAATCGAACACTTTCTTTAGAGTGTAACTTCAAAAGAAAACGCAATCTTCAATCGACCTGATTTGGGGAGATGGATTGGAAGCTTCTCCTTGCCAAAAAAATACAGCAAGATTGAATTCAGATAGGAGAGCCAGCTTACACGAACACAAAGCTACTAACGACATTGTAAATATGTATTTCTTTACATAGCGTTCGTCATCAAAATACAAATCAAATTTAACATAAGAAATAGCAATAGCGATTTAACGCAAGATCTATTTCTTTGACATCAAAAATTCATCATTGAATAAATAATATGCCCGTCTACAGCATAAAAGTGAACCATCAAGCGATAAATATTTTAGGCGTCCATATCCCTAAAACAGGCGGGACAGCACTTAATTCATTTTTCAGATCGATGGGTTTTACCCAGCATTTCGGAACAGAAAATGAAACAGTTCGTCCTACTATGAAATGCCCTCCACAGCATTATCATTATGAAATTTTAGATCAGATTCTCAATATCTCATCCTTTGACTACAGCTTTGCAATTGTTAGGCACCCTATGCTAAGGTGCTGGTCTGATTTTCACTGGTCGAGGAAATATACCTCATTAAACAACTTGGGAATTACATTTGATCAATGGGTACCGTATGTGTTGAGCAAATACAAGGGCAATCATTATTACTTAGCAAACCATATTAGACCTCAAAATGAATTTGTGGGTCCGCTCATCAAAGGCGTATTCAAATATGAAGAAGGTCTAGAAACAATTATTGAAAAAGTCTTTCAAACTCTAGGATATGGAACAAAAGTTAAGTTAGTAATTCCAAAGAATAATGTATCGGAATACCAAACAGAATTGAAATTTAATGACCGTACTTTAGCATTGGTTGAGGACTTTTACGCAGACGACTATAGAACATTCAACTACCACAGGCTATGAGCAAATGTATATGGTTAACCGGTCTATCAGGATCTGGAAAAACGACTATTGCCAACTTATTGGCTGCTCAATATAAAGATAAAGGACAATTAACTTGCGTGTTGGACGGAGATCAAATCCGACTTGGTCTCAATAAAGATTTAGGATTTACGAGAAGCGATAGACATGAAAATGCTAGGAGGGTTGCAGAAGTTGCAAAAATATTGGTTGATTTAGAAATCTTAGTAATCGTTGCCTTGATTTCTCCTTTTTCAGAAGATAGACACAAAGCTAGAGCACTATTCCAGCCTGGACAATTTATTGAAGTATATGTTGACACATCATTAAAAAGATGTGCAACCCGGGATGTTAAGGGGTTATACACTCTACAGGAAAATGGATTAATCAAAAATATGACTGGCATTACAAGTCCGTACGAGATTCCTAAAAATCCCGATATTCATCTTCGGACTGATACAACAGATGCAATTGAGTGTTGTGAGCTTATAAAAAAACACATCAGTGTTTAAAAATTTGAATAAAAAATAGCGCTGCTGTTTTTAGATTTAATATATAAGTCAGACCCAAGATCATAACCAAAACCGAAACCAACAAAGGGGGGGTCTAAATAAATAACCCGCGGATCCCCTCTCAACTCAAGAATTGATATAAATCAAGTAATATTCAAATTAACATACAACTTCCAAAATTGTTAGGTTACTATTTCATCGTCAACTTTATGCTTTGTATTAAGTCATAAACCAGCCCCCTAAACAATGAAACCTAATTGGAGTTGTATGCAGTGCTTAAAATTTTTTTTTAGAACCAGTGTATTCATTGCGGCACTTGCTGCCATACCATCTATTGCCGATGATAAATTTAAAATTTATAAATCTGAAAATAATAAATCGGATTTGAATACAGTTGTGTATTCTTCAGACAATATAAAAATCAGAACAACCGAATATTTCAATGTTGGAACTGGTTGGATAAAAGTTAAGTACATTGAAAATGACACTTCAAAAACTTGGTATCTGGATACTGAACTTCACTTAGAGGGATGGTACTTAATCAACGAATTAGGTCTGAGTGTTGATGGTCAAATCATTAACATTGCAAGCGATCCAGATCCAAAACGACAAGTGATAACACCCAATAGTGTTCATGAAAGTAACAGCTTTAAGATACCCACTTTTATCATTGACAAAATGGTTGACGCAAAAAATATCTCCATTAAAGTCGCTGGTCGATCAGGTGTTTACGAAAAAGATTTAACGGACCGAGATATCTCCAATTTGGCGGAATCGATAAAAGCTATTAAACTTAAAACAAATCCGCTCAATTTTGGCTTGAACTACATTGCCATCCCCCCTGAATTAGCCATTCAAATAGGGAGAGATAAAGGCGTACTCGCGATCTCTGTTGTAGATGATTCGCCGGCCAAAAAATGTGGACTTAGATACAACGACATTTTAATTGAATTCAACAAAACACCCGTTACAAATATTGCAAGTATGGAGGATGCAGTCTCTAAGGTTCAATCGGGTACTGAGTCCGTTCAAAAGTTCCTTCGTGGAAATCAGGAGATGACTTGCACTGCAAAATTTTAGGATTGAGTGGCCCAATATTATAAATTCAAGCATTTACATTTATCCAGTTACTATGCTAATAGGATAAATCTGGCTTGATTAAAAAAATTCAGCTCCGCCTTTCTTTAATGCAGGTCTTAATTACACTTTAATTCGTATATTCTTATTTGTATTTAGTTCTGCTTCTAAATGGGTATGACAACGTACAGACCTAGATAAGTTGATCAACTATGGTTCGGGTGTGCGGCATTTGACGCATCTCGACACTAAGTCGATTAACCTCTTCAGGAGTACCCCATGAGCATCAATAAAGATCAAGTTAAGGGCAACGCCCAAAAAGCAATCGGAACAGTAAAGGAGGTTGCAGGAAAGATTATTGGGAACAAAGAACTTGAGGTAAAAGGAAATGTTCAAAAAAATGTTGGCCGAGTTCAATCATCCGTAGGTGACGCAAAGTCCGATATCCACAAGGTTTTAAAGACTGTCTAAGTCTCGATATTTCGGGATAGCTTTAAGTCAATCCGCCGCCAATTCATTGGCTGCGGACTTAATGATTCAATTAAACATTAGGTGAGCACTCATTCATCTAACCGAGGCAGACGACACATCCATGAACCACAAGGTCCAAAAAATAATACTCCATGACGAAATAGGGGCAAAGGAGATTGTTACTGAAGTTCGACGTGAGGAAGCTGTACTCAAAGCCGGAGCTCTGCAAAATGCAATTCTAAACAGTGCTAATTTTTCAAGCATTGCAACAGATGAAAAAGGAGTGATTCAAATTTTTAATATCGGCGCCGAGCGTATGTTGGGATATACGGCGTCCGAGGTACTTAATAAGATTACACCGGCAGAGATTTCTGATCCCCAAGAAGTCATCGCACGAGCAAAAGCGTTAAGTGAAGAGCTCGGAACTACGATTGCTCCGGGATTCGAGGCACTTGTCTTTAAAGCATCTAGAGGTATTGAGGATATTTATGAGCTGACCTACATTCGCAAGGATGGGAGTAGATTTCCAGCGGTGGTTTCAGTCACCGCTTTGCGTGACATACACGATCACGGTACGATTATTGGTTACTTACTAATAGGAACTGATAATAGTGCTCGTAAACAAGCTGAGGAGGCTCTCTTAAAAGCGGGTGCGCTACAAAGCGCCATATTCAACAGCGCCAACTTCTCTAGCATTGCAACCGACGCTAAGGGTGTCATCCAAATTTTTAACGTCGGTGCAGAGCGCATGCTTGGTTATACCGCAGCCGAAGTCACCAATAGCATTACGCCCGCCGAGATCTCAGATTCGCAGGAAGTGATCGCAAGGGCTAAGGCGCTCAGTCAAGAGTTAGGCACTTCCATTGCGCCAGGCTTTGAAGCATTGGTGTTCAAGGCGTCCCGCGGTATTGAGGATATTTACGAGCTGACCTACATCCGTAAGGACGGAAGCCGTTTCCCGGCTGTGGTGTCCGTTACAGCGCTCAGAGACGCGGAGAAAGTGATCATTGGTTATCTGCTCATCGGAACCGACAACACCGCACGCAAACAAGCTGAGGAGGCACTCTTAAAAGCGGGTGCGTTACAAAGTGCGATCTTTAACAGCGCCAACTTCTCAAGCATCGCAACTGATGCTAAAGGTGTTATTCAAATCTTTAACGTCGGCGCAGAGCGGATGCTCGGTTACACCGCAGCAGAGGTTACCAATAGCATCACCCCGGCCGAAATCTCAGACCCCCAGGAAGTCATTGCAAGGGCAATAGCGCTCAGCCAAGAACTCGGGACTCCTATTGCACCAGGGTTTGAGGCTCTGGTATTTAAAGCCTCAAGGGGAATTGAGGATATTTATGAGCTAACCTATATCCGCAAGGACGGTAGTCGCTTCCCCGCAGTGGTGTCTGTTACAGCGCTTCGAGACGCCGATAAGATCATCATTGGATATCTGCTCATTGGAACTGACAATACTGCGCGCAAACAAGCCGAGGAAGCTCTACTGAAGGCAGGAGCTCTACAAAGTGCTATTTTCAACAGCGCCAACTTCTCAAGCATCGCAACCGATGCTAAGGGGGTCATTCAAATTTTTAACGTCGGCGCAGAGCGAATGCTTGGGTACACGGCAGCCGAGGTCATGAACAGCATTACCCCAGCCGAAATCTCTGACCCCCAAGAAGTGATTACCAGGGCCAAAGCCCTAAGCCAAGAACTGGGTACACAAATTGCACCGGGTTTTGAGGCTCTCGTGTTCAAGGCATCAAGGGGTATTGAGGATATATATGAGCTGACCTATATCCGAAAGGACGGAAGCCGTTTTCCTGCAGTGGTGTCGGTCACAGCACTTCGAGATGCTGAGAAGGTGATTATTGGATACCTCTTGATCGGCACTGATAACACCGCTCGCAAACAAGTAGAGGCTGAGCAGAAAAAACTTGATCAGCGCCTAAGAGACCAACAGTTTTATACCCGCTCCCTTATCGAATCTAATATTGATGCACTCATTACAACTGATCCATCTGGGATTATCACCGACGGTAATAAACAAATGGAAGCACTCACGGGCTGCACCCGGGATGAATTGATTGGCGCACCTTTCAAAAATTACTTTACAGATCCAGAGCGTGCTGAGGCAGCAATCAAATTAGTTCTAAGTGAGAAAAAGGTTACGAATTACGAGCTAACGGCTAGAGCACGTGACGGCAAACAGACCGTCGTGTCTTATAACGCGAGTACCTTTTATGACCGCGACCGGACTTTGCAAGGCGTTTTTGCTGCTGCCAGGGACGTGACAGAGCGTAAAAGCTTTGAACAAGCTTTGCAAGAAAGCAATGTAGAGATGGAGAGTGCGAAATCTGCAGCAGAAAAGGCCAATCTCGCCAAATCCGATTTTCTCTCTGCCATGAGTCATGAACTGCGCTCGCCCCTGAACGCCATCCTGGGTTTTGCACAACTGATGGAGTCAGCATCCCCTTTACCCACTGATTCTCAAAAAGAAAGTATCGCTCAAATTCTCCAAGCAGGTTGGCATTTGCTGAAACTAATCAACGAGATATTGGATCTTGCAGTCATTGAGTCCGGGAAAGTGTCACTCTCCCTTGAGCCTGTTTCACTTTGCGAAGTTTTATCCGAATGTCAAGCCATGATGGATGCACAGGCCATCCAACACGGCATACAAATGACTTTCCCGGTCATGGATAAACCCAGCTTTGTGTGGGCTGACCAGACTCGGTTGAAGCAGATCATCATCAATCTACTATCTAATGCCATCAAATATAACAAAGCAAATGGGACTGTCATCGTAAAATGCGAGGTTCAAGAGTCGGATCGAATTCGGATTATCGTCAATGACACTGGAGCTGGGCTGGTCCCCGACAAAATTGCGCAGCTTTTTCAACCATTTAACAGGCTTGGACAAGAAGCCAGCGGTGTAGCGGGCACTGGTATAGGGCTCGTCGTGACCAAACAGTTGGTAGAGTTGATGGATGGAGTGATTGGAGTTGAGAGTAGCGTGGATGTTGGAAGTCAGTTCTGGGTTGAATTACGCTCCACAGCAGCTCCCGACCTGAGGGTTGAACAAAGTAAACAAAGTGCGCCCTACTTACCGCCCTCTCCAGACAATCTTATTCAAAGTAGTCTTCTCTACATCGAGGACAACCCTGCAAATATGAAACTGGTGGTACAACTGATCGAACTGCGCTCAGACATTAAGTTGTTGACAGCTGTTAATGGCACCTTAGGCATAGAGTTGGCACGTGCGTTTCAGCCTGACATGATTCTTATGGATATCAATCTCCCCGGAATCAGCGGTATTGAGGCATTAAAGATCCTCCGTGAGGATCCGTGCACAGCGCACATACCCGTTGTTGCCCTGAGTGCCAATGCAATGCTGCGAGATATCGACTTGGGATTAGAAGTTGGATTCTTTAGGTATTTGACCAAACCCATTAGGGTTAAAGAATTCATGGAAACCTTGGATGTAGTCTTGGAGTTCGCAAAAAGAAAGATGAGAGCGCAAACACTTGTCTATCCACAAACTCAACAGTTAAAGTCAAATCATCCTAAAGAGTAAATTAAACAAAAAATTGAAGATTTAAGTGATAAAAGAATCAGACTTATTAAATGCAAAATTACTGATCGTAGACGATCAAGTTGCCAACGTTATGCTTCTTGAGCGAATGTTAAAGGGAGCAGGCTACAACTCAATCACTTCGACTCAAAATCCAACTGAAGTTTGTGAGCTCCACCACCAAAATAATTATGATTTAATTTTGTTGGATCTTCAAATGCCAATCATGTCGGGCTTTCAAGTCATGGAGGGTTTGTCCAAGATAGAAACAGGCGGCTACATTCCTGTGCTGGTTATCACCGCTCAGCCAGAGGAAAAATTACGAGCATTAAAGGCAGGGGCAAGGGACTTTGTAAGCAAACCATTTGACTTAGCAGAGGTATTAGCGCGCGTTAAGAATTTATTGGAAGTTCGACTGTTAAATGTAGAAACACAAAAACTATACGATCAAGTTCTAAGCGAGAAAAAAGTATCTGAACGCTTATTGCACAACGTCCTTCCTCACTCCATTGTGGATCGGTTAAAAAGACGTCCTGAAGTCATGCTCAATGACTTTACACAAGTAGTTGCTGATAGTTTCCCAGAAGTATCAGTTTTATTTGCGGACATTGTTAATTTCACAAAATTCTCTGAAGGTTTAAGTCCAGTGGTTTTAGTGAATGTACTTAACGATATTTTTACCCGTTTTGA
The DNA here is from genome assembly GCA_903828695.1 of uncultured Burkholderiales bacterium. Classification (GTDB taxonomy): domain Bacteria; phylum Pseudomonadota; class Gammaproteobacteria; order Burkholderiales; family Burkholderiaceae_C; genus Limnohabitans. Next base: position 28,140 of record CAIKNE010000125.1, on the reverse strand, counting down.
TGCCATAGCAGATTCGAGGGGCCTTGAGAAGATCAAGACTATTGGGGACAGTTACATGGCAGTGGCAGGACTCCCTCTCCCCTCTCATAACCACGCAGAGGGGGCCGCCAACATGGCAATTGACATGCAAGAGGCTATGAAACACTTCAATGAGAAAAGCAATCACAAACTAGATATTCGAATTGGTATCAGCAGTGGGGCTGCGGTGGCGGGAGTGATTGGCAAGAAGAAATTTCTATATGATGTTTGGGGCGATGTAGTCAACACAGCCAGTCGAATGGAGTCACAGGGCATACCCGGAAGAATTCAAATCACGGACACAACTAGATTAAAACTGGGTGACCAATTTACACTTGAAAAACGCGGACCTATTGAAATTAGGGGTAAGGGTCCCATGAATACTTGGTTTTTGAATAGTAGAGACTTCTCATGAATATTGAGATTGAATATGCAAGTTGCTGGTTACGAAGAATGACTAAGACATTAACTAAGTTCAACCTGAACTTGACTTTGTATTTTTAATATATGACTTGCCGGGGATGAAAAGGATGCAGACTCCAGAAAATTTCTACGAATTTCATGAGTTAGATATAGCGAATTTTCACACACTTCATTGTGTTGCAATTCGCTAAGAAGCTGTTGACCAAGCTTTGACCCGAATTGTGTTGTGCAACTCGCAATGATGTCAGCCTCATTGACCAGCACTGTTGCCCAGAGCTTATTCCATTCAAATGGGACATTGATGACAATTTTATGATTTTCACCAACGTATCTGGGATCGGATTTTTGAATAATATAGGTCAGGTAGTCTAGACTTAGATTATCTATAGGACACACGCTCCAAATTCTTCTAAGATGATGAATTGTATTATTTTCGATCTCCATGGCCTGCTTATTTTGACCACCAGGATGCATGTAATCATGCGATACGACAATCAATAGTAGTAACGCGCACCAGTATTCCTCGGTGACGCCGGTACGTTCTTTCTCAATCAACATCAAAATGCAAATTCCCGTGAGTGCATCGCAAAAATGCAACCGATTATGGTAGTTGGGTTCTACGATTTGATTCGCATTCAACTCAATATTAATGGCGACCATACGCGCACTACGTATTAAATTGCAATGCCTCTGCCTGAATTGATCTGGCGCAATTAACAAACTGATACAAGTATCCAAGACCTGAGGAACTCCGATCCATCCCCCACTGCGAACTTCGCTCCACGAATCTCTAAGAAACCCTAAAGATTTATTTAACACATTACTCCAATCAATCGGTGGAGAGATACATAGGTACCTTCTTCGATCAATCGGTGGAGGCATTTAGATTTTTTCCACTTTGCATGAGATCGTTACTCATATTTTGCTGTAGTAGCAAAGCCTCAAATACAGGGATGAGCAGTGAAGAGGTGCCTGCAAGCAGGGCGTTGGCCTCAGCGCTAGAAATCTCAATGCAGATGACATCATTGATCGCTTTGACGGTTGCACCTCTTACGCCGCCTTTTATGAACGCTTGCTCTCCAAAGGATTGTCCAACAGTAACTTTAGATATAAATGCCGCTCTCTCATCCTGTACCTCGAGTTCACCACTTTTAACAAAATACAATTTATCTGCGTTGTCACCTATTTTGAATACTACTTCCCCCGGGCTAAATTTAATCTCATTAAAAAAAGCCATAGACAATACCTTTGATTAAGTAATTTTCTCAAGGGATCTGCTGGCGATGTTGCCTATGATCTTTTGCATTATTTTAGGCAGCTTGGGAAGTATGTGTAATATTTTGCTGATAGGTATTACCCGAGCTTGAACTGATGTAACTGCAATGACGGTTATGGGGGAATTCAGACCTGATATGCCTTCCGCTAAGCCAATCACCGATCCGGGACCTAACCGTTTGATCAATTGACCGGATACACTTAAAACCGTTCCTGAGACAATGAAATATGCACAAGTGATTTCAGAACCCTTATTGAAAATCTTACTCCGTGCATCAAATGATGTTGAGTTCAACTCCCTACATCCCCAAAGACTGAAATAAAGTCTTTCGTTACTATTTAGATTTTCAGTCTCATAGATCTCCAAACTCTTGTTCGATCCCGGGTCCAATACCCCGAGACTATGAAGATGTTTACTATCGATCTCGAACCGGGCATTGAGTTTTTCCATCATTTAATTATGCAGGGTAATCCATATTTTTCTAAAATGTTAATCCTAATACTTGATAACTCTTGACAAATCTCACAGACAAATCGCGCCTAAATTATTGAAATGAGAAGGCTACGAATTATCAAATCTACTCAAGACTCTGTAACTGTGCAATTGTTGCTTTAAATCGGCAATCGACTTCAAGTGTGCAACACTAATTACCACCGTAAAGAGATCCATATCAAAATCGCGGCGAAGCTGACACGCGATTCTCAGTGGTTCAAGTTGGTTTGTAGCCAAATAGCCTTCATCACCGTCAATTTTGTCAAACCGTATCGCACCGTACTCAACCAACTCATTGGCCTCCTCCATGCTTAAGGCACATAGACTTGAGACTTGTGCAAGTGTGAGATATTCAATGATCTCGTTGGGAAGGTGCTGAAATGAGATGGTGTTCATAGTATTTTCGACAATTAGTATTGGCGAGGATTAAAGTTGGATATCTTTGCCAAAGACTGATAGATGAGTTTCTCTTCATCCGTGACCTTTGCCGGAGTTTCAATATGCACAACAGCAAACAAGTCCCCTCTTTTCCCGCCATTGGCGGGTAACCCCCGCCCCTTTATTCTTAGTTTTTGCGAATGTAGCGTCCCGTGTGGTACGCTCAAAATTATCGCTTCTTGAAGGGTGGCGACCTCAATCTCAGCACCGAGAACCGCCTCCCAAGGCGTAAGTGCCATATCGAAATACAAGTCATCCCCTAGCGGCTTGAGTGTTTTGTGTGGGAGTAGTTCGATATGTAAATACATGTCCCCTGCATCCCCGCCACTTTGACCAAGCCCCCCCATTGCACGCAGTCGAATGTTTTGACCAGAACGCACACCCGGGGGAATCGTTACTTCGATGGTTTTTTCGCCTCCTGCGCTTTTCACATTAAATAGCCTCTTACATCCCAGGAGCGAATCAACCATAGAGATGCGTACCGTATCTTTGAGATCGTGACCTTTAACCGGCTGTGGGGGTCGCCGGGGCTGCCCGTGTTGAGAGCCTGCATAGTTTGCGCCATAGGGCGGTGCATGCTCGTTCATCGCTGCAAAAAGGTCCGCAAAGTCCATGTCTTCAAAAGAGTTTTGTCCACCCGCCCAGTTCCTTGCCCAATCCGCCCCGGGTGCGAACCCCTTATCAGGCGGCACTTTACCCAGAGCGTCATAAGCAGCCCGTTTATCAGGATTTTTAAGACAGGCGTAAGCTTCTGCGGCCTCTTTAAATCGTTCCTCGGCTCCGGGTTCCTTTGACATGTCCGGATGGTGTTTTTTAGCAAGCAGACGGTACGCTTTTTTGACTTGATCGAGAGTTGCATCTTTTGCTATACCCAACACTGCGTAATAGTCTTTGTATTTCATCCCTCGACCATAATGCAACGGTTGGTGCAAGCGTTGACAAAAGTCACACCAGGCTCATAATATGTGCTTCCAGTTAGGTGTAAATATTCCTTTTTCTAAGCCATTTATCAAACCATGAGAAACAAAGCATTTTTGCCGCTCCTAGCCCTGGTATTGATGGGTGTAGTTCTATCCCATTTCAACTTCAAGACCGATGAAAACGGTACGCTTTTGTTACTCGACAACCGCCCGATCGATTTGAAAGGAGAATGGACAGACCACTGGACGCGTTGGACCTCAGAGTGCTCGGGGGTTAGAGTTTTGAATCCAGTCGATCGTGAATACCAAGATGCCAAGTATTTGATTCAAGCTTACAGCCCTCCAAGTTCTGCGTCGGTTAAGTTGTCTTCAGTCATTCTTTATCAGGACTGGATATTAGCTGAAGCTGAATTTGAAGATCTATTGCCGAGCGTGGTACTCATTCAAACCAGCCCATTGCCTATGACCATCATCTCAAATGCTGTTTGGAGCGGATACACACAACCCTGGAAAGCTGCGCCATACATCAGGCAATATATCTCCCACCAAGCACCCCAGGCCCCCAACCAGATCACCAACTGCTTTTACCCACGGTCTAAGTCATTCAACGGATGAAAAAAACCAATACACCTAAGAGCTTTAAGGGCAACAAATCTACTCTGCCGAGTAAGCCATGCGAGAGCTGTGGTCTAAGCATGACATGGCGCAAGGCTTGGGCTAAAAACTGGGAGAATGTAAAGTACTGTTCTGATCAATGTAGAAAAAACAAAAAACCCCCTTCCGGCTCAATTTAAATGTCATTACAAAATAAAGATACGAAGTCGCACAGCGTTCGCCGCTTAGTGATTGTATTAGGGGACCAATTAAGTCTTGAATCAAGCGCTTTCAAGGACTTTGAGCCTCAATTGGACATGGTCTGGATGGCTGAGGCAAAGGCTGAATCTACCCATGTCCCGAGTTCTAAACAAAGAACAGCTCTTTTTTTGAGCGCGATGCGCCATTTTGCCCAAGAAATAAGAGACAAGAATTGGCCGATTGAATATACAAAACTGGATAACCCCTCCCACACAGGCACGCTACGGGATGAGTTATCCAAGGCTCTTACGAATCACCATCCTCAAGAAATCGTTGTCACGCATCCCGGGGACTTTCGGGTTCTAAAGGATCTGGAAAATTGCTGTGCGGATTTAGGATTGGAGTTAAAAGTTCTCCCGGATGATCACTTCTTTACGCAAATTTCGGATTTCCAAACTCACGCCAAGGCCAGAAAACAACTGCGCATGGAGTATTGGTACAGAGAACTTAGAAAGAGATTCAATATTTTGATGAAGGACGGTGAGCCCGTTGGTGGTGCGTGGAATTTTGATTCCGATAACCGAAAGTCATTCGGTAAGAGCGGGCCGTCTTTGGTACCCCCTGCATACACGAGTGAGCCCGATGCGATCACAAAGGAGGTGATCGAGCTGGTCAACCGCGAGTTCAAAAATCATGTGGGTTCGCTTGACACGTTTGCATGGCCCGTGAACAGAACACAAGCCCTTCAGGCTTTAAAACTGTTCATTGAAGAAAGACTGCCATTGTTCGGCCAATTTGAAGATGCAATGTGGACCCAAGAACCCTGGCTTTACCACTCCCATATCTCCTCCGCTTTGAACTTAAAGCTGCTGAACCCCAAAGAGGTAGTAGCCGCTGCTGAAAACGCTTATCACGCGGGGACTGCGCCCATCGAATCAGTGGAGGGTTTTATTCGCCAAATTCTAGGTTGGAGAGAATTTGTAAGAGGTATTTACTGGACCCAAATGCCTGCTTACTTAGAACTAAATGCACTGGGCGCAAAAAACAATCTCCCCTCCGCCTTTTGGAGCGGCCAAACGCAGATGAATTGCTTGAGTGAAACACTGGAGCAGACATTCAATTACGGCTATGCACATCATATCCAGCGTTTAATGGTTTTGGGACTGTATACGCTGATGTACGGCGTTGATCCTAGGTATGTCCATGAATGGTACTTAAGCGTCTATGTAGACGCAGTGGAATGGGTGGAGCTCCCCAACACTCTAGGCATGTCTCAGTATGCAGACGGCGGGATCATCGCGAGCAAACCATACATCGCCAGTGGGAAGTACATACAAAAGATGAGTAATTACTGCAAGGGTTGCAAATATGATCCTGCTGTATCTACTGGCTCCAACGCATGCCCCATGACAACTTTGTACTGGGATTTCCTGATCCGCCATCAAAAGCTACTGGCGAAAAATCCCAGAATGGGCATGCAACTTAAAAATCTAGCGCGCCTTGACGAAGACAAAATAGCCCTTATTCAAAGCGAAGCGCTACTTCATCGATCACAAAATCAATGACCCTTTAGCAGTTAGGGGGGAAATTAAACGGATGCATGGTTGAATTGGGAAAAATCAAGCGTAATAAACTTTTATTGAAGGACTTTGGAGCAATCAAATCGCCCGTTATCTGCAGTCTTTGCGAAAGAGAGATTCCTCCAAACCAGATGCAAGCACACCACCTGATTCCAAAATCCAAGGGCGGCGTGCAAACACAATACTTGCACAGCATTTGTCATAGTCAGATTCATGCACTTTTTAGCGAAACCGAACTTGCCGTGCATTACAACACTGTTGAGACGTTAAAGGAGCACCCCGAATTCTCCAAATTCATAGATTGGGTTAAGAAAAAACCAATCACCTTCGCCAAACGAGCCCGCAAAAGTGATCGGCGTAAATAAAATGGGTTAGGATTTAAAAAATACCCAATGATGCCCCTCAAACCAGCTGATCAACGGGTTTTATGCCGTCAAAAAACAAAAAATAAACATCTCTAGCGTTACTACCCAAGAGTTTGATTGAGTTTGGATGTATAGTTTGCGCTTAGTTAAATCAGCCGAGCGCAACACAACAAGCATGTCAGCCAGTATTTCAAACACAACTCCAAGTTGTGTCTCCTGTTCTTACCAACTCCTGAGTGATACGTCTAGTTCTGGACTCAGGTGCGGAAAAACTTACTTTATGCAGCCCTCCAACACAAGACAACAAGGTCGCTTGGATCAATATCCGCCAGTTGCCCCCAAGTCTTCTTGCGAAACCTGGACCGCAAAAACCAAAAGTTCAACCTTTCGCTAGATACTCATTAGCAGTCAATCTTAGCTATCGACAATCTGTTCCTCCACTCTAGTGCAGTTTCGCTCGATAATCGCTGGATGCACCGACCCCCTCACTCTCGCCTTGCGCTTCGATGGCTTTTTACCTCAGCACTGTGTATCGCCGCTCATGTGAGCGCATCAGATGCTGTTCAGCACATTAAAAGTGGACCGTCAATCGACTCCGTTGCGCAGCTCGTCAAGACCTGTACCGGATGTCACGGACCCGAAGGACGAGCAACGCCCTACGGTTACTTTCCAAGAATTGCCGGTAAGCCGGAGAACTATTTATACAACCAGTTGCTTAATTTTCAAGAGGGTAGACGCGTCTACCCTCAGATGTCCAACCTGTTAGAAAATCTTGATCCGAGTTATTTGAAATTACTCGCGCATTATTTTGCAACCCAGGAGCTCCCCTACCCTGCACCTGCGCAAATCATCAGCACAGACATGCAGCTAGAGCTGGGTAGACGTATCGTCAGGGAAGGAGTTGCAGCCAGGGACGTACCCGCCTGCACAGCGTGTCACGGCGATGCCTTAACAGGGGTAGCCCCCAGCATCCCTGGAATTTTGGGGCTTCCCCGGGACTACATCATTAGCCAACTTGGCGCTTGGAGGAACCATCAGCGACACGCACAAAGCCCCGATTGCATGGCGCAAATTTCAACTAACTTAAGTGTCTCTGAGATCAGTGCCGTTACGGCCTGGCTCTCAAATGCGCCTTGGCCAAAGGGTGGACGTCCTCTTCAAACATTACCCAAGCCCTTACCCATCTCTTGCGGAACTGTTCAAAAATCACAATCACAAACAGTGCCGAGACCCTCGGCCATCAAACCGACCTTAACGGCCATGGAACAAAAGGGGGAGTATTTAATCCGAATTGGTAATTGCCAAGCGTGTCATACAAGGCCGGGGGCAGATCTCATGTCGGGGAACCGCCCCATTGAAACGCCTTTTGGTGTGGTGTATTCCAGTAATTTAACACCAGACGCCGATACGGGTATGGGTAAGTGGACAGCAGATGACTTTTGGGGTGCACTGCATACGGGCAGATCAAAGGATGGTCATCTCTTAACGCCTGCTTTCCCCTACCCAGAACTCACCCAGGTTACTCGCATGGACGCAGACTCAATGTTTGCATACCTGAGGACCTTACCACCCAAGCACTTGCCGCAAACACCTAATACTTTAGCTTGGCCCTATAACACGCAGTTTGGCTTGGTGATTTGGCGTTCACTTTATTTTAAGGTTGGTGAATACACTGAGGACCCCCAGCAAAGTAAACTTTGGAACCGGGGATCGTATTTAGTGAACGGACTCTCCCACTGCGGGAGTTGTCATACACCCAGGAATTTCATCGGCGGTAGTCAATCACAGCTTGCTTTTAAGGGTGCGTATCTCCCTCCATCGCACTCAGGAAATTGGTTCGCACCCAGTTTAATGGATCCGATCGACGGAGGTGTTCAAAACTGGAGTGACGAGGACGTTCAAACATTCCTACTCAACGGGATCACACCTAAGGGATATGTCAATGGTCCAATGGCTGAAGTGGTATTTAAGGGAACTCAGTACTTCAGTGCGCAGGACGCTCAGTCGGTTGCTGTGTACTTGAAGTCCTTCAAATCTAAAGGTGATTTAATCACGGGTCCCATATCCCCCGTACACGCTGTAGTATCTGAGCCGTTAAAAAGCGGTGAAAGACTCTACGACAAGCACTGCGAGAGTTGTCACGGCAAACAAGGCGAGGGAATACGAGGCAAATATCCCGCACTCGCCAACAACAGAAATGTTGTCGCAACGCACATTAACAACGCAGTGCAGTCCGTTTTATTAGGGGGGATTCCTCCAACAACGATGGGCCATCCAATGCCTTTTGGTATGCCGCCCTACCGCGCTGTGCTCAGCGACACCGAGGTGGCTGATGTGTTAAGTTATATTAGAAATTCTTGGGGCAACCAAGCCAGTGCGGTCTCTACTTTTGAGGTGATGCAGGCTACAGGCAAAAGTAAGTAAGGCAAGGAGATAAACGCAATTATCCAGACACAAATGGTAGTTATAGGCCTTTAGGGACTAGCTTGTTTTTATGGGCAAGTAGGTGGTTAATTATTAGCGTTCCCTGCAGTCTCTTGGATCACAACGACGGAATCACTACTGCCAGCAATGACCTTAATCTGCAGCGGTAGCGCGCCATCCGGGACCGACTGTGCAACAAACGATTTGGTATCACTATCGTAGTGAATCCATTTAGGTAATGGTGTTCCGTCCATTTGAACTGCCTTCACCTCACTCGGGTTTGACTGTCCAATTACTTTGGGATCCAGTTCGAAGCTAAAACCTTTGGCGGAGGAAGCTAGGGCTGGCGAAACGGAAACACTGATCAGTCCTGGTTGGCCCGCTGCGGGAGGTCTTTCAACTGCGACGGATATTAAAGGGTTCGACCCGCCCGCAGAGGCTGTTGTGGGCGCATTAACACTGCCTGCTCCAGAGCTAGCACTAGAACTCAAGGTTAAGGCCGTGCTCGGTGGACCCACACGAGACACAGTCAGCGTTTGAACTTCTTGAACTGTGGGTTGAATACGGACGTTCAAAGAACCTGCAGAGGTTCCAGCAGCCAAGTTATGTTGGGATCCGTAAGAGCCGCATCCGAACAGTTAATGGAGCAAATTGACATCAGAACAGGAAACCTTTTCAAAACACCCTCAATTGTCACCAAGATTATGGAAGTAGCCAGAATGCGGCACCGCTTTAGGATTGGAGATATTATTAACCTGACCCACGGGAACCGGAGCACTTTGAAGTTTCATCTGAGAAAGCTGGTTGAATCCAGGAAACTAATACGCCGTGGTCAAGGTGCAGGAATCTATTACGAAATATTGATATGATGGCTAAACTGGTGGATTAAATCAATGAATACATTGCTTCCAATCTAGTTAATCAACCTTAGGCCCACATGAAAATCAAAGCACTCATTCTCTCAACACTCATCGGCTTTTACTGCCACCTGGGGTCAGCCCAATCCGTTGATTTTGTAGAACCCAAAGACGGAGCAACCGTTTCGAGTCCATTTAAAGTGGTGTTTGCAGTCACAGACATGAAAGTGGCTCCTGCTGGGGACATGACAGCCAATACTGGACACCATCACTTACTGATCAATGCAGAGAATATTCCTGAGGGCGTATCCATCCCCGCGGACGAAACGCATAAACATTTCGGTAAAGGTCAAACGGAGACTGAGGTAACACTTCCACCGGGCCAATACAAACTCACGATGCAATTTGCAAATGGAGCGCATCAATCATATGGATCTAAACTCGCAAAGACGATTGAGATCACCGTTAAGTGAACAACCTTGCAGTAAAACCGTTGATGAATCATATGAATACTACCCTAAAAACACTTTACTTCCTCCTTGGTTTTACGAGTTGCTTGTCCGCTTGCGCTGAACAACCCTCAGCTGACGAAGTTATCACGACGATGGAGAAACTAAACGGTGTCACGCCTGGTGCTCGTCGCAATCATATCCTGGGCATCTGCGCCAGCGGTAATTTTGTAGGGTCTAGGGAGCTGAAGAAGTACTCCTCCTCAGCCTTGTTCTCAGGCAAGAGCATTCCGTTTGTAGCCCGCTTTTCTTTGGCTGGGGGGAACCCAAAAGCACCAGATACAGCTAAAAGTCCAAGAGGACTTGCGGTTGAGTTCAAGCTGAGTCAGAACAGCTTTCAACACTTCACCATGTTGAATGTACCCATCTTTGGTGCAGCTACTCCGAAAACATTTTTAGATTCGATGGTTGCCAACCTGCCCGACCCCGCCACTGGCAAACCCGATCCACAAAAACAAAAGGATTTTCGAGATACTCATCCTGACGTTAAAGCTTTAGGTGAATTCATGGCGACTCACAATCCACCCAGCAGCTATGCGAACAGTGAGTTCTTCAGCGTTCACACCTTCAAGTTTATCAATGCATCCAAAAAAACAACGCTCGTTCGCTGGCATTTCGAGCCTGTCGCGGGCGTAAAGCGTCTTAGCGATGAAGAACTCAAATTGGCTCCCGCTCGCTTCCTTGATGAGGATCTGACAAAGAAAGCTAAGGAAGGAGCTATAAGCTGGAATATGATAGTCACCATCGGAGAACCCGGCGATGTGCAAAATGATCCAACAGTCTACTGGCCTAGCGAACGACAGGACATTAATGCGGGTGTATTGACGATCAACGCAGTCACTCAAGAGGCAGGTGGAGCTTGTGAAAAAATCAACTTTGACCCTTTGGTTATCGCTGATGGTATTGCACCGTCGAATGACCCCGTTCTTTTGTTTAGATCTCCTGCCTACGCGAACTCCTATGCTAAAAGGCTCACTGCTCAGTAATCAGTAATCAGGACTGAATCAAGTCAGTGACCTATCCGTTTTAACTTCTCCGGGGGAAAGATTTATGCCTAAAGCTTATGTGGTTGGTCAAGTTAACTTCACAAATACCGTAGCTTACAAGGAGGAGTATGCGGTTAAGGTGCCAGGAACGATTGAAAAATATGGCGGCAAATACATCATTCGTGGCGGTGAAATGACGCATATAGAGGGCAACCTAGAACGAGAGCGAGTTGTAGTGATTGAATTTCCAGACCAGAAGGCCGCAACAACTTGGTATAACAGCCCTGAATACCAAGCAATTATTGGGGGTAGACAAAGGAATGCAGAAACGATCCTAACTATTATCCAAGGTATTTAATATTTTCAAATGTCAAAGTGGCTACGCAAAATATTGACATGAGCTCCCACCCGAAAAGTGGAATTATCTTGCTCTTGGTTTACAAACCAAAGCAAGGCCAAAGGCCTTTGTCTTTATTGACATTTATCAAGACGCGCTTGCAGTGTTGAGTTGAAAATTTAGTCATAACTGAAGATTGATCTAGAGATCACATACTGTGATCGTCTGAGAGTTCGATATCAAAAAATCGCTACTTGACTCTACACACAATATGCTTAAGAATGAACATAAAGTCTTCATCATCCACAAAGAGGCCAACCATCAGTTGGGGCTTATTGCTTTAATCAAGCGGTCGAAACCGATTAATCTTTTAACCGGCCCAGTCATTTATGCAATGATTTTTCCTATTTTGCTTCTTGATCTATTTGTTGGGTGTTACCAGATGACCTGCTTTCCCATCTACAAACTGGATCAATTTAAAAGATCAGATTTCATCATTTTCGACAGACAACAACTTAGATATTTAGATTGGATATCTAAATTTCACTGCACATACTGTGCGTATGCGGTGGGTGTAGTGGGTTGGGTGAGCGCAATCATTGGTGCAACTGAATCCTATTTTTGCCCAATCAAGCACAAAAGCAAACAACGTCCTCCACAAAAAAGTAAGAATTACATTGAGTTTGAAGAGTCAGATGACTTTGATTTTGATGAAAAATTATCAAAGATTAGAAAAAGAATAGCGAAACGCAAACTGTAGTAATTAGGGACTTATGATATCTAGCCTGCGAGCTTTTTAAGTACAACAAAATCAACTACTGAGTGCCTCACACTTTTCAACCCAGCGGATGAAAAGACGATAAAGAAATGAACAGCCTATTGATCAACTGGGTTAAAGATGAGAGCAATCAATATGTTTTATAAGGGAGGAATTTACCTGATAAAACAACATTAACGCGATCACCTTTGGGATCTGGTTGACGCTCAATGTCCATACTGAAGTCGATGGCGCTCATGATCCCGTCGCCGAACTCTTCATGAATTAATTCTTTAATCGTGGTACCGTAGACATTGACTATTTCGTACCAACGGTATATTAAGGGATCTGTGGGTACAGGGGTTGGTAAAGAACCCTTATAGGGCACAACCATCAACCATTTCTGCTCCTCAGCGGAGAGGCCAAATATCTTACCAATCACTTTTGCTTGAGCAGGCGTTGCGGTCATCTGCCCCAAGCAAAGCGCTGTCGTCCACTCTTTGGACTCACCCACTTTTTTCGCAACTGCTTCCCACTTAATCCCTTTTGAGACTTTGGTAGAAATTATTTTCTCTGTGACCATTAATCGGTTCATGCATAGCTCCTTTATTGATATTTAGACAGTTTGATGAAGTGTTTTTTGCTTTGCACCGATCAGGAAGTCTACGATATGATTTCTCAGGTCATAGTATCCGTTCATGTGGTGCAACTCAGATCGCATACGGTGGGTCCCTAACGGGTTACTCACAATTTCAGCAATACCTCCAGGCGTGAAAGATCCTCCAGTGTCGACAGCATTTTTCATCAGAATAATTTTGTCAGCCAGTAATATTGCTTCATCGACATCATGTGTGATCATAAAGACGGTTTGCTGGGTACTTCTGACTATACCCATTAACTCATCTTGTATGGTTCCTCGGGTCAAAGCGTCCAGAGCCCCAAAAGGCTCATCCAGCAAGAGCATCTTAGGATGAATTGAAAATGCTCTCGCTATCCCTACTCTTTGCTTCATGCCGCCCGATAACTCTGAGGGCTTTTTCTCAAGTGAGTGGCTGAGTCCGACCATTTCAACGAATTTCTCCACGTGGCGTTTGATCTCCAAATGGTCCCACTCGGGCCACCGGGAACGAACAGCAAATGCAATATTTTGTCGAACCGTAAACCAAGGCATTAATGCGTGGCTCTGAAATACCACCCCACGCTCCAGGCTAGGCCCCTTAACCTCACGACCATCCATAAAGACGTACCCCTCTGAGGCAGTGTCTAGGCCTGCAAGTACATTCAAAATAGTTGTTTTACCGCACCCGGAGTGACCAATAATACAAACGAATTCACCCTTGTCGATATTGAAATTGACCCCCTTGAAAACGGGCTTGTTTTTGGAATAAAACTTTGATAACCCTTGTACTTGCAAAAAATGACCGGATTGAAATGCTTGATTTTTGACATCTGATGTTAGTGCTGGATGCGCTTTCAAGTTCAATTGTGCGCCGGGGTTGCCGGTGATCTCACTCAACATAAGTCACCCATTTTTGAAATTTCGCAAAACAGTTATCCAGTAACATGCCCACAATGCCAATCAATAAAATTGCAAAAATAACGCTTGTCAAGGACAAGTTATTCCATTCATTCCAAAGAAAATAGCCTATACCCGTTCCGCCCACCAGCATTTCAGCGGCGACGATAACCAACCAAGCAATCCCCATACTGATCCTCATACCCGTCAGTATGGTAGGCGCTGCAGCCGGCAGGATAACCAGGAATGCTTTTCTAAAGGGGCTCACCTCAAGGGTGCTCGCCACATTCAGCCATTCCTTTTTAACGGATGAGACACCAAAGGCAGTATTGATTAACATCGGCCACACTGAGCAGATAAAGATAACGAAAATACCCGATAGCGAAGAATCCTTGATTGTGTACAAAGCAAGCGGCATCCAAGCCAATGGACTGATTGGTTTTAAGATCTGAATAAAGGGATCGAATGCACTGAAAAGCAATGGACTCATTCCAATCGCAAATCCAAGCGGAATTGAGACCATTGCAGCCAAGAAAAACCCCATCCCAACTCGCAGCAGTGAATAACCAAGCTGTATAGCGACCCCTTTGTCGTTGGGTCCGTTGTCGTAAAACGGATCTGATAGTTGCTTTGCGATTGCTTTTGCCATTTGATCAAGCGAGGGGAAACCGGTACTTTTTTGTGTACCCATATCTTTACCCATCAGCTTTTGATATTCGAGCTGCTCAGCTGTCATCCCGCTCGAACCAGATCCGGGTACTCCTCCCCCACTTGGCGTAAAGGTGCTGACGTGCCAAATACCCAGAAAAATGACAAATATCAATAATGACAATACCCTTGACTTCAAACGAACAGAAATCATTTTTAGTTATGCTTTCTTTGAGATAGCAAAACTGTTAGCGTACTCATCTGCCTTTGATGGATCAAACTCTTTGCCCATAACTTTGAATTTCTTGTACGCTCCCTCTGGCGGTTTAAATCCGGCTTGGGCCATGTATTTTTTAGCGTCCGTTAGCAAGAATACCTTTTCAGCAATTTGCTTGTAATTGATATCTCCCTTCACATACCCCCAGCGCTTCATTTGAGTCAGCATCCAAACCGCCATACTTTGCCAAGGAACTGGATCGAAACTTGCACGGTCGGGAACATTCCTGACACCACCCAGACCATCGGCAAATTTACCAGTGAGGACCTGCGTTATGACAGTCTCTGGTTGGTTCAGGTACTGAGCGGGACTGATCACCTTAGCAATAAGCTCTCGGTCCTTGTCCTGATTGGCCATGTAACTTGCCGTTAGTACGGCGCGGTACAAGGCAGCAAATGTGTTTGGGTTTTGCTTGATAAATTCATCACTCATGCCAAATGCACAACACGGATGTCCATCCCATATTTCTTTTGAAAGGATGTGAATAAAACCAACCTCATCATAGACAGCTCTTTGGTTAAAAGGGTCGGGCCCTAAGAATCCATCGATATTTCCTGCGCGAAGGTTAGCGACCATCTCGGGGGGCGGTGTCACCCGGATTTGAACATCAGTATCAGGATTGACTCCGTTCTCTGCTAAGTAGTAGCGTAACAAGAAGTTATGCATACTGTATTCAAACGGCACGGCTAACTTGAAACCTTTCCACTGACGGGGATCTCGCAAGTTTTTATGTTTTAAATGAAGTGTTATGGCCTGTCCGTTTGTATTTTGTATGCTAGCAACATTCATTGAAACTTGATTACTCCCCAGCCCCATACTCATGGCCAGCGGCATAGGGGATAGGAAGTGACTTGCGTCGTGCTCCTTGTTAATCATTTTGTCTCGTATGAGAGCCCATCCGGCTGTCTTCATCAATTGAACATTGAGGCCTTCCTTGCGGTAAAACCCAAGCGGCTCAGCCATGATCAGTGGACTCGCACAGGTGATGGCGATAAATCCAATTTTCAAATCTTTTTTCTCAATCGAGCCCTTGTCTTGGGCCATGGCTTGCAAAGCACCCAGGGGCAATACTGAGCTTATAGCAGCTCTTGCAGTGTTTGCGCCTACAGCCCTCAAAAAGCCACGGCGCACAGAGTCAACGGGGAACATTGCTTTGACAAAAGCCGCCTCCATAAAGTTTTGTGAGGTTTGCTCTACCGATTGCACTGAATGTGACTGAAGAGTCGACACTCTAGCGGAATCTGTACATTCAATCAGAGACTCTTTGCGATGAACTCGACCACATGCGCAGTTCATGAGTAAGGGCCGAGAATCGTCATAGGCATCATGGCGCAGATCACTACCAGTCTCTTCAGTCTTAAGGAAATTAGGCATATGCTTATAAGGTACTTAGTTGGGTACTTAGGTGAATACTTCTTTGCTGACCCAACTGTCATTGCAAAGCCCGTGCCACATCGAACTAAGACGATTGAGTAGAACGTGCATCAAAACATACCCAGATAGACCATAACCGTGTGCTATCTCATCATTTCAAGGGCTACTGGTACAAGATATTGCGCACAAAAGGTGCGTTCAATATTTATTTGGTGCGTGATAAATAGATGTGGTTCAATAGGATGAAGCGAAAACCACTAACAATCTATGATCACAATTCGCTAGAAATAAACTCCATCAATACGGATATGCGGTGCGGAATATATCTGTTACTGGGTAATACAGCGTAGATTCCAAGTTCAGGCGCGTCGTAATCCCCTAACACCCGCACCAACCGCCCGTCCTGCAAAAAGCTATCAACAATAAAGTCGGGTTGCCTGGCAATTCCAAACCCCCTTGCGGCTGCCTCGGCTAGCGCCACACCATTATTGGCGACCAGTCTACCCTCAATACTAACGTTGCTGCGTTCACCTCCCACCATATACGTCCAAGATGAGACCGAAGGTTGCAATGAGTAATCCAGGCACTCATGATGTCTTAAATCACTCGGCTTAAGTGGAATGCCGTGCAGATCCAAATAGCTTGGACTGGCTACGGTTATTAATTTGCAAACACCGAGTTTTCTGACTATATCCGTGGAGTCTAGATTCGCGGTAATACGAACTGCCATATCTAATCCTTCTTCAATTAGGTTGGAGTGTCGATCAGAAAAATCCATTGCTAGCTTGATCTCGGCATTTTGCTTTGCAAAATCCATCAATATAGGTAATAACTTTTGTAATCCAAAGCTGAGGGGCAAGCTAATGCGAATCTGTCCCCTAGGAGCAGATTGCTCGTGAACCAAACTTGATTCTGTGGCGTCTACTAGATTTAATATAACTCTACATTTCTCTAAATAAGCTGAGCCTGCAGTAGTCAAAGATAGGCTACGCGTGCTGCGCGTCATCAACTTAACGCCAAGCTGACTCTCAAGTCCAGCAATTTGCCGAGTAATCATGGAGCGAGGAACGTCCATTTGATGGGCCACAGCTGTAAAACTCCCCGCTTCAGCGACCCTGACAAAAGTTTGCATGAGTGTAAATTTATCCATTGTTTCGTATTTTGCAACAAATATTTGCATTTTGTCTACTATATCTTGAACAAAATACCAGATAAAGTCCAACTCAGGTTAAAAATACTATGTCAGATCTCAAAAATATCCTCTTCCTACCCCACGGAGCGCCCACATTTGCATTGGACTGCGGTGCAGCGGGTGCTGCAATATCCAAGGTTGCAAGAGAGTTTAAAACCCCAAGAGCGGTCCTATGTATCAGTCCACACTGGGAGACACGCATACCAACAGTCGGAACCGCCGTGCAGCTCGAGACTATTTACGATTTTTACGGGTTCGATGATCGGCTTTACAAAATCAAATATCCTGCGACCGGATGCCCCGAATTAGCGGGTGAAGTACGAAAGTCCTTCAAAATTAAAGGCCTGGAATGCCTAGAGGATCCAACCAGAGGGCTTGATCACGGAGCTTGGATTCCCCTCAGACAACTCTACCCAGATGCAAACGTTCCTGTAGTTCCCATCTCCTTACCCGAGAGAGCTAGACCCGAGCAGGCCTACAAAATTGGCGAGGCACTCGCGGAGTTTGCAGACCAGGGGATTTTGATACTCGCTAGTGGCAACCTGACTCATAACCTAGGTGATTACGGACAAATCAAAATGCTCGGGGGAAAAACACCAACCTATGTTCAAGCATTCGCAGACTGGTTAAATGAAATGCTTTGCAAAGGTGACGTTGATTCCTTAATCAACTACCGAAGCATCAGCAAGGAGGCGATTAGAGCCCACCCAAGCGAGGAGCATCTGATGCCACTATTTGTTGCCATGGGAGCAGCTGGTAAGGGCGCAAAAGCAAAAGCGTTTTACCGCGGCATTAGTGATTATGTACTTGCAATGGACGGCTACGTATTTCAGTCATAACCTCCTATTCATAAAAAGCAACCTGATTCAATTAAACTTAACATTTAAAAACATCCTTTTCTATGAGAAACAATTACACAAAAACTGCCAAATTATTACACTGGCTCATCGTAACCATCATTCTGGGATTATTTTTCCTTGGCTTTACGATGACCGACATGGAATTGTCGCCAGAAAAACTTCAGTATTTTTCATGGCATAAATGGGCAGGCGTCACCGTATTTCTTTTAACCCTTGCAAGGCTTACTTGGAGACTATTCAATCCTCCCCCACCCCTGCCAGAGCAAATGCATAAACAACTCAAAGTATTAGCGCATTTAGGACACCTCGCTCTATACTTCCTTTGTCTTGCGATACCACTTTCTGGATGGCTCATGAGTTCAGCAAAAGGTGTCCAAACTGTTTGGTTTGGTATTTGGCCTATACCTGACCTACTCGCCAGGGATAAAGCGCTTGGTAATCAATTAGAGGAACTGCATGAAGCTCTTAACTGGATTTTTATTGCATTCATTGGTACGCACGTACTTGCTGCATTGAAACACCACTTTATTGACAAAGACGAAATATTGACTCGCATGCTCCCTAATTTTTTATTATCTAAATCTAGGAACGAAAATGTCTAACAAATTAATCTACAGATCCTGCATTTCTATCTCTTTTCTCTTTGCATACTGGATGGGCAATACATCCTACGCTACAGAGTTCAAATCCATCGTAAGCGACAAAAGCACAATCGGGTTTGTATATAAACAAATGGGAGTTGGAATGGACGGAAGCTTTAAAAAGTTTACAGCTCAAATTGCGTTCGATCCCACAAAACCACAAAATGCAAAAGCAGCATTTGATATCGATTTAACGAGTATCGACACTGGCGGGCCTGCTGACGAGGAAGCCCAAGGCAAGGCTTGGTTCAATACGAAAGTCTATCCAAAGGCAACCTTCACTGCCACTCAAATAAAACCTACAACGGCCAATCAGTTTGACGTCACTGGCAACTTAACCATCAAGGGACAAACAAGGGAGGTGAAGTTTCCGCTCAAATATACACCGCAAGGAAACGCTGGCACCTTCACGGGTAGTGTGATCATGCACAGGGGCGACTTTGCCATTGGAGAAGGTTCTTGGTCAAAGTTCGATGTTGTTGCTAACGACATACAAATTAACTTTAACATCTCAGCTACTGCTTCAAAATAATTTTTTCTTCATCTTAATTTCCACAACCTTTTTTCAACCTAGGAGTATCTTTATGAAAAAAACAAACCGCCTTGCAATCGCTTTATCCTTAGCGGCATGCTTGAGTACATCCGCTTTTGCAGCACCCGTGAACTACACTATTGATGCGGGACATACATTCCCACGTTTTTCATATTCTCACTTTGGTTTTTCTACACAGTTAAGCCGTTTCGACAAGACAACTGGCGCCATTGTTTATGACGCTGAAAAACAAACAGGATCTGTCGATATTGCCATCGATATCAAATCAGTTAACACTGGATCTACAGACTTTAACGGTCACATCCAAGGCGAGGATTTCCTTGATTCAGCCAAATTTCCACAAGCAACCTTCAAGTCAACAAAGGTCACATTCACTGATGGAAAATTGACCAGCATTGATGGAAATTTAACAATCAAAGGCGTGACTAAGCCAGTCACTTTAACAGTCACTGCTTTCCAAGCAATGATTCACCCCATGATGAAGAAACCTGCTATTGGGGCAACCGCATTCACAATCATCAAAAGATCAGAGTTCAATGCAGGTAAATATGCGCCCTACGTTGGTGATGAAGTCCGTATTGATATAGCATTAGAAGCTCAAGCACAATAATATTTAAATAAAAGCGCAATTCTTATATATCAAAGCAGGAATAGATTGGCGCTAATAAGTCAATCTATTCCGGCCGTGACTCCTACTCCCGAAATACCTCCAGTCACAGTGGATACCACTTCTTTTTTCAATCTAGAGCGAAGTTGATATTACGAACAGTCGCTTTAATAACTGCTGAGCTCAATTCACAAGGAGTGGCTTTTCAAAAAAAGTAGGTATCAAATCATCCAGGAAGAACATGAGTTGAGCTCTAAATCCAGTGACCTTATAGGCTCCTTGATGAAGAGGAACAATTAATTCACCAGACCACTGCCAAGTTTGCTCAACATAGGTTAGACCAGGATTCATCGTACCTTCGGTTTTATAGGACGGACTCGAATCAAAAGCAAATTCAACTAGAGGAACAAATTGGTGAAGCGGTTCATCTTTTGGTAAGTAGCCGTGGTGAAACCTATCTGTCAAAAATAGCGTACTGTATTCAATTGCGAATCCCCAGTGCACACTATTAAAATTTTGAGCCTGATTGTTTACGAAATCAAAATTGCCTATTGCTGTCCCGTCGAAACTGGGCGATCGTTGAACGGGTATATCTGCCGCAATTGCTCCTACAAGTGCAAATGGTCTTAACCAAGATAAACCATCATCAAGATTACCCATTCCTTTGCCAAATGTGAGTGCTGGCATTACGCTATTCTTCGAACTAACTCCGTAATACGGTAAATCTGTGTGCGCATGCCCATAACCCAAAGATAAGGATAGTAGTGTTTCGTTCAGGTCATCCCTATAAAAAAGCGTTTTAATATAAATATCATCCTTCTTAGTATAGGCTTGGGCTAAGCCACTTTGGGTAACGCTATCTTTAGCATAGTCAAAGCCAAGAGCCCAATTTGTTGTTAGCAACCTTGCACCGGATACAGCAAGCGTGCTGTCAACCTGCGAGTTGACAGAGGTTGGACTGCTCGATTTAAAAGTATTGAAAGAGAATTCATCTGCAACCGCTGGATCATCGAACGTACTTGTTGCAGGAAAATAGCGATTACCGGCTATTCCATGAGCCCACAAATTGCCGACACTTGAGTAACTCAATAGAGCAATGTATGCTAATGCTTTTATCCGCATTGTTTAATACTCCTTATTAAGGCTGAGAAAAAGGAGTATGGTCTTTGAAATTAGTGAACACTGAAACCAACTCATAACCCTCCGAGCTGCGTCGGCCTTATCTTGATTAAATTTTCTATCGATCCCAAAATCAGATCTCTGTAAAGCGCAAGCTGCATTTACCCATGATTTACGAACTCTTTACTTTAGAAAAATTCTGTTACCAATAATATTGTATGGTAGTGCTGGCAGAAAAAAATGCAAGGTGAATAAAATTCACGAGCTAAGCTTTCGCTTGATCAAGGGGGACAAATAGCGTAGCCGCTGTTAAAATTTAGGGAAACAATGATTCACAATGATACATAAACGTAGTGCGATCTTTATGATTACCGAAGTACTTTTTATCTTTCTTAGACTAGGACTCACCTCCTTTGGTGGACCTGTTGCGCATATTGGATATTTTCGACAAGAGTTTGTAGAAAAACGCAAATGGTTTGACTCCGAAAGCTACACGGATCTGGTCGCGCTGTGTCAGTTCTTGCCCGGGCCATCAAGCAGTCAAGTCGGCATGGCGATCGGACTCATGCGTGCAGGCGCAGCAGGCGCCGTCGCGGCCTGGCTTGGATTCACACTACCTTCTGCAATTGCCCTTATAGCTCTAGGGCTAGGAATTTCGGTGTTCGATTTAACCGCTCATACAGGCTTACTGCATGGCCTGAAAATGGTTGCAGCCGCAGTCGTTGCGCAAGCTATTTGGGGAATGACAAAGAGTCACTGTGCTGATATTAAACGCGCGCTAATAGGCATGCTCGCAGCGGTAGCGGTTTTACTTATACCGAGCTCACTCAATCAGGTCGCTGTCATCCTCGCAAGTGCCGTCGTCGGAATTCTCGTTTTTAGCACTCAACAGCGTAACCATCTAAAACATATCCACATCCATATCCCTGTCAAAAGAAGTACTGGATTGATATTGCTTAGTTTATTTGGATTGCTACTGCTTACCCTTCCCATCTTCGCAAGTCAAACAAAGAGTTACCCGATAGATCTTTTTGCAAAATTCTTTCAAACAGGCTCAATGGTCTTTGGAGGTGGGCACGTCGTTTTGCCACTCCTCCAATCTCAAGTTGTTCCAATAGGATGGATCTCTAACGACACATTTTTAGCTGGCTACGGCTTAACTCAAGCTGTACCTGGGCCGCTGTTTACTTTTGCGGCGTTTATAGGCGCTGCTTCAAATCAAAGCCCCTCCGGTTGGATGGGAGGGGGATTGGCCGTGGTTGCGATTTTTCTACCCTCATTTTTGATGGTGATTGGGATCATGCCTTTTTGGGACAAATTCAGAGCAAATACAACCATTCAAAAATCTATGATTGGCGTGAACGCTGCAGTAGTAGGAATATTATTAGCAGCTTTTTATAACCCAATTTGGATGAGTGCAGTCCTAGGCCCACAAGACTTTGCGTTGGTGGTCCTGTTTTATCTGATGCTTCAACTTTGGAAATTGCCACCTTGGTTGGTGGTTATCGCCGGGGCGGGTCTTGGTTTATTTCTTTAAAAAAATGAATCAACTGTCACAAGCCAATCTAAATCCCATAGCGTAAGTTGCAGATTTGGGATTATGTCCATGCCTGCGCTTCGTTCTAGCGAGGTCCCTAAATCTGGCAAAACTCCCTCCCCTTGCCACTCTGTATTCACCGTTTAATTCAACCAAATGATCCTTGACCCTTTGGCCATTCGGATAGGGCAGATAATTGTCCGCAACATACTCTTCCACGTTGCCGGCCATGTCACTGAGACCCGACCATGACTCCCCTCCTACAAATGCCCCAACTGCAGAGGAAGTTAAGAGTCCGGTCTCAGCAGTATTTGCAAAATCTGCGTTGAACGCGTTACCCCATGGGAACTGCTTGTTATGGGGCCCCGCCGCAGCCCACTCCCACTCAGCCTCTGAGGGTAAGCGGTAAGGGATGCCGGTTTTGGATTTGAGCCAGCTTGCATAGGCATCCGCAGCTGACGGCGAAACGGTATAAACAGGATGATTAGCACGCTCCACAGGATACCGTCTGAACTCCCAGCTTGTAGGTATCTCTTGGTAATGCGTGTCTAAAAGAAATGCCTTGTACTGTGAATTCGTAACCGCATATTTGGAAATTTTGAAACTATTTAAATGCACCTCATGCCTTGGGCACTCCTTATCAATCCATTTTGATTGAAGTCCAAGCCCATCAAACTCTTTTAATACTTTTTCAACATCATTGCTATCAAGACCCATGGATACTAGCCCTCCTGGGACTTCAATCATGTGAAATTCATAGTCAGATATTCTAGGGTCTCCTAGTACTGCTAATAAATTACCAGCAACAATACGGTCGACCAACAGTGCTTCAGTGGATTGAATGACCCCAACAAGCTTGTCGATGGATAGACTTCTTAAACGGGCATAAGCAAGTGGAATTTTCTCCTCAAACCGCATGGAAACATAATAATGAGGAAGGCCTAAACGCTCCCTATCATCATTCATCCCGCAAATGGAGGGCTCAAACGATGGCCAATGCCAATCCGTTGGAACACTTTCTCTAGCTGACATTTTGGGCCTTCTGTGCATACAAAGTCTATTTGGCACCCACTACACGTAAAAATCGTTCAAGATGAAATTTAATCAAATTCTCATAATCTGCGCTAAATGAAAACCCACTATCTTTGACGTATTGAGAAACCGTAGGGATAGAAATAGATCCTCCCAACACATGACACCCCACATACCCCAAGAGCGTTCGAGCGCTGGGTAAGCCCACAGCTCCCCCGCTCCACCCCGTTGATACACTCACCAATAGGACTGGCTTATCAAGAAATGCATTGGAACAACTTGAATTCAAGTACTGAAGTCGTGAAACCCAATCAATCGTATTTTTTAAATACGGCGTTATTAATCCGTTGTATTCTGGACATGCCACAATTAAAGCCTCACTGCTCGCAATCCTAGAATGCAGGTTAAATACATTCTTTTGTATCTCCGGATTGAGTTCTAAATCTTGATCAAACAAAGGTAGATTGATCTCCCCGTGTTGAACCATATCGACAGTGACTTGGGGTTCAATTCTTTTGGCTAAATTTGCGAGCAGTCTTTGGTTAAGCGATTCTTTTCTTTGACTACCCGAGAGTAACAATACTTTTTTCATAATTCTTGGGGAAAATTCTTTTCTTTACCTTGCTTTTTAAACAAGTGCGTTGACCATCGTCCCAAGGCCCAGGGTTTTGGAGGCTGAGGTGAAATCACTCATTAATTCGCTTGCCAAATCGGATGTCGTAGAAGGTTTAGGAGGTATAGTTTGTTGAGAATTAATGCTGGAATTTGTAGTTGCTGTAGTTGCTGTAGTTGCTGTAGTTGCATTTGTATTTGCAGCTGCGGCTGTACTCGCGGATGCGCTACTTTCTTTGGCCTTCATGGATTTAGCGATCTCCTGAGCACTGGACAAGTCACCAGAATCCAAGGCTTTGCCAATTTGGGCTAGAGGGGAATTTGTCGCCGATGTACCCGCACTCAAACCTAATGCTGTGTAAGATTTTTGAGCACTTGCCAAATCCCCAGAGCCCAGGGCTGTAAATAAGTTAGAAACATGCTGCTGTTTTTGATTTGCTTGGCTGAGCGACGTGCTTTGCATGGCCATCGCATTGCTTGATCCGATACGCATTCCCATCATAACCCCTTGATATTTTTCGAAATCACTGAATAGAACCAGTAAAAGACTGATGAATTGATGAATATGCATGCATTTTTTAAGCCAATTCTGCGCGACCCAGAATTCATTAAGTCAAGCAACCTGCATTGGACCCTCAGTCAACCTAACCTAATGATTTGATTAATCATTATTTATTTATAGCATTTTCATTTAACAATATTGGAATATACGGGTGAGGCAATTCTTTGCCACTGAGAATCTAGGTTGAACAGTACTTAGACTACAAATTGCCTAATTGAGCTCAGTTCCAACCATTATTTGATTGGTGTAGTTATTGCTTTATCTCACCTATGCGTTTGGGTACCATACCAAACGGTTTAGATTTATGAGATAAATAATGATCCAACACAACGGTCCTATTGCTGGGTTAGCTTCTTGGGGTGAATGGGTTGCTACGGCAGGGTATGACAATCAATTGATTCTATGGAGTACGCTTGACAGAACCGCAATTGCGCGCGGATGTCACGATCATTTGGTCAACGACTGTCGTTTCAGCAACGACGGTCAATGGCTACTCAGTGCCAGCAGTGATTATTCGGCAAGACTTTGGTCAGTTCCATCCATGCGACTCCAGGCCGTTTTACCCGGTCACGGAGATGATGTGGATATGGCAGTGTTTTCACCCGATGACTCCAAGATTGCAACTTGTGCACTGGACCGATTGGTTCGTATCTTTAGTATGAACGGTCAATGCCTTCACACCATGGCGGGGCATACGGGAAATGTATTAAGTGTTTCTTGGTCAATGGATGGTGAATTTGTGATCTCCTCTAGTGTGGACGGAACGATCAGACGCTGGGACGCAAATACGGGGGAGCTGGTTCAGACCACTAACCTAGAGGTTCGCACGGATAGCTTGGAAATTGATCCCAACGGGATCATCTACGCCGGAGACGATTTTGGCAGAATTGCAATCATTTCGAGCACGAGCGTTGCCTATGTTCAAGCACACCGCGCTGGAATCAAAAAATTAGTGATGAATTTTCAGACAAAGCAGATCGTCACTCTTAGTTACGACAGATCAATGGCTATCTGGCAAATCAATTCAAACCTTACGCTGAAAGAACTATCGAGGACTGATTATCCGGATACAGTTTGGGCAAGAGCAGCATGTATCTTAGACACGGGCCACATAGCAACGGGGACATTTGGGTCTACCTATGCGCTCTATGACTTTAAAACAAAGTCCTGGGACGTTGCAGGTGTTGAGGGCGGACAATCCATCAATTCATTACAACTGGTCAACACAAACGTTTACTCAGTGGGTGACTCGGGAGTAGTACATATTAACGGTGAGCCCGCTACACCCATGGGAAGTCTGTGTAACTTTATTGTTTCCAGCGATAATTTGGTTTTAACGGGCGGACAGTTAGGAAGGCTATTTGACGCTGATACGGGTGAGGTCTTATACAAACATCATTCTCCCCTCAATTGCGGTGCCTCATTTAATTACGAAGGTCTAGACTACATCACCGTTGGAACCTACACCGGTGAGATATTGGTCTTTCAACACCTGGACCTGAAAAAAATCAAGCTTATACAAACAGTTAGTGCCTTCGTCAATGCTGTCAAAGGCCTGAGTTATTCAAATGGGCTACTCTTTAGCGTATGCGCATCGACTCAAATTTCATGGTACTCAGTGGGTAATTGGGAGCTTGTAAGGACTAAAGAGAAGGCACATGAACGAATTACCAATGCATGCTGCGCAATTGGTGAGAACACATTTGCAAGTGTAGGTCGGGATTTAACACTTCGGATCTGGAATGGTGATGAGTCCTCTATCTATGTGACCCCTCATCAAAATTCAGTCAAATGTATGGGTATTGATGCAGAAAAAACAGTCATATTAACGGGTAGCTATGGGGGTACGCTTAGCTTATTTGACCTCCAAAAGAAAATCTGGATTAAAACGTCACGTCCAACAAGCGCTGGTATTTCCTCTATAACCTGGGATCATTCAAAAGACTGTTTTCTTGCAGGATCATATGATGGCGAAATTTATCACTTAAGCACTCGCTAAGATGTCAACCAATATTGTCAGATTCGAAGCCACTTGCACGTTACCAACCCAATGGGCCACTTTTAACTTACATGCATTTACAGAGTTATCTAGTGGTAAAGAACACCTTGCCATAACTCTGGGTGAGTTCAGCCCAGAACAGCCAACGATGATGAGGATTCACTCTGAATGCATGACGGGAGATACCCTCTTTAGCCTAAGGTGTGACTGCGGCCCACAATTAGAGAGCGCGTTGGTAAAGATCGCCGCAGCAGGCCAAGGTATTATTTTGTATCTGCGTCAAGAAGGCAGAGGGATTGGACTTGTCAACAAAATAAAGGCCTATCAACTTCAAGAAATGGGAGCGGATACTATTGAGGCTAACCGAATTTTGGGATTGGCTGACGATTTGCGAACTTATTCACTTTGCAAGCCCATGCTAGAGCATTTCAAAATTATTACCATTCAACTTCTGACGAACAATCCAACAAAGGTCAAAGAGCTTGAAAAGCTTGGATTCCAAGTCTCACGATCTGAGCATACTACGACGCTAAACCCCTTTAACAAAAGGTATTTACAGACCAAGGGGTCTAAGATGGGGCACCTGCTTAATGAAGCAAGCCTCATCAGAACCCACTCGCAGAGTACGGCTCAAAAATCACCAGCTAGAACCATCAGTTAAGTTCATTGCCTTTCAACTGAATATGAATAAAGCAATTATTTTAGGAATAAATATAATTGCTCCAATAACTGCAGCCCCCATGCTTGAGAGGAGCACAGCTGCTGCTGCAAGGTCTTTAGCGTCTTTGGCTAGTGCATGCCAATCAGGCGAAGCCAGATCAACCACTCGCTCTACGGCAGAATTAACAGCTTCTAGTGCAATAACAAGAGAGATGCACAAAATGATTAAGCACCATTCTGTGATGCTCAAGTGCAGAAAATGGCCGATCCCTAAGGTCAAGCAGGCTAAAAACAAATGTATACGCGCATTTCTTTCAAACATAAAAAGGCAAATAACGCCTCTTAAAGCATGTTTAGCCGATGTGAGCCATTTTGAAATAAGCATAGTTTGAACGGTTAATCTTGATTAATCCAGTGCTTTTTGCCAGAACACAGCAAATCCACCCTTAGTCGGCAGAGCTGAGAATTCAGATGACTTGGAAGTTGTTGTCAATTCACTCATTCCGTAGCCGATCCCTCCCCCCACAATCGTATCTTTCCAGTAATGCTTTTTAGCCTCCACACGGGCGATGCCGGTCCATATCGCTGCGGCATAGTAAAACGGTGAAAAGCTGTCATCATAGCGCTTATCCATGAATCTGGCCGCTGAGAAAGCAACGGCTGTATGCAAGGAGGGAAAACTGTCATTTCCCGATCCATCTGGGCGCATTTCATGATGTTGGCTCTTAATGAGCTCAGAGAG
This sequence comes from uncultured Burkholderiales bacterium, assembly GCA_903828695.1. Lineage (GTDB taxonomy): Bacteria > Pseudomonadota > Gammaproteobacteria > Burkholderiales > Burkholderiaceae_C > Limnohabitans. The sequence goes on along the minus strand of CAIKNE010000125.1, from coordinate 32 downwards.
TGCTACTGTTCCAGCTTGTGAGAGTGCAAAGT
>CAIKNE010000124.1 GCA_903828695.1 uncultured Burkholderiales bacterium | reverse complement strand
CATTAGTCTTGTTTCTTTAGATGAGCAGGGATTTATGCAAGAAATCGAAAAATTCACACACCAAACCATTCCAACCGAAACTGTCGAGGGCTTTGGTCCCGAGGCAAACGAGAAGGCTGAACCCATCGCTATGGGACGCCAAACGTTATGGGGCGGAGTAGGTAGACCACCCAGCCGTGACGTAATGGCTCAGGCCGCCCGTGCAGCTCGTCAAGAAATGATGGAACGCATTCGTGAGAAAAAGAAACCCTCTGGCTCCAACGCCGGTCAAAGGCCCCATGCCTCTGATAGACGTGCACAGACCCCTCGCCCTCATCACCCCCAAAACGACGCAGCGCGAGCTGAGGGAACGGGACCCAATAGTGACGCATTAAACAATAACACTCACTCTGAGGGCGCATTTGAAAATCGCCCCCCAAGAAACTCACAGGCACCCAGATCCCCATCAGGCTACAAACGTGATCGCAGTGGCCCAAGTTCGGGCGCATCAAACAATGCTGGCCCAAGGAATCGTCCTCCCCAGCAACGTGAACCCCGCGAAGCACGTGAACCCCGCGAACCCAGAGATCCCTACAACTTTGAGCCCAAAGCGGCTCGCGGCGAGGATGATTTCCAACCCAGAGCGAACGCTCATTTGGGTACACAAAGTGGGGTTAACGCATTTGGACACAAATCCAGTAATTCTGCACAAAGAGTTCCCGATCCAACGATGACGACCGTTGATTTAATGTCCCAAGGAAACAGAGGATCCAGAAACAGTAACCGTGGCTCCTCTAACGGCAACTCAGGTCAAAGATCGCAGGGTGGCCCCTCAGGCCCTGGAGGCCGTCGCGGCGGTGGATCTCGTCCAGCCGGAAACGGTGGACCTAAACGCAGTCCAAGTGGATTCTCAAGATAAGTTCTGTTGAACGTAATTGCTTCCTTTATCGTGAAGGAATTGACTCTCTAAAGGCTAGTGGGCTTGGTGCTGACTAGCCTTTTTTTTACGAGTTTTTACCTGGGTGGGCTAGGTAAGCTGCGTTATCTGGGTTACTGCGTTGCCTGGGTTACTGCGTTATCTGGATGAACTTCGTGAGCAGACTGCGGTGTTGATTGGCCCAACAATACGGTTTTAACCGCTACGACGATGTCAGCAGCCGGTGTTGTAACTTCATAGCTGAGAACTCTTGGGCCTTTAGTGGGTGGCTCAAGCGTAGCCAACTGGCTTTGTAACAAAGATGCAGGCATGTACTGATGACTGCGTGCAGTGACTCTCTCGTTGAGCACATCAAAACTCGCATGCAAATAAACAAGCCAAACGTTAGGCGCACCCATGCGCAAAATATCTCTGTAACTCTCTTTAAGTGCAGAACAACTCATGACCACAGACCGTTGGCTGTTGTGTGCGAGTTTTAATTGATTCGAGAGTACATGCAACCAGCCGTAACGGTCTTCGTCCGTTAGAGGTTGACCAGCTGCCATTTTGGAGACATTTTCAGCGGGGTGAAACTGATCGCCTTCAATAAACTGAGCGCCCAAAGAGTCTGCAAGTAAAGCGCCCACTGTGCTTTTACCGCAACCACTGACGCCCATCACAATGACTGAGAAGGACTCAGGACTTGGACTATTCATAAGAACGCTCAGGCAAAACCAGTCAGATCCGCTTCTCAGAAGTTGCGTCAAACAGATGCACCTTCTCCGTTTTAACGCCAAGGTACACGGTGTCCTCTGGTTTCACATGGGTTCTACCCTGAATCACCAGGGTCAGTGTGTCATCCCCAACCTTAACCAAGAGCTCGGTCTCAGCACCAGTTGGCTCCACCACAACGACCTGTGCGGGTATGCCTTGCCCGGGCTCGGTAAGATACATGTCCGTTGGCCTCACGCCGTAGTACACCTCTTTACCAGCGCTTACATTGAGTGCGCCCGTGATCGGCCAATCTAAGCCAGCGACTCTGACCTCGGGCAGTCCAGACTGTGAGCTTACGATTTGACCTTTAACGACATTCATGGACGGAGATCCAATGAACTGCGCTACAAAAAGATTAGCAGGGGCGTCAAAGAGATCTAAAGGAGTGCCGATTTGCTCGATCACGCCGTCGTGCATGACGACGATTTTGTCAGCCATGGTCATGGCCTCAATCTGATCATGTGTCACGTAAACGGTTGTTGTTTTAAGGCGGTGATGCAAAGACTTGATCTCTGCTCGCATCGCAACTCTTAACTTAGCGTCTAAATTGGAGAGTGGTTCATCGAATAAAAATACCTTTGGATCCCTAACAATTGCGCGCCCCATGGCTACGCGTTGACGCTGCCCCCCCGACAACTCTCTAGGAAAGCGGTCGAGCAGTTGATCCAAATTCAAAATCTTTGCTGATCTATTCACCCGCTCCTGAGTGAGTGCAGGATCAGCATCCCTCAAGCGAAGGCTAAAAGCCATGTTTTCTCGAACGGTCATGTGCGGGTACAAAGCGTAGCTTTGAAACACCATGGCAATGTCCCGGTCTTTCGCCTCCAAATCGTTGACGACTCGTCCGTCAATTAATATTTCACCCTCTGTGATCTCCTCCAAACCCGCAATCATCCTAAGTAGAGTCGACTTACCGCAACCAGAGGGACCGACTAAAACGACAAACTCTCCCTCAGCAATATCAAAGGAGATGCCGTGAATGATTTTTGTTTTACCGTATGTTTTTTGAATATCTCTAAATGCAACTTCAGCCATGTGTCTACCTGCGGTGAATTCTTAAAGGGTGGAGGATTGTCAAATTGGAATATCGACTTTGCAGCCTTGGGTTACTAAGATTTAACAGCACCCGCCGTTAAACCAGAGACCATATAGCGTTTAAAGGTGTAATAGATGGCCGCCGGAGGCAGTGCATAAATCAAACCCGTCGTCATCAGCAACTCCCAGGGCGAGTCATCTGCAGACAAAAAGTTACCCAAGGCCACACCAACGGTAAATGTATTTTCCTTAGACAACAACAAAAAGGCGTAAAGATATTCGTTCCAAGCCAAAAGCAGCGAATACGTACCCACTGCAACCAGGGATGGAACCATAAGGGGCAGATACACCATCCAAAAGAGCTGCATCGGTGTGGCTCCGTCCATGCGCGCAGCCTCATCGAGTTCGAGGGGCAACTTATCTGAAGCTTGCTTTAAAACCCATATGGAATAGGGCGATGCTATCGTAATCATAGCCAAAATCAAAGCCCACTGATTATCTAAAAGACCGTACTGACTCATGGTCTTGTACATAGGAACAGCCAAAAACGCAGCAGGTATAAAGTAAGTGAACAGTGCAAGGTTCAGTACCGTTCGACCACCTCGGACCTTTAGCCTAGAGATTGCAAAAGCGGCGAATGTTGAAATTAGCAACGTGAGGAAACCTACACTCACCGCAATGAATACAGAGTTCCACATCTGAATCCAGAAATAGTTGAGATAAAAATGTTTTTGCCATAAAACAAATTCAAAGTTCTGCAAAGTCGGGTGCACCGGCCACAGATGACCTGAAGTGGCAGAGTCTTTGGTAGAAATGGAGAACAAAAACAAATGGTAAACAGGAATCAAGGTCCAGATTAACAAAGGAATCCCGATCAACAGCAACTTTGCCTCGGTAGCAACGCCTTTTAAAGTTATTTTTTTCATGAGTGCATCCTGTCCCTGCGGATGGGGCCTTGGGTGTAAACGGTATTCATACTCATTTAGAGAGTCGCTTCATCATGAAGAAGACTAGGGGCAAAACAAATGGCATAGCAACCACAATGGAGGCCATTGCTAAATCAATTTGATCCAGCCTTAAGTAGCGTATACCTAGGGTTGCAAGGACGTGCGTCATATCAGCAGGTCCCCCTCCTGTCAGCAAATAAACGCTATTAAAGTCACCCAACGTCCAAATCATGGACAAAATGGTTGAAGTCAAATAAATCGTCTTCATGGAGGGCCAAGTAATAAATTTAAACTTCTGCCACTCAGTGGCACCGTCAACCGAGGCCGCCTCATACTGCTCACCTGGAATTGACAAACGAGCAGCAACCAAAATCAAAGTCCAAAACGGTAGGGACTTCCAGATATGCATGAGCATTGCAAGGCTTAGCCCAAGCACGGGATCATTCAACCAGTTGGGACCATCCAACCCAGTTAATTGGAAAATCTGTGTATTGATAACGCCCCACTCCGGATTCAACATAAAGCGCACTGACAAAATGGTCGGTATCGAGGGAAGCGCCCAGGGGAGAATAAAGAGGAGCGACAAGACATTTATCCACCAGCGCTTTTGCACAAAGAAGCCAGACAACATGAGGGCAATCAACATTTTCAGGTTGATGCCAACAATGAGGAAAACCAGTGTATTGACAACGGTTCTATAAAAGATCGGATCCTCAATGAGTCGCACGTAACTATCTGGATGACGTGCCAACCACAGCCCGTATCCAACGGGGTAGAGCACAAAAATAAAGAAAATGAGCAAATAAGGAACGACCAAAAGTCGCCCCCAAAACTCCCACTGCGTTGTGGTACTTTTGCGTGGAATGGGCTGCAGTAGCGCTTGTGCACTCATAGGGACTGATAGAACATTAATAGTATAAAAGCACTGGGGAAATCAAAAGTAGATCTAGCAAAGAATACTCTGTACTCATCTCACTCAAGCGATAAAAGCAAAGCGCAATATTTCAGCGCTTTGCATTGAGAGACAAGATGCTTATTTAGCAAGCGTTTTGATACGCTCAATCATCTCGTCGACTGCCCGCTCAACAGGCACTTTCTCATTGATCACGCGGTTCATCGCTTTTGCCCAAACATTTTCATTGTTTATCTGGGTAAAGTGATAGTTCTTGGTGAACTCAAAAGTGGTCGTTCCCGCTGCGTATTGGTTAAATACGGAGCGACGGTGTGCATCTTCTTGCCAAAACTTTCTCTTTTGACCTTCAATCGTCACTGGGAACCAGCGTCCTAGGGAACCCTCAACATAAGGTGTTAAGTTCTCTTCTTGCAACAGGAAACTAACAAACTCCTTGGCAGCTGCCTTATTCTTAGAGTCCTTGAAGATGACACCAGTCTTGACTGCCGTGCGGTACTGCATCTTAGATCCGTCAGGCTTGTTGGGCCAACCCGCCGTACGAATGTTCTCGGTATAGTTTTTCTTGGCAATAGCGCGCTGGGCATCGGTAAGCGCTGTGTTGGTCATGTCGTCCATCCACTTAGCCGCTATGGAGATGGTGGCGTTGTGAGTCATGACGGTTGTGCGGTTGTGAAAAGCCACATTGTTATCAGGATCTTTCCAACTTGTGGATGAAGGCGGTGTGCATCCTTTGGAATAGACGGCTGTGTAATCGGTCATCGCACTGATCAATCCCTTTCTGACATCGGGATCGTCGACCAGCAATTTACCGGACTCACTGACCAATTTAACGTTATATGCGTCCATGTAAGTCAGGAACGAGAAGAAAGAGTCGGTTGCATCAACCCCCATAGGCTGTCCGATGCCAAATACACGGGTACCTACTTTTTGTCTGTAAGCAGGTTGTACCTTATCGCACCAAAAACTCCAATAATCTTTCCAATTGGTTGGAACATCGGACTCCTTAAATCCCGCGTCGTTTAGCATATCCACCCAATACTCGATATGCATCGTTTGTTGCTTTAATGGAAAAGCGTAATAAGCGCGTTTATTTTCCTTGTTATTCAAGAGAAAAGTCGTCTCAACCGTGTTCGGCGCAAAGTGCGAGCGAATCGGATTAATGACGCTACTGATATCCTCTAATTTACCCTCATAGGCCCAGTACCCTGTCACCTGGAAATCATAGGGATCAGCGTACGCTACATCAGGTGGATTGCCTGAGTCAAGAGCTGCGATCGTCTTTGGAAGCATATCTTGAATTGGATACTGAGAGAGTTCGACTTTAATGTTCTTATGCTTGTCCTCGAACTTTTTGATTGCAGCAAAAAGCGCATCATCTTCGGACTTATAAAAGCCCTTCACCCACCAAATATTTAGTTTTTGTTGTTCTGCCGCATGTGCATTACAAATCAGTCCCGCTGCGATGAGAGCTGATGTAACTATGCTTTTAATTTTCATTTTTAAAAAACTCCTTATGACTACTCACATGAATCGAAAATTGACTTACTCACTCACTCTTCCAATAAAGCCTGACACTCTGGAACGGGCGCGGGTAACTTATTACCGGCGAAGTACGCCGCTAAGTTTGCCAACACAAGATCGGCCATCGCTCTGCGGGTCTCAAAAGTGCCGCTGGCCATATGGGGTGTCAGTACAACATTGGGTAGATGACGAATTTCAGGGGAGATACGCGGTTCGTCGTAGTAGACGTCTAGTCCCGCCCCTGCAATGACTTTGTCTTGCAAAGCCTTAATAAGATCTGGCTGCTCGACAACGGAGCCCCTAGCTACGTTGATGAAATAGCCGTTGGGCCCAAGGGCCTCAAACACCTCCATGTTGATCATGCCTTTGGTGGAGGCGCCCCCCGGGGTGATTGCTAGCAAAAAATCTACTTCCGCTGCTAGTGCCTTTGCACTGGGGAAGTAGGGGTAAGGCAAGTCAGCTTTTGGAGTGCGCGCGGTGTAAGAGATTTTCATATCAAACGCACTTGCGCGTTTTGCAATCGCCTGCCCGATGCGCCCAAGGCCAACGATACCTAGTTTTGCGCCGGTCAGTTTCTTGGTTAGGTTAAAGGGCCCGTCCACCCAGTCACCTGCTTTGACGAACTGGTCCGCCTTAGGAATCTGTCTTGAAACGCTGAGGAGCAAACCCATGGCTAGATCGGCTACATCATCATTTAAAACGCCTGGGGTATGGGTGACTACGATCCCTCGTTCAATGGCAGCTTGCACATCGACACCGTCGTAACCAACGCCGAATACAGAGATGATCTTAACGTTTGGGAGTATGGAGAGCAATTTACGGTCAACTTTAGTCTCCCCTCCACCGACCACGGCCACCACACGCTTTAGAGCCTCAGGGTCATTGATGTGATTGTGATCATGCATCATGTACGCTTTGTTCAAATCATCAATCAAAAAGGTGTGAAGATTTGATACACGTAGTATCTCGATTGGTTCCATTTGTGTAAATCTCTCTGGTTTTTCCTGATACATATCTGTATCTTCTTGCATTAGTATATAGAGGCTTTAAGAATATTTACCCCTCGTAATTCCCTAGTAAACCCCTATTAATCTTATATTTAATTTCGGAACAACCCGTGGATAAAACCTTAATTGCTCCACTGTAAAAAATGTGACAGAAAAAAATCGAGAAATCAGTGCGGTCTACCGCATTCAACATCGATATCCTCAAACTTTTAACCTGATTCAGAGCCCTATATGAGCCAACCATTTAAGAAAAATCCTAAAGACCTGCGCAGCCAACAGTGGTTTGGCAGGCAAGATAGGGACGGCTTTGCTTATCGCAGTTGGCTCAAGGGAAAAGGGATTCCACACGACCAATTCGATGGCCGCCCCGTCATTGGAATATGCAACACATTCAGCGAACTCAACCCTTGCAACTCCCATTTCAGGACCATTGCCGAGCAAGTCAAGATCGGCGTTTACGAGGCCGGCGGATTCCCCCTCGAGTTTCCGGTGATGTCACTGGGAGAAGTTTTGCTTCGCCCAACCGCAATGCTCTACAGAAACCTGGCCAGTATGGACGTAGAGGAGAGTATCCGGGGCAACCCCATTGACGGTGTCGTTTTACTGATGGGTTGCGATAAAACGACTCCATCACTCTTGATGGGTGCGGCCAGTTGCGATCTCCCAACCATTGGCGTCAGCGGAGGACCAATGCTCAACGGTAAATGGAGAGGTCAGGAATTAGGCTCCGGTACTGGTTTATGGAGTATGAGTGAGCAAGTTCGTGCGGGCACCCTCAAACTAGAGGAGTTCTTTGAGGCAGAGAGTTGCATGCACCGAAGCCACGGCAGTTGCATGACCATGGGCACAGCCTCCACTATGGCCAGCATGGTAGAGGCACTCGGCGTTGGTTTGCCTGGTAACGCTGCTTACCCAGCAGTCGATGGCCGTAGAAACGTATTAGCCCGCATGTCGGGTCGTCGCATCGTAGACATGGTTCATCAGGACCAAACACTCTCAAAAGTATTGACACGAGAGTCCTTCGAGAATGCAATACGCACCTTAGCCGCCATTGGAGGCTCAACCAACGCAGTCATTCACCTGACTGCTATTGCCGGACGAATAGGAGTCCCTCTCAAACTAGAGGACTTTGACAAACTAGCCAGTGAACTGCCCTGCCTGGTCAATTTGCAGCCATCGGGTGAGCATCTGATGGAGGACTTTTGCTACGCAGGTGGACTGCCTGTTGTGATGAAAGAGATTGAGCATTTACTCCATAAAGACATCATCACCGTAAGCGGTAAATCGGTGTCTGAGAACATCGCCAATGCAGTGAACTACGATTCACGCGTGATCAAACCCTTTAACGCACCGTTCAAGGAAAAAGCAGGCATTGCCGTTCTAAAAGGCAACCTATCCCCCAGAGGAGCAGTCATTAAACCCAGCGCTGCAACCGAATCCCTCATGGTTCATAAGGGTCGGGCAGTGGTATTTGAGGACATAGAGGACTTTCACAAACGCATAGACGACGAGAATTTAGACGTCGATGAGAGCTGCATTTTGGTGCTCAAAAACTGTGGACCCAAGGGGTACCCCGGGATGGCGGAGGTCGGTAATATGCCGCTTCCACCCAAGGTACTTAGAAAGGGAATTACGGATATGGTGCGTATCAGCGATGCCCGGATGAGTGGCACTGCTTATGGAACGGTGATCCTGCACACAGCGCCTGAGGCGGCCGCGGGAGGCCCTTTAGCTTTGGTTCAAAACGGGGACTTGATTGAGCTCAATGTACCCAAACGAAGCTTGCACCTGCATGTCAGTGACGAGGAGTTAGCACGGCGCAAGGCGCTTTGGAAGCCGCCCACGCCTAAATTAGACTCAGGCTACTGGAAGCTGTACATCGATCATGTGCTACAAGCTGATGAGGGCGTAGATTTAGACTTTTTACAGGGCAAGCGAGGAGCTTTTGTCCCCCGAGATAACCACTGAACCGCGCGCTGAGTGGGACTGAGCGGTTGAATCAGCTCAATCGGTTCATATCATTCAATCCACTTGATGGCTCGCTTGTCTTAAGCTGAGCGAGCCTGGGGTTGGAGTGGCGGCGAAACTGCCTAGCCTTTTTGATCCTCTATATACTCTTCAATGATGCTGTCAAAGTTCTTGGCAGCATGTAGCCCAAGCCGGTGAGCACGCTTTGAAGCAGCACCCTTGGGCCAATTGGCAACTATATTGGCAATTCGCTCGTTGAATTCGAATTTCACAAGGGATCGCACTTGCGGTCCTGCAACGCGCTCTAAGGCATCAAGCATCTCTTTGACGGTTACGTTAAGGGCGGGCAAGTTGATGCCACTTCTCCCTAAAAACTGCTCACGAGTTGCCTCATAAACCGCGATCAGTCCTTGCACTGTTAGCGTGGGACTAGAAACGGGGTGAGACACAGTATCCAACACCGGACAAATTGCAACCTGCCCCGCCAAGGGCTCTCGGATGATCCCACTAAAGAACGAAGAAGCAGCGCCGTTGGGACGACCGGGACGCACCGTGACCGTCATGAGCCTTGCACTCCTACCGTCTACATAACCTTTGCGCGTATAGTCTGCAATCAAATGCTCACACATTAATTTGTGAGTTCCGTATGAGGTTTGGGGCAACGGCAATGTCTCATCCGTTACAACTTGGGGAAAGGCATGGGCAGGATCAGGACCAAATACAGCAATTGAGCTAGAGAACACAAAGCGGGGTGCGTTACCGGCTTTCCTTAAAGCGTCTAGCAATGTACGAGTCGTATCTAAGTTAGAGCGCATGCCAAGATCAAAATCATCTTCACACTCACCTGACACAGCAGAGGCTAGGTGAAAAACGCCGTCAAATCGGTCTTCATGCAATGTTGCACACTGCGATAGTAATGGTGCAGTTCTGGTCTCAACACGCGGATCCTTTAATAAAAAATCAGGCGGTGCGTACTGATCGGCAATCACTAACTTATCTATCTTTTGGCCATTGATAGATCCATTTTTCAATAGACTCCTTGCCAAACGCGATCCCACAAAACCTGCCCCGCCTGTGATCAATAATTTCATGCAAAATCCTCAAAATTTTTATTGCAAAATATTCAAAATCCCAAGCCCCATGCTACACCCAAGCTCACGCCCATGACCCTGAGGATAACGCCAAGAAGTGGCGTAAAAAATACCGCATAATTACGCTATGGCATCTAAAAAAATCACCTATCCACCGCCGCCGATCATCACCATTACCCGGCCCTTGATCGCAGTTGACTGGGGCACGACGTCTTTGCGGGCTGCGCTTATCTTGAACGGTAAGGTACAAGAGGAGAGATCAAATGATCAAGGGATCATGAGTGTCGCGCCTGGTGACTTTCCCAACGTGCTGAGCCAAATTTGCAGCCAGTGGCTAGACTTTGAGGATGTACTCATACTCATTGGCGGTATGGCCGGTAGTGCACAGGGTTGGCAATTGGCACCGTATTGCCCTTGCCCGGTCTCAATTCATTACTTAGCCAATCATTTGCACTGGATCAACCCCCATAAGATTGGAATCGTTCCTGGACTCAGCATAGAGCATGAACACGCGCCCGACGTGATCAGGGGTGAGGAGGTTCAAGTTCTTGGAGCCCTCTCTATGCTGGGAAAGAACAGTGCAAGATTGGTACTCCCCGGCACGCACAGTAAATGGGTCGAGGTGAGGGAGGGAGTGTTTGAGGATTTCTCGACTTATATGACAGGAGAGTTTTTCTCGGTTTTGAAGGATCATTCAATTTTGAGCAAAACTTTGGGCGGCTCCTCACAGGTCGAGTTCAATGCTGAGGCTTTTGACAAAGGCCTGGACCTTCGCTTAAAGAGTAAGCCTGATCGTAAGCATACGAAGCTTGAAGCCACTGGCAAGAGCCATGCCCGCGCTCCAAAAACAATTCGCAAACCCAATCTACTGCACGATATTTTTGGTATTCGAACGCTGGCCCTTTTTGAGCGCCACAATCCCGAGTATTTGTTGGACGTTTTATCGGGACTGGTCATTGGGTATGAACTGCAGACCCAGTCGTTCAAGAAAAATGAGGAAATCATCGTCGTAGGAACAAGCGCCCTTCAGACGTATTACTCCCACGCCCTGGAGCGTTTAGGCGCTTGCCCCATCACACTAGGCTCAGAGGCTACGTGGCGAGGTTTTCAGGTCATTGCACAAACGATTGACCATGGGATAGCTTAATCTCAAGCGTTTGAGTAAATCATACTGATTACGCACAATTTAATCGAAAGTAATGCCCTTCGTTTGTATCAATGCGCCCCACCTTGCATAGTCTTTGGCCGCTATTCGCCCCAAATCTGCCGGGGTTGAGACATAAGCATCCAATCCAGCCTTCGCCAGTATCTCTTTAATCTCTGGACTACTCAGAACGACACCCAGTTCCTTGTTCATTCTTTCAACCAAGGGTGCAGGAGTTTTAACGGGATAGAAAAAAGCATACCAAAGATCAACATCAATTGAATTAAAACCCTGCTCAACAAAAGTTGGCACATTGGGAGCAACTGGATGTCGCTTTGCACTGCCCACTGCGAGTGCGGTGAGTTGTCCAGAGCTTACAAATCCCTGGGCGACGTGAATGGGTAAAAATCCCGTCATCAGCTCGCCCGACAAAAGATCTTGGATATAGCCTGCGGTTCCCTTATAGGGCACATGCAGCATGAAGAGGTTCGCATCATTCTTAAACAATTCCATCGCCATATGGTGCGGCGTACCTACCCCAGGGGAGCCGTAGGTCACGAACCCGGGCTTAGACTTAGCAAGTTTTACTAAATCGCGCACTGATTTGATACCCAACTTAGGGTGTGCTACCAACATAAAAGTACCGTTAGCGGCCATCGTCACAGGCGCAAAATCACGCAACGGTTGGTATCCAGCGTTTTTGTATATTTGACTGGCCACAAGCATCGTGTTACCCCCCATCAAAAGAGTCAACCCATCTGGGTTAGCTTTGGAGACATAGTCAGTCCCTATATTACCGCTAGCACCGGGCATATTTTGAACAATGATGGTCTGGCCCAGCCTCTCGCTTAACTTGGGCTGGACTGCTCGAGCAATGGTGTCATAGCCCGTGCCCGGCGTAAATGGGACAATTATTTTGATAGGCTGATTTGTCCCTTGACCAAAGGCAGAGCTTAACGCAACAAAGAGAAAGAGCGCACTAAAGTAGCGAAGGAAATTAGGGCAGAACCATTGATGGCTAATCGTATTTTTAAATGTCTTGAGCATAGTTGGTGGGAGTGACTCTAAGTTATATTCACCGACCCAATCCTGAGCGGTCGAGTCTAGGTTGTTTAAAATTCGCCTGATAATACCATTTGGAGTAGGCCTTTAAACATGAAAGGCTCATGACGAGCAGACTCAGGTAGCTAAAATAGCTGCATATTCAAGTCAGTTCCCACCCGTTCTTATTTTCTCCTTCGACTTGATTGCACACCTTTATGTCGTACATCAAAATCTACCCCAAATCGCTAACCTTACTGGACACTCAAGGCAGCACCTTCTTGGGTCAGGTCATCTTTAATATAGAGCAGTACGGACAACTCCACCAAAATCTATCATTTAAGATCAGGATTGATCACTCTGTTAAAGCCGGCGGATGGGCAATACTGGCCGTTGAGGAGAACAAGGACATTAAGAATTTTGAATCCTTCATCAAAACCCTCAACTTTTATGTCTTTCAGAACTTAAAGACACAATTTTCTCCACCGAGCGACTCAATTGAATTTACACCTTTTGAGATCGCATTAAGGGAGGTTTATTTTGCATTAGACCCCGACAATCCTGGGGGGTCTCAGGAT
>CAIKNE010000123.1 GCA_903828695.1 uncultured Burkholderiales bacterium | reverse complement strand
TTGGGGGCTTGGTATGGTGGCATTGATTACGTTCGCCAAGTGCGTGCACATGGCTATGAGATTGTGCAAGCCAGTGACGTGGTACTTCATCACCGATCTAGCTCGGCTCAATTGTACCCAACGGCCGCATTTATCCCATTAGATGAAGGTATGCATTTATCACCCAACACCCGACTTGATCATCAACGACTCTTTTACGAGAAGTGGCAGCATCAGAGCCACGCCAATTTTGTATCTCGACATGACTATCTATTGAGTGGCACACGGATATTGAGTTTCAATGACACATAATTTTTCCTCTCGCCAAGCCAAGCGCAGCGACTGGCCCCACATTCAGACGGCCTTTGCCAGGAGCTTTTCCACCTTTAGGTCAAAACAGACCTGGGACTGGCGATATCATCTGGGAAGCAGAAATGATGAACAGATTTCATGCGCGGTCTGCCTCAATGCTCTCGATGATGTAGTCGGCTTTGTCGGAGGAACAGTGCACGCTGGGGTCTTGCAGGGGCGCCCCATTCAGGTGGTCATTGCGCGCGACGCGTTCTCCGTGCCGAACCTCGTGTCTTCTTTAGGACCCCGTTCCTCACCCTTTATCTGGGCCGATAAGTGCTTTCACCAACACAACGCCCACCAACATGCGCTTGCGCTGGGATTTGGTACGCAGCGGCGCACCCAACTTGGCATCCGCTTAGGTCTGGCCCAGCCTTTCACCAACGGTCAATGGCTAGGAGTTGATCTTCTGGGCGCGAGTACGATCAGTGGAGCTAGTTGTCGCGTCGCCCCCACAGACTTCAGCTCGGCCCTTTGGAATAGTTTTTGGGCTCATCGCTCGCCCAATATTCATCTGGGTATTGCGCGAAATCAACCATTTTTACACTGGCGCTACCACGCCGCCCAAGGTAGGACCTACTGGTCGTTTGCCATCACAACATTTGAGAGCGAGGTGCCCGTTGGTTTTGTTGTGCTGACAACCAAATCTGCGGGGACAGCCATTGTGGTGGATATCGCTTGTAATAGCGGGTTTAAAGTGCTGCGCGATGCGTTACAACAGATTCAGCGTTGGTTGTTTTTTAGAGGCTTTAAACGAGTCGAGATGTTCTCTAGTCGAGGATGTCCCGAGTTTGACCTGTGGCCCGCACTAGGCTTCCAATCCATTTGTTTTGATTGGCCCTCTATCCCTGTTTTTAATACTTATGGCCTCGTTGTAAACCAATCAGAAGTCAATCAACATTACGCGATGAATTTGGGTGATAGCGACCTGTTTTAGTTAAAAACCATTAATTTTTGAAAGTATTCAATCATGGCGTGGCTAGTTCAGTTTTTTTGTACTTTAAAAAACTTTCCCTAAACGCATCCTCGATGTAGGTTGCCTTTGAGTAGTTGTCGAGTTCGGCTTGAGTTGGTGTTTTTGTTGCAGACTCGGGAGGGTATTCCTTTTTGACCTCTGCTTGCATGTAGACTATTTTAACGTCGGAAGGGTTTCTTTTTAAAGACAGTAACACTGACGAGGCCTCAATTTTTATCAACCTAACTGCGAGGTCAATGTCGACATTCTCACCGTAGATTTGAGGTTTTTCGTTATTGACTTGGATCAAGGCCTTAGACTGCTTGGGGTTCTCAGACTTCATAACGCCAATTAATTTGTATTGCTCTGTCATTAGCTGACTCTGATAGTCATTAACTTTGGGGGCCTCCATCTCCTTTGGTGATGAGTGGGCCTCGAGTTGTGACACACGGGGGGGGGCAACCACCTTGCTAGTATCTTTGCCAGAGCAACCAACGGCAAGCAAACTAATTAATGATAATTTAATATAGGTATCTTTGCACATGGTTAACTTGTGAGTGAATTTAAGCGTTGCCTATTAAGAAGTTTCAAATTTCGAATAATTTATGGCGGTCAAAATGTTTGAGTTTTTATACTTTATTCTTTTTCAATTTAAAACAGACTCAATTTTTACCATAAAGCGTTTTTAGTGAGGTGGTTGCAAAAGTCTGACTTTGCGGTGTATTAATTGCGCACAGAGCGCAAAAGATGGATATGGGCGGCCATTTCTGGCAAGTCAAGGGTTTCTACAGCGCTATCAACGTCCACAATGAATCATATGATCAAAAGCAAATATTTTCAATGTCTTCACACATATCAGTAAGAAATAATTTTAGATTTACAACAAGAGGTCGCAAACTAACCCTCCCAAAATGGAATGGCTATTCCACACGCTAGAGTGGACTGACGCGAATAAATACAACTGCTCAATCACCTCACCCATCCCTCACAAGGGAGCGGGGTTTTTAAATGGGTGACCTTGCCCCAAAAAACATACTTCTAACTTTGGATGAAAATATGGTTATGGAGGTACTGAAATGGGTGACAAAAAGACTAGGGCTAAATATACCCTTGAATTCAAAATTGAGGCTCTTCGTCTAATGAAAGGCGGGCAGTCAGTCTCCGACATGGTCAAAATGCTTGGCGTTCCCAAGGGTTCGCTAGAGAACTGGATCCGTTGGGAAAAAGCGGGTGTACTTGCTGGCACCAAAGATCAAGTCGTCAGTCCTGAGCAAATGGAACTGGCCAGGCTTCGCGCTTCGAGCGGAGTTATCGCGCGTCAATATGGAGCGCGATATTTTAAAAAGGGCGACGGTGTATTTCGCGAAAGAGTCTCAGTGAAATACACCTGGATTGATAGGAATAAGACTCAGTGACCGATTGCTTTGGCATGTGAGGTTCTGGGCTTGAGTGCCAGTGGATATTTCCAGAACCAAAGAAGAAAGAAAAGTGCTGCTGCAAATAGTATTACTGGCCTTAAGCGCCTGAGCGATGAGGCTTTGCTGGTCCAAATCAGGGCCATACACGCCGAGGTACGACAGGAGTATGGTTGCCCTAGGATGGCGAAAGAACTCATCACCAGCTGATATTTCTGGCCGTTGTATTGGACTTGTTCAGTAAGAGGGTGGTCGGTTGGAGCATGAGCTCCAAGATGGAGGCCAGTTTGGTGGCAGATGCCCTGAAAATAGCATATTCGACATCCAGATGAGGGGTTGATTTTCCACTCAGACCGGGGCATACAGTATTGCAGTGAGGAGTTCAAGAGATTGGCTGACCAATACGGCATGAGGCGATCCATGAGGCGAAGAGCCAATTGTTGGGATAATGCACCCACTTAGAGCTTCTAGGGCAGCCTAAAAGTTGGCCGGCTCTATGGTCAAAGATTTGCAACCAGACGAGACGCTATGGACGAGGTGATGAGTTGGATGAGCTTTTACAATTTCAACAGATTGCATTCCTCAATGGGGTATGTCAGTCCAATGGAGTTTGAAGATCAATGGTATCCAGCCCGCCAAAAAATGGCTGCCTAATGGTGGTTAAGCGGTATGTAAATCAGGAGTAAGGTCAAATCACTGTCTGTATTAACTTTCAGTGCCTAGGGGTTGACGAGTGATTTACTGGGGATACAATAAATCCATGAATCTTGAGTTCGTCCAAGTCAAAAGGGATAAAACGCTGCTTGAGCGTGGCTTGGACTTTCCCGTGCGGTTGAGGTCTTTGATGGCCTCCACTTCACTGGTCAGGACAAGAGAATGGACTACGAGGAAGACAGGTTCATCACAGTAGGTTGGTTAGATGACGACATGATTGTGATGGTCTGGTCGCCACGCGGCGAGGTTCGCCGTATCATCAGTATGAGGAAAGCAAATGACCGCGAAAAAACGCTCTACGCCAGCTTTCTGGAATGATCCCGATGATGCTGCGGAATTGACTGCTGAGTTTTTTGAATCTGCCGACCTGTACAAGGGTAACAAGATTCAGACTCGTGGTCGCCCCAAGGCAGCTATAACCAAAGAGCCTGTCAAACTGCGCTTGGATGCAGACGTATTGGCAGCGCTTCGTGCC
>CAIKNE010000122.1 GCA_903828695.1 uncultured Burkholderiales bacterium | reverse complement strand
GACTTGTCACGCCTAATGCGATTAGTTTTCCGCTTCTGATGTGCTGCTGGACATTGCCGAGTGCTGCAAACATCAAGTCCACTTGACCAGCGAGTAAATCTTGCACAGCAGGCGCAGTCCCTCTGTAAGGAATATTGACAATGTAGACTTTGCCGCGCATCTTAAACTCCTCACCCGCCATATGAAGGGAGGATCCAAGCGCGCCGATTGCAAAATTGAGTTTACCGGGATGCACTTTTGCATAACTGAGCAGCTCCTGAGTGTTGTGGATGCCAAAGGAGATAACGGAGGGGGAGGCTACCAATACAGAGGGTGAGCTCGCAACCAGGGTCAGCGGGGTAAAGTCTTTAATAGGATTAAAGCCTAGAGCTGGATAAAGACTTGCGTTAATCGCGTGAGAGGTAAAGCACATGAGCAGTGTGTTGCCATCAGCAGGGGCTTTTGCGACAAACTCAGCAGCTAAGTTACCCCCTGCGCCTGGACGATTCTCTACAACAATATTCCTTGAGAGTTGCACGCCGAGTGCGTGAGCGAGTATTCTTGCCGTGGTGTCCGTTGTGCCACCGGCTGGTGCGCCCACTAATATTTTGATTGGCACGCCCTGCACCAACTGACCTTGGGCACTGATTAGACAAAGTAGACAGCTTGTGCATACAAGCCAGCGCAAAGAGCAAGTAAAGCCAATACCGCGCAAATCAATCCGCCTTAGGCTACAGTTCAAACTATTGAGGAGAAAAGAAAAGTGCTTCATAGACCCAGATAGGCAAGCCTTAGTTCATCACTGGCGAGGAGTTCATCCGGAGTCCCGCTGAAGCGAACGCTGCCGTTCTCTAAAACATAAGCCCTGTCCGCACACTCAAGCGACTGTCCAACATTTTGTTCAACTAGTAATATTGACAGATCAGATTGCTTAAGCTTCACGATCAACTCAAACATCTCCTCAACCAATAGCGGTGATAGACCAAGAGAGGGCTCATCCAAGACCAGTAACTTGGGCTCTGCCATCATGCCCCGTCCGATTGCGAGCATTTGTTGCTCGCCCCCGCTCATGGAGCCCGCAAGTTGATTGGACCGCTCTTTAAGTCTTGGGAAAGTACTGAAAACTTTCTCTAAATTCTCAAGTCGATTTGCTTGACCTCTTTTGTACGCGCCGAGCAGTAAGTTTTCTTGCACACTTAGATTGGGGAATATTTTTCGCCCCTCAGGTACTTGTATCAGACCGCAACCCACCACTTCAGTGTAATCAAGAGCTGTTAAATCTACCGAGTCAAAATAAATACTTCCACTTGTGGGCTTGATAAGCGCGCTCAAGGCAGAGCACAGCGTGGTTTTACCAGCCCCGTTGCTACCGAGTAAGGCGACCATTTCCCCTGTGCCTATCTCTAAGCTCACGTCTCTTAGGATTTCAAGTGTACCTTTGTGACTCCCACTGGCTCCTGAGGGATAGCCTGCACTCAAATGATTAACCTGTAGCAGTGGACTCATCATGAGTGAGCTTTCATATCTAGTTTTGTGCTTTTGCGGTTTAAACGCTCAGCCGTGCCTTTACCGAGATAGGCCTCAATCACCATTTCGTTTTGTGTCACCTCGCGCGGCGTTCCCTCAGCAATCAACGCACCGTGATCCAGTACATATACTTTCTCAGCTAAATTCATCACAGCTTGCATCACGTGCTCAATCATGAGCACCGTGACACCCCCAGTTACTAAGCTTTTAACAAGAGGAATCATCTCTTGTATCTCCCTTGGATTCAAACCCGCTAGCACTTCGTCTAACAGAATGAGCTTGGGTTGAGTGGCTAAAGCTTTAGCCAATTCAAGCCTTTTTCTAAACGCAATCGTTAAATCACTTGATAATTTGTGAGCGTGCGGGAGCAGCCCCATTTTCTCAATCACGTGGGATGCGTACTCTAATGCTAATGATCTTTTGGTGTAGTGCAAATGAGCACCAACCGCTACATTCTCTAAAACCGTCTGTCCTGCAAAGGGTTGCACGATTTGAAAGGTACGAGTGAGTCCATTTCTTGCATTAACAAAGGGCGCTACGCCTGTTATGTCAACCCCGGTGTAATAAATAGTTCCTGTATCAGGCTTTATAAAACCTGAAATGAGTGCGAATAAAGTTGTCTTACCCGCACCGTTTGGCCCGATCAATGCGGTTAAAGAATTTTTGTGAACTTCTAAGCTCACAGCGTTTACAGCTTTAAGCCCTGCAAATGACTTAGCTACAGAGTGTAGGGTTAAGATGTTGGTGCTAGGGGATTTTGAAGACACTTCAATATTATCTGAAAAAGGAGTACCAGACACATTCATCATTTGCCTCCTATGGTAGGAGAAGTGAATGGAGTGACTTGGGTGTCTGAAAATTTTGGCGAGTTTGTGCTCTTTTTTAGGTTTGCTCGGTCTGTGCCCTTCTCTCCATTCTCTGCATCTCGTCCTTTCAGATCGTCGGCACCTTCAACATCCTTTGTGCTATTAGTATTGTTTGGTCGTGAGAACAAAGTCCTCACTGATACCCCCAACCCCGTAAGTCCAGCAGGTGCGAATAAGACGATGAACACCAAAACAAATCCGTAAATCACCATATTGATGCCCGGTATTTGTCCGCATAAATTACGGGTCAACTCTGACATCAATAACAGTGCAGTCGCACCGATGATTGGGCCCCACAAAGTCCCGACGCCTCCAACGATCGCTGCGACCAACGCCTCAACAGAGGACTGAGGACCATAGGCAATTGAGGGGTCTATGTACTGAAAAAGTTGAACGTATATGGCCCCACCCGCCCCCATTACAACCGAGCACAGCGAGATGGCTACTAACTTAACACTGAATGGGTTAATACCCAAAGCTTTTGCAGCGTCTTCGTTGTCCCTAACCGCTTGCATGTAAGCCCCAAGCTTGGAGTGCTTTATAAAAGACGTGATGAGTAAGGCGGCGCAGACCAAGCTCAAGATAAGCCATACATAACCAGATTTTTGAACAAACTGCATCCCAGCAAAAGAACTGTTGAGCGGTAGCATCAGTCCAACGCCGCCACCCGTGAAGTTAACACTGAGGGATAGGATCCTAAAAATTTCTGCCATGGCTAAGGTAACTAAAGCGAAGTAAGAGCCCTTTAAGCCGTAACGAAATGATACAGAGCCCACAAATAGACCCACACAAGCACTTGCGCAGAGTGCAAGTAAGAGCGCGTTCCAAGCGTTCATTGAAAACTGCATCTGAGCTATTGCTTGGATATAGGCGCCGGTCCCAAAAAACACAGCATTTCCAAATGAGAACTGCCCGCTGTAGCCCCCCAATATGTTCCAAGATTGCGCCAGCAAGCTCGCATACAGCGCCATCACAACAAAGTTAAGAATGACACCTGAGTTGGTTAGAAACGGCAGTGTTGCTATCAAAATAGCAAATAGCGCAATCAATTTAATATCTCTCACGCCTTGCTCCCAAACATACCCTGAGGTCTAAAGATGAGGAAGGATACGAAAACAATAAATATCCCCACTTGTCCTAGTGACTCCCCAAGGTATAGTCCACCCAAAGATTCGATAACTCCAATTAAGAGACCGCCGAGCAAAGCGCCTACGAAACTTCCCATCCCCCCTAGTACGACGATTGTGAAAGATACGAAGATGAATCCGTTGCCAACACTTGGGTTAACATAGTATGCGGGTAACAAAAAACAAGCCGCCGCCCCCAGACAGGCTAGTCCAATACCAAAGCTCATGGCGTAAACGTGCTCTACATCTATCCCCATTAATTTAGCGCCCGTCCTCTCTTTGGCGACAGCCCTAATTGCTCTGCCTAAATTAGTCCATTTCATAATGCCTAACATCATTGCGCTCACGCCAAGTGCTCCCCAAAAAGCGAAGAACTTTGGGGCTGAGAGCATAACCTGTCCAAGTTGAATAGTTTGCAGGCTGTAGCTCGTCTCAACCACTCTTGTATCTGAGTGAAAGAAAATGAGTGCTAAGTTCTCAAGCACGATAGACAGTCCCAAAGTTAAGAGTAGTACGCGCTCATCTTTGGTGTGACCTGCGCGG
>CAIKNE010000121.1 GCA_903828695.1 uncultured Burkholderiales bacterium | reverse complement strand
TTCCACCGTTTTTTTCAATAACCCGATTGGACGCAACGTTACTAACGTCCGTCACCAATTGAACAGCACTCAGCCCTTGGATGCTTGCTATTTTTAAGATCTCTTGAAGCGCAAAACTGCCGTACCCTTTTTTCTGCATCCACGGCACAACTGTATATCCAATATGGCCCATGAGGTGAGGTGGGAGTTCGGTCGTCCCTTTTTGCCATCGAAGTGAAACTGTACCGCAGTACTGTTCGCCCACATCATCCCAAATCCAACGCCTAATGCTAGGGACAGCGTAGGCTACCGTTTGATCTGGAAGCAAATAGGGCAGGGCTTTCGCCTGAGGATCATCAAATAGGGTGAAAAAACCATTAGGATCCCCTTGGATGTCTCTTATTTTATTTTTCACTGATTCAGGTGAAGAGCCTTTGGGTAGATCATGCCAGTCAGACTCTAGTGCCCTGAGATAGCTTTGGAGGTGTAGGTGAGTGGGCTTGACGAGAATCATAAAGAGCGGGGTCAAGGTTCTAAAGCAATTCCCTCATGGGCTGCAATTTTCTCTAGTGCAAGTTCGAACAGTGCTCTGGCAGTTCCGGAGACACTGCTGAGATATCCGTGCAGTTCTTTGTCATCATGTGACTGACTCATACAGTCTTGACTGTATTTTTCAAAGCTTGCAAGTTGTGTGATGATCTCACTGACGTGTTTGGGGCATTCACAGAAAATATCAGTGGATATTGTGGCTACTTTCAGTAGTAATTCATCGGAGTATCTTCGTGGTGGTATGAGCGCTAAGTTATTGATCTTTTCTAAGCTTTTTGGATCATTGGTTGTCGCAATGGTCTGCTCCGCATCGATGACCAGAACTGAGGTGATAAGCTCTGCCAACTCACGCTCTGTGAGGGGTTCTCGCTTAAGGATAATGCCAGATCTTCTTAGTTTTTCAGTGACGGTACTTGGTGCGAATTGATAAAGAACAATGACCTGTCTTGTGGGTTGCCCTTGTATCAAATTACAAATTTCGTCTGCAGCGTCTTGATGCAGGGTATTTTGGCTGACGATGATCAGTTGACTAAAAGATACCAAGGATTGCTCGGATGACGACTGAGGATAGCGCCCAAGCTCCTCTCTTGCCCTTTGTAAATCCATGAACACCTGGCTTAATTGTAGTTTTGCACGGGTAAATGCGCTTGTGAATTTAGCACCCTCTAAACGTCTTGCCAAAGCAAGTCCAATGACCGTAGCTTTTACAACTCGAGGTTGGGTTTGGCCTTGATGAGTAAATGCATTTAGGGCAAGCACTGGGTTGAAATCACCGCTTTGAGTTGGCTGCCCCGGATCATTGGAGCTGTTGATTTCGTTGTGCGCGAGCTGGTAATTTCTGAGTAACGCCTGAAGTTCAGTGTTTGAGAGATGTGCCATCGTACTGATGGATTGGCCTTTCTCGCTGAGCCTCTTGAGCAGGTGTGCGCGATCGACGTCCCCTTGTTGGTACATGCGGTGATTCCCGCTCGTTTTTGTTGGGATAAAGGCCTTGTACCTATTTTCCCAGTCTCTTATGGTGGTCACAGGAATCCCCGTAAGCTCTGAGACCGCACCGATCTTGTAGTAGACGGGAGTAGATAATTGGTTCATTTTTCTATGAATGAGTAGGTATTGAATAGATTATAGGGTTAAATTGACTTCTTTGTTGATTCGTATTTAGGGTATTTAGTAATTTATCCATAGATTTAATGTATTTTGAGTTGTAAAATCTACGTATTGGTCAGTTGTTAAATAACGTTTCGCGAGGAAACTATGATTTCAAAACGCGCTATTACAGGATTAGACGTCACAGTGTTGATTGCCTGTGGTTCAAGGTCAAGAATGGTCACCACTCTCGAGTTGGCAGAGTCGACTGGGCTATCCGTATCCAATTTAGAGCAGATCCTCAAGCAGCTGAAAAACAATCAAATTATCAAGTCAGTCAAAGGTCCGGGCGGGGGGTATCAGCTCAGCGCTGACATTGAGGAGCTGACCGTATTGGATTTGGTACGAATCTTTGATAAATCCAGCTCCTATGCAAAAGAGCAGGTAGCGGCTTGCTCAGCTACAACTTCAAAAGACAACGCCCTCATCACGAATGCCAATTCGTTTTCAAATGAACATGACTCGTCTTTGCTTGCAATAGACACGGTGCTGATTGAAAATTCTTTTGTCTCACTGATTGAAGAGTTTTTAGGTTCTCAAAAGCTGATCGATTTAGTCTCACTTTTGCCGCAGTGGAACAATGCGCAGTCAAGCACGGTCACGACTGGACGTTTCAAGCTAAAAGATCCACCCCCTAGAATCATCCCCAGAAGTCCCAACTCCGTTTTCCAACTCTCAGCATTTATGGCCTCTCCCGCATACGGTTAACATGCGTGCCCAGCTCCGTGTCGACTCGACGAGGATAGGTTTTGCAAACGTCGCCCTCAAGCATACTGTCGAATGGAGAGAACTACTCTTTACCAATAGTGCCTATTATTTTCGCTACCTCCCCCTTTGAGGTACGCCTTTTACGCTCAATAAAAAAATCCCCCAAAGAAACCCTTGGGGGATAGTGATGAATAAAGATATTTACTTTTTCTGTACTTGCCTTCTTTATTTAGATTGGGCGGGGGGAGCGCTCGGCTCTGGGCTTGGTGCAGCTGCTGCACTGTCTGCAGGGGCGGTGATGGCAGGCGGATTTTGTATATTTGCCTGCGGCACAGAAGCTTTTGCAATGTGGCTGCCAGGTAAAAGTGGAACGATCAGCAAGGCTACTATGTTAATAATCTTGATCAAAGGGTTTACAGCCGGTCCAGCTGTGTCTTTGTAGGGATCGCCAACTGTGTCCCCCGTTACTGCGGCCT
The DNA here is from genome assembly GCA_903828695.1 of uncultured Burkholderiales bacterium. GTDB lineage: Bacteria > Pseudomonadota > Gammaproteobacteria > Burkholderiales > Burkholderiaceae_C > Limnohabitans. Next base: position 9,771 of record CAIKNE010000121.1, on the reverse strand, counting down.
TGTGTGCATCACTTCCTTTACCCCCAAAGTGGCCATCCTCAATGTATTTTTTTGCGTTATCCCATGCACCGCCCCCGGTACACATCGAAATCGCTACAAAGAGGCCTGTAACAATGGTTCCCATCAGTAACCCACCGAGTGCTTTAGGACCCAAAATGAGTCCGACCAAGATAGGTGCAACCACTGGCAGTAGTGAGGGGATCATCATCTCTTTAATAGCCGCTGTGGTCAGCATATCAACTGCGCGTCCGTATTCGGGCTTAGCAGTGCCTTCCATGATTCCTTTGATTTCTCTAAATTGTCTGCGCACTTCCTCTACCACTGCGCCTGCAGATCTGCCCACAGCCTCCATTGCCATTGCGCCAAAGAGGTAGGGTATCAGGCCACCAATAAAGAGGCCAACAATAACCATAGGATCTGATAGATCAAAGGTCACTGAGTTTCCAAAGCTCTCTAATTTATGGGTGTAATCTGCAAACAGAACTAACGCAGCAAGTCCTGCAGAGCCAATCGCATAACCCTTAGTGACGGCTTTGGTCGTGTTGCCCACTGCATCTAAAGGATCAGTGACATCACGAACACTGGATGGCAGCTCAGCCATCTCTGCAATCCCCCCAGCGTTATCCGTAATGGGACCGTAGGCATCCAAGGCCACAATGATACCTGCCATGCTGAGCATTGCGGTTGCTGCAACAGCAACACCATATAACCCGGCCAAGCTAAAGGAGGCTAGGATGGCTAAACACACGCACAGCACAGGCCAAGCGGTTGACTTCATGGATACGCCAATACCTGCAATGATGTTAGTTGCGTGTCCTGTAGTGGAAGCCTGGGCTACGTGTTTGACAGGCGCGTAATCAGTACCCGTGTAGTACTCTGTGATCCAGACCAGCGCGGCTGTTAATACGAGGCCAACCACACACGCGCCGAACAAGGACAGGCGTGAGCCTGTAGGTGTAATGGCATCATCTGGCATTAAAGTCCAGGTCACATAAGCAAATGCTGCCAGGCTTAGCACCCCAGCTACGATGAGCCCTTTGTAGAGCGCTGGCATCACGTTTTTCATGCCCGGAGTTGCTTTGACAAAGAAGCAACCAATAATGGAAGCTATGATTGAGACTGCACCAAGAACGAGAGGGTATAAAACTGCCTCACCATGACCATTGGTTACAACCAATGCGCCGAGCACCATGGTTGCAATCAAAGTAACAGCGTAGGTCTCAAAGAGATCTGCTGCCATGCCTGCGCAGTCGCCGACGTTGTCGCCCACGTTGTCCGCAATCACTGCTGGGTTGCGAGGATCATCCTCAGGGATGCCGGCCTCTACCTTTCCCACCAAATCTGCACCGACATCGGCGCCTTTGGTAAAGATTCCGCCACCAAGGCGAGCAAAGATGGAGATGAGTGATGAGCCAAATGCCAGCCCAATAAGTGGATTGAGTAACGTTGCTAACGCTTCTCCGTTGGGGTGGCCAGCGCTACCCACCAAGTACCAATAAAAACCGGTCACACCTAAAAGTCCCAGTCCAACCACCAACATACCCGTGATAGCTCCCCCTTTAAAGGCGACATCCAGAGCGGGTCCTATGCCGTGAGTTGCTGCTTGAGCCGTTCGAACGTTGGCCTTAACTGAGACGTTCATCCCAATGAAGCCGCAGGCTCCTGAGAGCACCGCCCCAATTACAAATCCAACTGCGGTTTGCAGTGGCAGAAATATGGCAATTAATACTGCCAAAACGATCCCCACCAATGCGATGGTTCGGTACTGTCTGGCTAGGTAGGCTGCTGCTCCTTGTTGAATGGCAGTTGCAATTTCTTGCATCCGAGCATTACCCGCATCGAGTGAGAGGATGGAGGCGCGAGCCCAAAAGCCGTAAAGTACAGCGATCAGTCCGCAAATAAGTGCAAATATCAGTGCAGAACTTTCAGACATAAAGTTTCCTTTAAGTAATTTCTCAAATTAAACAGAGGTCATTGTTAAGCGTCTTGGTATCAAAAAGTTACCTAAATGCCGCCAAAACGTTTAATAACGGCAGCATGACTAAATCTCTTTCGCTCACTTTTAGCCAAGCCGTACCTGCCCAATCAACCGATTAAAATCATTAGGGCTTCACTACTGTAAGCGATTGAATTAACTAAAAACGTAATTTAGGCTCAAAGGATCTGTAAAATGCGGGTTAGTACTGACGCATAAGGCAGTTCAATTTGGCTCTCCAAAGGGTTATACCTTAGTCAGTTCATGAAGCTTCTTTCTTTTTTTAACAAAAATCAATTTAAATCATGTCTTTAGATAACGTCTCCCACGGTAAAAATGTGCCTGAATCTTTTAACGTCATCATTGAAATTCCAATGAACGCTGACCCAGTTAAGTATGAAGTCGATAAGGAGACAGGCGCGATTTTTGTAGACCGCTTTATGAGCACCTCTATGCACTATCCAACCAACTACGGTTATGTGCCTAAGACCATCAGTGGTGATGGTGACCCTGTAGACGTTTTAGTCATCACTCCAGTGCCTTTAATTCCTGGCGTAGTCGTGACTTGCAGACCCATTGGTATTTTGAAAATGGAGGACGAGGCCGGCGAAGATGGAAAGATTTTGGCTGTCCCCACAGATAAAATACTCTCCATTTATACGCAGTGGCAAAAGCCAGAAGACTTAAATCCTCTGCGACTCAAAACGATCGCGCACTTCTTTGAGCACTACAAAGACCTAGAAGACGGCAAGTGGGTCAAGATTATTGGATGGGAAGGCCCAGAGTCTGCTAAAAAAGAGGTAATGGACGGAATTGCCAATTACAACGCACAAAAAAAAGCATAATCCACGTCCCTACTAATTCCATGGTTCCTTGATAGTTATCAATTTCAAGGAGCCATGGAAACGCAGATTACAACCTGTTTGGGGACTCTGACCCCCCCAATTTAAGAGGGGTTCTGCGTTCTAAGTCATCTATATAGTTCTCAATTCCTTGCTCCTCTCTGTTTAGAAAATTATCTACAGCAGATGCAAAAGAGGGGTGAACAAGGTAATGGGCGCTACTGGTTTTAACGGGGAGTAGTGCTCTAGCCATCTTGTGCTCCCCCTGCGCTCCACCCTCAAATCGTTGAACTCCGTTTTGGATACACCATTCGATGGGCTGGTAATAACAGGCCTCAAAGTGCAAGCAGTCTACCCGCTCTAAGGCGCCCCAATAGCGACCATATGCAACTCGGGGATGACGCTCATGTGTTGTGAGACTAGAATTCCTCAAGCCGGTCATTTCTTTAGATTCGCTCATCTGTGCTTGTTGCCCAACGTCCGACACAGCCACCAAACTACTCGCGATTCGATCGCCTCTCTCGTTACTTGCAATAAATAGAACCCAATTGGTGGGCATACTTTGTTGCATACGTTTGAAAAAATCAGGCGTCAAGTAGGGCGCATTTCCATGCTCTAAGTAGGTACGCTCATAACATTTATAAAAAAATGACCAGTCCTCGTTGTTTATGTCTGAGCCGTATTTAGAGATGAAGCTAACCCCCGCTTTGGTAATTTTGGCCCGCTCTTGTTTGATTTTCTTTCTTTTCTCTTGATTCAAGCTGCTTAAAAAGTCAGCGAAGTCCGTGTAATTAGCGTTTTGCCAGTGAAACTGCACTGTGTGCCTGAGCGAATAAGAATTCTCAGCGCATGCCTGGATATCCTGCGCACAGCCAAAGAGAAGGTGCGCAGACGACAGACTTTCCTTTTGGGTCCATGCCTTTATTGCTGAAGCCAGTAGGCTACGGGTTTGTTCATCCTTTGCCATCAAGCGCGTTCCTGGTACGGGCGTAAAGGGGACCGCTACAAGGGCTTTGGGGTAGTACTCCAGTCCGTGTTGCTCGTACGCATTGGCCCATGCCCAGTCAAAGACAAATTCACCGTAAGAATGCAGTTTCAGATAAAGGGGACATGCAGCAATCAACGCTTGATTTGAACGTATGGTTACAAACCGAGGAATCCAGCCCGTTTGGGCCGTGGCACTCTCGCTCAGCTCCATCGCACTCAAGTACTCGTGCTTCATGAAGGGCGTTGGGGAGGGTTGAATCTTTAGGAGTGAATTCCACTCCAAGGGGTCTAGGTCACGCGTGCTTGTTAGAACTTGGATGTCATAATCGTGGTGTTCTGATTTTTCGGATGGCGTCGGCTGCATTTTTACTAAAGACTCATTTATAAAAGTGGGGGTTAGTTGGAGCGTACTTGGTTTGCACCTGATCGCAACGAAGAGATCTAGTGTTGCCTTCAATGTTGATATTTTGATGAATCTTTTGTAAGTTTGTTTTGTTCTAAATTATGACCCTTCAACTTGACCGAATCTGTATCGCCCAACTTAATTTTGTGGTTGGAGATATTTCCATCAATGCAGACAAAATTATTGATGCCTCACGCCGTGCCTATGAACGCGGCGTGAGACTGCTCCTCACCCCAGAGCTCTCCCTTTGTGGATATGCGTGCGAGGATTTGTTTTTGAGACCCTCCTTCATAAAGGCCTGTGATAGGGAGTTGGCGAGGATCTGCAAAGAGTTAGCGCACCTGAGAGACTTTCACGTTGTCGTTGGCCACCCAACAGGTGGGGACCTGCGCACCCGCTCTGTCAGCACAGCACAGCGCCAAAACAGGGCCAGCGTTTTGAGTGAGGGCCGAATGGTTGCGTCCTACGCCAAGCGTGAGTTGCCTAATTATCAAGTATTTGATGAAAGAAGGTATTTTGCGCCAGGAACAGAGCCCTGCGTGTTTGAGGTCTTAGGCGTTAAGGTGGGTCTGCTGATTTGCGAGGATGCTTGGTTTGAAGAGCCCGCACAAAGTTGTGTAAAGCAGGGAGCACAGTTGCTGGCTGTTTTGAATGCTTCGCCGTTCCATTTGGGTAAGGGTTTGGAGCGCGAGGATGCTATGCGTGCTAGGGTAGCCCAGACGGGGCTTGCGCTCATCTACGCGCATTTAGTCGGCGGACAAGACGAGGTGGTCTTTGAAGGGCGCTCTTTTGTCTTGAGTGCAAAGGGTGAATTGGTTGGGCGGGCAAAAAGTTTTGATGAGGAACATTTCGATATTGCAATCTCCAAGAGCTCAAAGTCCATTGAATTAGCTGCCAAAGTTGAGGAAGGAGGAAGCACTGAATTAGATCTTTGGCGTGCACTTGTCATGGGTGTCAAAGACTATATTGGTAAAAACGGTTTTCCAGGCGTCATTATTGGTCTATCGGGCGGGATTGATTCGGCATTGGTCCTTGCAATTGCTGTGGACGCGCTGGGTCCGGAAAAGGTGAGGGTGGTGATGATGCCGTCCCCGTATACCGCCGAGATCAGTTGGATCGATGCCAAGGAGATGGCACAAAGAATGGGTGTTCAGTATGATGAGATCAGTATCAAGCCTGAATTTGATGCTTTTCTAAGCTCTCTTAAGGGGGAGTTTGAAGGTTTAAGAAGTGACACAACGGAGGAGAACATCCAAGCAAGGATCAGAGGAACGCTATTAATGGCGTTATCCAACAAAAAGGGTTCCATCGTTCTAACGACGGGCAATAAGAGTGAGATGGCAACTGGATATTGCACGCTGTACGGGGATATGGCAGGTGGCTTTGCCGTGATTAAAGATGTTGCCAAAATGATGGTCTTCAATTTGGCTAGGTGGAGAAATAAGAACGACCCGTTTGAAAGAGGCGCCAATCCAATTCCCCAAAGAATCATTACCCGGCCCCCAAGCGCAGAGCTTCGTCCAGACCAAACCGATCAAGATAGCTTGCCGCCCTATGAGGTGCTTGATGCTATTCTTGAGCGCTACATGGAAGAGGATATGAACGTTGAGCAAATTGTTCAAGCCGGTTTCCCCAGGGCCGACGTTGAGCGCGTGACACGATTAATAAAGATGAGTGAGTACAAGAGAAGACAGTCCCCAATAGGAATCAGAATCACGCACAGAAGCTTTGGTAAGGATTGGCGCTATCCCATCACCAACCGGTTTAAGGATTAACTCATTCATTAAGCTTCTTTGAAATACCTACAAAATTGCTTCACCCCTCAAATGAAATTGGGTTATAAAACCAACCTTTTGGGCTAATGGTTAATCCCATGCAGGCCTTGGTTTTTACTTATAAAAATTTAATTCCTGAGTGTTAATATTTTGGACTAATGCTGGCTCGACAGATGGATCATGCTGTGGAGCCATTTTTACACTCTAGCTTTAGAGCACTTTGTACGCTTCAAAGTGTTTAAAGCGTTTCCAATTATCAAATCACTGGAGAGACGACTTGAGACTTAAATCAACTGTTGCACTACTGGCTGGTTTTGCTACTCTCGCTTTCAGCGCAAGTTTGCAAGCCGCACCATGGGCCAAGATCACCAACAAAGAAATTGCTGGTGTTGTCCGTGGCCCAAAGGGGCCTGAGGCTGGGGTATGGGTGATCGCAGAAACCTCGGACTTGCCAACCAAGTTTGCCAAGATAGTTGCAACGGATGATCAGGGTCGATTCGTCATACCTGAGTTACCTAAAGCCAAATACCAGGTTTGGGTCCGTGGGTACGGATTAATCGATTCACCCAAGGTCAATACAGCTCCAGGGCAAGAGTTAAAGTTAACCGCTGTTGTGGCTCCCTCTGAGAAAGCAGCAGCTCAGTATTACCCAGGCATGTACTGGTACTCAATGATTGATGTGCCAAAGGCAAGCGAATTTCCTGGCACTGGCGAGAAAGGCAACGGCATACCAACTTTCATGAAGTCACAGGCCTTTTGGTTAGACACGATGAAAAACTCCTGCCAATCTTGTCACGCCCTTGGCACACGCGGAGTGAGAGAGGTTCCTGAGCTCTTTAAATCCCAACATGCAGGTGATGGGTTTGGTCAATGGGCACAGCGCACCCAAGCGGGTCAAGCATTGACCAACATGGCTTTGGCTCTTGGACGCCTAGGTCCTGAGCGTGGACTCAAAATGTATGCAGATTGGACAGACAGAATTGCCAAAGGCGAAGTCCCGTTTGCCAAACCCGAGAGGCCCCAGGGCGTTGAGCGCAACGCGGTTTACACCATGTGGGACTGGTCAACTCCTAAACATTACATGCATGATGCGATCTCAACCGATAAGCGCAATCCAACCTTGAACGCAAATGGTTTGATCTACGGCGCATCGGAGGAGAGTACCGATTTAGTGCCAACACTTAATCCATTGACCCATGTGGCCTCTGCTATTCGCATGCCTTACGCAGCTGCTAAAACACCGTCATCGCTGGACCTTCCTCGCTCGACCTCTGCGTATTGGGGCGATGAGCCGATATGGGATGGCCACGACAGTATCCACAATCTGATCTGGGATGATAAGGGACTGCTTTGGTTTGCTGCAAGGAACCGGGGCGAGGATAACCCAGAGTTTTGCAAGAAGGGATCTGCGCATCCCTCTGCTCAATTGGCACCGCTGAACTCATCTAGCAGACAGCTCTCAGTCTACGATCCTAAGACGCAGGAATGGGTCTTGATCAATACTTGTTTTACGACTCAACACTTGTATTTTGGCCGCGACAAGGACAATACGCTGTGGACCAGTGCTGGAGGAGCTGCAGCACCAGTTGTGGGTTGGTTGAACACAAAAATGTTTCTTGAGACGAGGGACGAGCAAAAATCTCAGGGCTGGACGCCTCTCATTATCGATACCAATGGGAACGGCAAACGTGATGATTATGCTGAGGCCAAGGAGCCACTGGATCCAAGTAAAGACAAACGCATCATTGCTGGTTTTTACGGCGTGCAGTCCTCGCCCGTGGATGATTCGATCTGGGGCCAGTCAATGGATGTAGGTTTCTCTAGAATCGACCAGCCCGGTTATATTATTCGCTTAAGTCCAGGCTCAGATCCAACACACACAGCTCTTGCCGAGGTTTATCAACCACCAAAAGGCACGTTTGGCGCCCGCGGTATTGATATCGATTCCAAGGGTGTTGTATGGACAGTTCTCTCCAGTGGACATATGGCCAGCTTCGATCGATCTAAGTGCAAAGGACCTCTCAACGGCCCCAGCACCGCAGAGGGTAAGCAGTGCCAAGAAGGGTGGAGTCTTTTTAGACTTCCTGGCCCACAGTTCAAAAACGTTGATGACGCTAGTGGTAGTGCTGACGGGGCGTACTACATTTGGGTTGATTTGTTCAATACGCTTGGACTCGGCCGTGATGTACCGATTGCATCCTCCAATGGTGGCGAGGCGCTTGTGGCACTAGTCAATGGAAAGATGGTGACTCTTCACGTCCCTTACCCACTGGGCTTTTTCACGAAGAACGTGGACGGAAGAATTGATGATGCAACCAAAGGTTGGAAGGGTAGGGGAATTTGGACATCATCTGGAACTCGTGCTAACTTTCACAGTGGTGACGGTAATAAAGAAACACCACCCAAAATATTCAAGGTCCAAGTGCGACCTGATCCCTTGGCATTCTGATACTGAAGTTACTGTGCAAGAGGCCTTAACCTATTCAGAGGGTTAAGGCCTTTTTAAATGGAGGATGCTTGGAGTTGAATGCTTGAGCGCATCCAAAGGTGGACAAAGGCTTCACTGAGCAACTGGTTGGGTAGTTGGCTGAGGAGTGTTTGATTCATTGGGCTGCGTGTAATCTACTATAGGTTCCCCTTCATCCTCGCTAGCATGAGTACTTACTCTGGGTTTACGTTTAACGGCCTTGGCTATGATCTCAACATAAAGCTGAGTTCCGTTGGCTTTTGAAATCTCGTCAATTTGAGTAATGATTGCGGACAGATGGACGACCTCGCTAGACTCTTCTGAGACCCCGAATTTACAGTCAAAGTCCCAGTAATCTGTATCAACGGGGAGCATGCGTCTACGCTCACGTTTTAGGTATTTACGGACCTCATGCTTGATGGAGTCCAAGACGCGCTCGGGCTTTTTACCCTCTATTTGGAGTTGGAATGTTCTTTTCATGGCTAATCTTAAGCCCTGCGCCTTGCAAATTCTGCCCTTGAGCGCCTAATATGGCTAAATTTGCTCAAAATAAGCCTAAAACAGCTGTTTTTTGGCTGTTTTTAGGTAATTCTTGACTAGTTAGTGAGGTCCGCCAGTATTGGAGGCACTTAATGGGGGCCGTAAAATCATAGTAAGATTGATAAAGTATTGAATGATTACGGCGAAAAAGTGATGAAAAGCACTTTCTAAATCTTGTGAAATTAAGTATCATGGGATCCTTTTAAAGCCTAGTGTTTTAGTCATTGTCATAAAGTCATGAACGTTATACCCCCGTACTCTAGGTCATCGAGCAATCCTATGCTTGCTCAGACCTTCATGTCCTCGCGTTCCTTGACCCAGGGCCTAGACATTATCAATATGGAGCCAAGTGCCCCGGGCGTTCGCACTTCAGTGATCAATTCATATTTGTCAAACACGGGAAATCAAAATATTTCTAATCTAGCCAGTCCTAATGCATTAATGGCTAGCTTAGAGTCGGATATCAATTCCGTTCAAGGTAACAGCAGCAGCAATGCAGTAGGTGCGTCCTCAAGCAGTAATGCAAATTCTTTAACGCATCAAAGCAATCAAGATCCCACGATCGTTTCGCCCAAAATTTTCTCCGTTATCAAAAATTCAATCCTGCAAGCCTTGAATGTTCAAATTGCGAACTCCCAATCTGTTGGCCCCAGCAGCAATGTGAATGCTTTACTAGCAAACGAAGTCGCACCTGGAAGCATGGTTGATGCTGCAGGCGCACAGATCAACTCCTTTGTGAATTCGTTGATTTTTACCGTTCAGTCGCAAACCAACTTATCTGC
>CAIKNE010000120.1 GCA_903828695.1 uncultured Burkholderiales bacterium | reverse complement strand
GGCAAGCCTTCCCACCTGGGGGTGAGTCTGATCTCTCTGCCCGGCACCAACAAATGTTGATCAAAAAGAAGTGCCCCAACATTGAAACCATCATCCAGTACAAAGCAGGTGCGGGCGGGGCGCTCATGTGGTCACAGATCAACTCATTACCTGGAGACGGCTTGAATGTAGTGGGTATTAACCTGCCGCATATTGTTTTTCAACCGATTGAGGGTACGGTTCAATACAAAACGGGTGACATCACACCCGTGTTTTGGTTTCACTATACGCCCGACATTTTGGTGGTGCCTGTTGCAAGCCCATACAAAACCTTTGCTGACTTTATCGCAGCAGCTAAAAAAGATCCCGAACATATCTCAGTTGGAGGCTCTGGACTTAACTCCGCAAATCACACAGCGCATGAGCGTTTGGATGTTTCATTTGGGATCAAAACCATCTATATTCCTTTCAAAGGGACGGGGGATATGACGACCTCTTTACTTGGCAATCAAGTTGATTCGGCTATGACTTACACACCCTTTGCCATTAATAACAAGGGCCGTGTGCGCGCCTTAGCTGTTGGGATGGAGAAGCGTCATCCCTTAATGCCGGATGTGCCCACCTTCAAAGAGTTGGGTATTACCAACTGGGTTGACGGTTCCTACAGAGGCATTGGTGTTCCGAAATCGACGCCCGCAGATCAAATCAAGAAATTGTCTCAACTCTGGTCTCAAATCAATACGGATCCGGAGATGAAAGAGCTTGCTGCTAAAAACGGGTTTGAACTCATTAACATCGGCACTGATCAAATGGACGCTTTCATGAAAGAGCGAATTCAACTCTACACCCAGGGTGCGGGTTTATTGGGCCTGGGTAAGAAGTGATCACGAAAAACTTATCTGAAACTCAGTTACTACGCAGTTTATTTGATTGCGCTGTATCAGCGGCCCTACCCGCACAAGCCCTGCGGGGGCGGCTGCCCAAGCCGCCAAAGGGTCGAACTTTAGTGCTCGGCGCGGGCAAGGCAGCTGCCTCCATGGCTCTTGCATTGGACGCTATGTGGCCCAGCGATCAGCCCCTGAGTGGATTAGTTGTAACCCGCTACGATCACATACCGACAATGGTTGCTGGGGGTGGTGCTGATGGTGGTGGTGCCGGGGTTCAAGACTCACAACCGTGCCGTATAGAGATGATCGAAGCAGCGCATCCCGTGCCCGACCAAGCAGGAGTCAATGCTTCACAACGGATACTGGGTTTGACAAAAGACCTGACGTCAGATGATTTGGTGATTTGCTTAATCTCTGGGGGTGGATCCTCTCTCTTAACTCTTCCAGCAATCGGTTTAACACTTGAAGATAAGAAAGCGCTCAATCATGCTCTTTTGAAAAGTGGTGCGAACATCCAAGAGATGAACTGTGTCAGAAAACATCTGTCTCAAATAAAAGGGGGTCGCTTGGCATTGGCTTGTGCACCGGCCAAGTTAATATGTTTCGCTATCAGTGATGTGCCTGGGGATGATCCCTCGGTGATCGCGAGTGGACCAACGGTTCCCGATCCCACAACCTGTGCGGATGCCCTAGCGATATTAAAGAAATACAGCGTGCATTTGCCAGAGGCAGTCTTCAGGGCTCTTGAATGCGGTGAGTTAGAAACGCCCAAGCCAGGCAATGCGTTTAAACACTGTGCCCCCGTCGAGTTGATCGCAACACCCAAGCACTCTCTTCAAGCGGCGGCTGAGTTGGCCGTATCCATGGGACTCAATGCTTATATTTTGTCGGATGAAATTGAGGGCGAATCCTCAGAGGTCGCAAAAGTTCACGCAGCACTTGCCAAGGGGGCAGCTAAGGTGATGGGCGAGTCGGAGGTTCAAAACGCCAGCTATACGGGGGAGAGCGCTTTTTGTGCATTTACTCCTCCATGTGTCATTTTGAGTGGGGGCGAGACAACGGTCACTATCCCTAAGTTAGGCAACACTTTCTCTGACCAAAAAGAGGGCAGAGGAGGGCGTGCAGGTGAATTTTGTTTGAGCTTGGCTAAAGAACTGGGTGGGCATCCCCGTATTTGGGCCCTTGCTGCGGATACGGACGGAATCGATGGGGTGGAGAGCAATGC
>CAIKNE010000119.1 GCA_903828695.1 uncultured Burkholderiales bacterium | reverse complement strand
GATCATTCAAGATAACATTCAGGTGGCCCTTTCTTGGGCGTTTAAGATCCTGACAGATCCATTTCACGATTTGATGTTGTATTACAAATCACCTCTTTATTTATTAAAGGGTGAGTTGATCGATCCAATGGAACACGTTCACTCCAATTAATATAAATGAGTAATTTAAAGCTGACGATTTAGATCAGCTTTAGACCCTCGCTTTAAAATTTTGATCACCCCTTTTAACCTGGGTATGAAGCGAGAGCTCTCCTTTTATAGCGATGTTTCTTGGATTCAACGCACTATTACTCCTTTAAATTCATTGGTTAATACTCATGCTTAACATTAGCGCCATTTCAAACTATTACCAGGGTTTGAAAATTTCTAAAAACTTCATTATTAAAGTAATCACACGCATCGTTGTGTATCTTGCTTATTGCCTCTTACCAATTTGGCCCTTCTTAATGGCGATAGCGTTTTCGAAATACAAGTTTATATTTAATTACAGGGCCACACTCAAGGCCTTGGTTATTTACTTTGAGGCGCTAAAGGCGGGACCCATTGAACATTACCTTTTAGATGTGGCAGCAGTCAAAAGTGTCATACCTGCTAACATTCAAGGTAGTTGCATTAAATGTGGAAATTGTTGTTTGGATAAGAAATGTGTTTTCTTAGAGCAGGAAAGTGAGAATGAGTATATATGCGGAATTTATAGCTCACCTCTCCGTAAATTCTCAAATTGCAATTCATTCCCTCTAGATGCAAGAGATATTGAGAGGTATTCATGTCCTAGTTTTAGTGTTGTACCTGTTGATCAATCACAAAGTAGCGTCTTCAAAACAGAATACAAAACCAATTGGATACGCTCTATCTCGTAATGGTCTGTGGTTATGCATAATGAAAGAGAGCAGCTGTCCAAATGCCTGTACACAGTACCAAACTTAAAAGCACTGCTGCGCTACCCAAGTCCTTGCATCTTTTAGACAGATCATGCCACTGGGGTCCGATTCTGTCGATTGCGCTTTCAAGTCCTGTGTTTAATAGCTCTACGATTAATACTAAAATAACACTTGCACTCAGTAGGCTGATCTCGATCCAAGTCTTTCCGATCCAAAAAGACGCTGGGATCAATAAAATTGATATCCACAATTCTTGCCTAAATGCCGGCTCGTAAAATGCAGAATAAAGTCCTTGGAGAGAATACTTAAATGCATATACTACTCTAATAAGTCCGCTTCTCTTTTTTTGTGGATTCGACAGAGTTTCAGATGATTTATCGTTCATTTAATTGAATTCCTATTTTTAGGCAAAAATTAAGAAAGTTCTTAAGACTCCTTGAATATTATGCGCCAATTAGTCGGGATTGGATTGTCATAATTTTGAAATAAGCTTCTCCTAAAATCCATACATTATTATGAGTTAATTTATATTGTGAAAAAACCTCCATCACCAGAACTCTCAAAAGCTCAAATTAAAGAGGAGTATCTTGATAGCTATGACGAGGAATTAGAGCTTGAGCTTGATGATGGACTCATAGATCACCTTCTTGATGGTTTTAGTGACAAACAAACTGATGATTCTGGATTAGATAGAAGGGTTTATTTTAAAGAACTCTTTAGACTTCAGGGTGAACTCGTTAAGTTACAAGACTGGGTTGTTGCTAGAGGTCTCAAAATAGTAGTCATTTTTGAAGGACGCGACGCAGCTGGTAAAGGTGGAGCCATTAAACGGATTACACAGCGTTTAAATCCAAGAGTTTGTAGAGTTGCCGCCTTGCCTGCTCCAAGTATCAGGGAGCGATCACAGTGGTATTTTCAAAGATATGTGTCCCACCTACCCGCCGCAGGTGAGATGGTTTTGTTTGACCGTAGTTGGTACAACCGAGCAGGTGTTGAGAAGGTAATGGGTTTTTGCTCAGACGCCGAAGTAGAAGAATTTTATAGAAGCGTACCTGAATTTGAGAAGATGCTAGTGCGCTCAGGAATAGTTCTGATTAAGTATTGGTTTTCCATAACCGATGAGCAGCAACACCTTAGGTTTAGTATGCGAATTCAAGATCCATTAAAACAGTGGAAACTAAGCCCAATGGATCTGGAGTCTAGAAGGCTATGGGAGGCATATACAAGAGCCAAGGAAACCATGCTCGAGCGAACGCATATTTCCGAGGCACCTTGGTGGATCGTAGAAGCTGTGGATAAGAAAAGAGCACGTTTAAATTGTATAAATCACTTATTGTCACAAGTGCCTTACTCAGAGATAGAGCACGATCCCGTGACCCTTCCAACGCGTATTTATCACGAGGATTATGCAAGGAATCCTATCCCTGCTAGTATGTACATTCCTTCGATATACTGACTTGTATTATTGATGCATTGACACAAATGCATCAAATAACTTACATCAAACTTTAATAATATTTTTAGATAATTCTTGAATCAATCAAATTCAAGAAAAAGATGATAAACAGTACTTCAGAGCTTTCATATTTAAATTATCCGATAGAGTCAACCCCAACCCTAAAAAATTTAGACTTTCATCTAAAAAGTTCAAACCCCCAAAGAGATCCCAGTTGTAGCAAGATTTCCGTTGAATGGGCTAAAAATCAAGACCAAGTTAGATCTGCACAGCGCTTGAGATATCAGGTGTTCACCAACGATATGGGCGCTCGGTTTCCCAAAAATTGCGGTGAATACGATATTGATCTGTTTGATGATTTTTGTGAGCACTTAATCGTTAAAAATCAAGTTACTGATGAGGTAATAGGAACATACAGACTTCTTACCCCAACACAAGCTGAACGAGTTGGGAGTACCTATTTCGAAACAGAGTTCGATATGACTAGGCTTCGAGGTTTGCGTAAACGAATGGTTGAACTTGGGCGCAGTTGTGTACATCCGGATCATCGACATGGAGGCGTAATAATGGCCCTATGGGGTGAACTTTTTAAGTTCATGGATAGAAATAGTCTAGACACGATGATTGGCAGCGCAAGTATTCCAATGCTTAAGCATGATTTGAATATGGAAGTAGCCTCAAAAGTTTGGAGCTATGTGAAATCAAATCACATGGCACCTATAGATTTTCACGTCCGGACTCGCTCTCCTTTTCATTTGCAACCAGTCACCTCTGATTCTGTTGTGGAACTTCCGTCCCTAATTAGGGCTTACTTAAGATTAGGTGCTAAGGTCATTGGTGCACCTGCTTGGGATCCCAACTTTAACACTGTAGATTTACCTATGATGATGAGAGTAGCAGATCTAAAGCCTAAGTATAAAAAACATTTTTTTGGCACCTAATGCATTACAGAGCAATATTCATATCAGATCTGCATCTCGGTACACCGGGATGTCAGGCAGAGGCACTCCTTGACTTTCTACGAGAAAACGAGAGTCAATATATGTATTTAATTGGAGATATTGTTGACGGTTGGCAGTTGCGCAGAAAGTGGTATTGGCCTCAAGCCCATAACGATGTAATTCAAAAACTGCTACGTATGGCAAGAAAAGGTTGCAGGGTAGTTTATGTTCCTGGTAATCACGATGAATTTGCACGAAATTTTGTACAACACCATTTTGGCGGTGTTGAGGTTTTAAAAGAAACGACCCATACAACAGTGAATGGAGATACCCTTTGGTTAATTCACGGAGATTTGTTTGATGCCGTGGTCCAGTATGCTAAGTGGCTAGCGTATGTAGGGGATTATTTGTATGAGCTCATACTTAAGCTCAATAAGCATTTCAATCATTTGCGTGCAAAATTCGGTTTGCCTTATTGGTCATTATCTGCTTACTTAAAGCACAAAGTGAAACAAGCGGTTGGATTTATAAATGACTACGAAATTGCTGTTGCTAAAGAGGCTAAGCGCAAGGGTTATCAGGGCGTAGTGTGTGGTCATATACACCACGCAGAAATTCGAAACATTGATGGTGTGCTGTACTGTAACGATGGTGATTGGGTGGAAAGCCGAACAGCGTTAGTAGAGCATATGGACGGTAAACTTGAGATTATTTACTGGGACCAGCAAATTGATTTGGTTAAAGAGATGCGTCCTGTACTGATGCCTTGAACAGAAACTCTTCGTTAAGAGCTGATTAAAATTAGAAAAATACACAGGGTTTAAATGAAAATATTAATAGTTACAGATGCTTGGGAGCCACAGGTTAATGGTGTTGTCAGAACGCTTAAGATGACAACAAGAGAGTTAGAGAAAAAGGGGCATTCCGTTCATTTCATAACTCCTAATCTTTTCAAATCATTTCCTTGTCCAACATACCCTGAGATTTCCTTGGCGATGACCAATCGTACCCAATTGGCCAAAATGATTGATGACGTTGACCCTGACTGCTTGCATATCTCAACAGAAGGTCCTTTGGGTTGGTTGGCTCGCTCTATTGCTATGAAACGTAAATGGCCGTTTACGACTTCCTATCACAGCAGGTTCCCTGAATACGTCAATATGCGTTTTAAAATTCCGACCGCATGGAGTTATTCAATTTTTAGACGATTCCATAATGCAGCAAAAGCCAACTTGGCACCTACACCCGCGATCGTGAATGACCTTAAATCCCGGGGATTCAAATCTCCTCGAGTCTGGAGTAGAGGGGTTGATTTTGACATGTTTAACCCTGTTGGCTCAACGATACCAAGAGGTGAGGGCCCTATTTTTTTACATGTTGGTCGACTTGCAATTGAGAAACAAATTGATGAGTTTCTTAAACTTGATCTACCGGGTGAGAAATGGGTTGCAGGCGATGGTCCAGAAAGAGACCGACTGCACAAAGCTTACCCCAAGGTCAGATGGTTTGGTATGTTGGATGGACCTTCATTAGCAACACTATATAGATCAGCGGACGTTTTTGTATTTACAAGTTCAACCGATACTTTTGGGTTGGTCATGCTAGAAGCTATGGCCTGTGGTACGCCGGTGGCTGCATTTCCGGTGCCTGGACCTGTGGATGTTGTTAATTCAGGTTATTCTGGCGTTTTGGATACAGATCTACGAACTGCTTGTATGAAGGCGCTCGATATTTCAAGAGAAAATGTTTTGTCTCATGCTAAAACATTCAGTTGGGAGAGTGCTTCTGAACAATTCGTAGGGGCATTGCAGAAACTACCTCATAAATCTCATTAGACCAAACCATTCAATTCTAGTAAGAACTGTTGGCTCTACTTCCCTTTAACTGTCAAATCCATTAAAAAAGACCATCTCTTTTATAGAGTATGATCTTCTTTAAGGATCAGTATCTACACAAGTTGTTGTGCAGTACCATTGATTAAGCTAGTCGTGTGCAGTTTAACGGGCGATGCGCGTCGACCAATTCCTTCATAAGTAAACCCCTGCTCTTGCATAACTTGTGGTTCGTAGAGGTTACGACCATCAAATATGAGAGCTTGCTTAAGAAGAGATTTAATTTGGCTGAAATTGGGGCTCTTATATTCTTTCCACTCAGTCAACAAAATCATAGCGTCAGCACCGTCTAATATTTCCATTGCATTTTCTGAAAAGGTGAGTTGCCCTGAAAATTCTGGATGATCTTTGAAATCTTCTTGGAATGCAGCTTTTGCCGCTTCCAGCGCAACGGGATCGTGTGCTATGACCCTAGCGCCTCTACTTAAAAGCTCTTTGATTAAGACTCTGCTTGGCGCTTCGCGCATATCGTCAGTATTTGGCTTAAATGCTAAACCCCAAATTGCGAACGTTAAGCCCTCAAGGTTGTTGTCAAAATAGGCGGATATTTTCTCTGCGATAACGTACTTTTGTCTTTGATTAACAGATTCAACTGCTGCGAGAATTTTTAGTGGAATCCCGTTGGAATTAGCAGTATATTGAAGTGCCTGTACATCTTTGGGAAAGCACGACCCACCGTAACCTGTGCCAGAATAGAGGAAGCTATAGCCAATACGGGGATCAGATCCAATGCCTTGACGCACAGAGTCAATATCTGCTCCGACTCGTTCAGCCAAATTCGCAAGTTCATTCATAAAGCTAATTCGGGTAGCCAGCATCGCATTAGCAGCGTATTTTGTGAATTCCGCGGATCGAACATTCATTACAAATGTTCTTTCGTGATTGCGGTTAAATGGAGCGTAGAGTTTGCGCATCATATCCCTGGCAATATTTCCGCTCTCATTGCTTTCAATGCCTAGTACGATTCGGTCTGGACGCATAAAGTCGTCAACTGCAGACCCCTCTTTAAGGAACTCTGGGTTGGAAATTACAGAAAATCCAGGACGTGCAGATTCATCAGACTTGAAACGAATGTTTAATTCAGTGTCAATTGTTTCTTTGACGATATCTGCCATGCCAATGGGTACAGTTGATTTATTCACAACTACTTTAAAGTTTGTCATGAGTGAGCCAATGCTTTTTGCAGCCTGAAGAACTTGGCGGGTATCTGCTGAGCCGTCCTCCATGGAAGGTGTCCCAACGGCAATAAAAATGATGTCCCCGTAAGCCACACTAGACTTCATGTCGGAGCTAAAGCTCAGGCGTCCAGTTTTAACATTTCTCTCAATCAAAGCATTGAGTCCAGGCTCATAAATTGGAATATCACCTTTCTCTATGCGATTAATTTTTTCTTGATCAATGTCGAAACATTGCACATCATTACCTAAATCAGCTAAACACGTACCCGTAACCAAACCCACATAGCCCGTTCCCATGACTGTTATACGCATTTATTTACTCCAATATAGATAGTTTTGAAACACCTTAAGGACCAATATCTCTCAGTGCTTCTAAGATGCACTCAGTGAGTGATTGGTTTCAAAATCTATTTTGGAATATTTAAATTAAACTATGATGACACTTTAACTACAGTTTAATTAAAACTAGTATCTAGTTATATCTATGACGGTATATGCATTATGGATTGACCCATCTTTATGTTTTGACCAACATACAAGTTTTCTTCAAATGTAAATCCTTTGGGGGCAAACATCAAAATAGTTGAGCCGTGTTGAAACCAGCCCATTTCCTCGCCTTTAGTGAACGCCAGTGAGCACTGCATTTGTGTGGGGCCCTTGTAGCGTGTGCTGAGTACAGGATCGATACCGTGTAATTTGATACTAGCCACTAGGACCGCTGCGACAGGAATGATCCCTAGTGTGAATTGCGTAGTTGTATCACCTGGATTTAGACTGTTGCTATTTATTTTGTACTCCAACAATGCGCGCTCATTTTTGCAAAATAGTTTCTCAACCCGCTTGAGTGCAATTGGATTTACATTCCATGTGTCTCCCGAGAAATATTTCAATCGCATAACCTCCCCGCTGTAAGGGGCGTGAAAACGGTGATACATGGAAGAAGTAATACGAATGGTTATGTAAATCCCGTCACGCCACTGATGGGCGCTAGGTTCCTCACCCAGTAGATCTGTCAGGGTGTAGGGGAACCCTTTTGCTTGAAATAGCTGTCCGTCATTGATATCTCCAAACTCCCCAACAATGCCGTCACATGGGCTGGAGATGGTGTTCGTGCGAGGGTCAACTCTTCGAGCACCCGGTTTGAGCTCGCGGATAAAGCAAGCATGCAAGCTCTTAAAAGATTGCTCTTTAGCCTCTGATAAATCCAAATCCGCAAATAGTTGCCATATATATATTCCCGTTCTACTAACCCAAGGATGCTCGATTTGGCTGATCCAACCCATCAGATGAGTTAGTGTCAGTCGAGGTATTCTGTTGGTTAAAAGAAAATTTAAATCCTCAGAATTCACTATTTTTTTCAAAAAGTTCTTAATTTTCATCATATGGTCATCCAAGCGTAATAAAACTGATATTTTCAAAAGGAAAAGATAATATGTCAGATTCGGTTCTAATGTTCATCGTTTATTTGGTAGGCTTTACTCTTTCTATCAAAGCACTCTTTTTGGTAAAGCAGCGCCTTGAGTTGTCTTTTGCCAAGAACCCTTCCCTTAGTGGTCATGTAAGGTGGTCCAAGCGATTTACGCGTTTGATCCCAGCCTACTCTTATAACGATGAGCAGTGGTTTAGTTGCGACGGAGCACCAAGTGCCGTGATCAACCAGAGGAGAGTCGCACTCACTCAACTCGGCGCTGATTTGGTAAAACAAAGCCCCTTGACACTTGAGCGTACGACTGAGACTAAACCCCTTATCTCTGATTTGCAGTTCACCAGTAATTACCGCGTGCCCTTTCAGTTTACAAAAGTATTGCAAAAATATATTCAAATAGGTAGTTTTTGGAAACAAAGCGAAGGCGTTTGGTTGACAGATTTGGACGGCAACCGCTTTATCGACGTAACCGGTTCTTACGGTGTCAATCTTTTTGGACTGGATTTTTATAAAAGTTGTATCCAAGAAGGTAGTGATTTGGTGAAAGATTTGGGACCGACGCTGGGCTCCTATCATCCCTGCGTACTCGAAAATGTCAAACGTCTTTGTGCACTCTCCGGCAAGGATGAAGTCTCCTTTCATATGTCCGGGACAGAGGCTGTGATGCAAGCTGTTAGATTGGCTAGGTACCATACTAAGAAACAGAAAATTGTCCGTTTTTGCGGCGCATATCACGGATGGTGGGATGACGTGCAGCCTGGGCCTGGAAATCCGATGCCCCCTGCAAGTCAAACCTTGACGCTTAGAGAGATGCATGAATCGACTTTGCGGGTGCTTAGAAACAGAAAAGACATTGCCTGCGTGCTTGTTAACCCACTGCAGGCGTTGCATCCCAATCAAGCTGCGCCTGGGGACTCGACCCTCGTTGACGGGAGTAGAAAGGCTCATTTTGACTACAGCAGTTACCGCGCTTGGCTCGCTGAACTGCGAGAGGTATGCACCGAAAAAGGCATTGTTTTGATTTTTGATGAGGTTTTCCTTGGCTTCAGGCTTGCCAAAGGGGGTGCGCAGGAGTATTTCAATATCCAAGCCGATATGGTCACCTACGGCAAAACTTTGGGAGGAGGATTGCCAGTCGGTGTTATTTGCGGGAAAGCTGATCTGATGAGAAGGTTTAATCATGACAGACCTGCTGATATTTGCTTTGCAAGGGGAACTTTCAACGCTCATCCTTATGTAATGGGTGCAATGAATGTATTTTTAAAGCGATTAGATACCGATGAAGTCCAGGCGCAATACGCATCGCTGGATAAGACTTGGACGACGCGGGCTAATCAATTGAACCAAACCTTTGCGAATCATGAGTTGCCGATTCAAGTAGCCCATATGTCTACCGTCTGGACGGTGCTGATTAAGTCTGAGACTCGGTACAACTGGTTGTTGCAGTACTACCTCAGAAGAGAAGGTATTGCTCTTAGTTGGGTAGGGACAGGGCGTATGATCTTCAGTCTGAACTTTAGTGATGCAGATTTTGAGGAATTTACCAATCGATTTGTTGTTGCAGCTCAAAAAATGACGCATGATGGATGGTTTTGGAGAGGTGCAGAACAAACAAATAAGAGCATTCGAAGAGGAATGCTCTTGGAGATGATAAAGGTGAGGATGGTATGAGAGGTGAACTGTAATTCTGTTGAAGTAAAAGGTCCTTTGAAGGACCTTTTACTTCTTCTAGTGAGATTGAACGTGTTCCATTGGATCGATCAACTCACCCTTTAATAAATAAAGAGGTGATTTGTAATACAACATCAAATCGTGAAATGGATCTGTCAGGATCTTAAACGCCCAAGAAAGGGCCACCTGAATGTTATCTTGAATGATC
>CAIKNE010000118.1 GCA_903828695.1 uncultured Burkholderiales bacterium | reverse complement strand
AGGAATAGTAGTTTGATGGAGGTCTATCTCGCTAAGGGTGCGTTGCTTAGTGTCACGGGTAAGTTTGAGAGCGCAATCGATAATGTCAAGACTGCTTTGGCCTTAGTTCCAGATTCGCCTGATGCACATTTGAATTTAGGACTTATTTACGAACATAGAAATAGTCCAGGTGATTTAGAGCGATCAATCGATGAGTATTCGACTGCAGCCAATCTTAGGGATCAATTTATTAGTGCAGTATTTAACCGAGGCAATGCGTATCAAAAGCTTGGCCTTTGGGATCAAGCCATTAAGGACTATCAACTTGTAATTCATTGGGATGAAAAATTTGCGCCTGCCTATACTAATCTTGGATTGGTCTTTTATAAGCAAGCTAAACATGAGCAAGCTATTCATAGTTTTGAGTCAGCCATTAAGCTAGATCCTACCCATGCGCAGACCTATTCCAATTTGGGAGTCGTTTTATACGACATGAAGCGTCTCCTTGAATCACTGGCTGCTTATGCGAATGCGATTCAATTTAAACCCGATTACTTTGAGGCCTTCTCAAACCAGGGGAACGTATATAAAGAACTTCGTCAATTTGAGGCGGCCCTGCAAAGCTATGATCAGGCCATAGAGTTGAAAAAGGATTATTTTGAGGCATACGTTAATCGAGGCGTCGTTTACTTTGAGCTCAATCGACTTGATGAGGCGTTGGGGGACTACGATAAGGCTATTCAATTAAATCCAGACTATCCAACAGCTTATTCCAATTTGGCAAACGTATTTAAGGAGCGCGGTAATTTAGTGCAAGCCTTGGGTTCAATCAAAAAAGCTGTCCAATTAAGATTTAATCATCTGGTAAATGAGTCCTTGGATAGAACCGTACTTGCTCAAAAACCCATGGAGGTTCAAGAGGCTTCCTCTGTGCTCTTGGAGCTTCACTCGCTTTTAGGGCAAAACAATATACCTTTTTTTCTCGCTTACGGAACTTTGCTTGGTATCTACAGAGACGCTGAATTATTGCCTCATGATAAGGATTTAGATGTGGGGCTTGATTGGAACTGTTCAAGGGATGAGTTGATCAGAGTTCTGAGTCAGTCTGGCCGTTACTGGATTGACCCTAAGAGCGCTAATCCACAAACCTATCATTTCAACTTTGGAGTCGTTGAGAAGAGAAGAGGTATTAGCATCGATTTTTTCTTCTTTAAACCCGATGGTGCTTATTTGCTTTCAGGATTTCACCATTTGCCGAACCCATTGCTATGGCGTTTCAATAAGTTTGAGTTGAAAGACATTAAGTACAAAAACCAAGTTTTTAAAATACCCGCTCATCCAGAAACCTATTTAATAGACATTTATGGGCCAAATTGGCACGTACCAGATCCTTATTTTGATTCCTTGGTTTCAGGTTATAACCTTACTGAGGAATCAAAACCTTTATCCCTTATTTATGCATATTCAAGGTTGTTTGATTATCTTATGGAGCAAAATTGGAAGAAGGCCTATGGGTACTGCGTACAAATTAAGACCTACAAAGAGTCAATCAATAGCATTGATGAATTGATGGAATTTTTGGAGTTTCGACTCAGCGTCGATCAATCCAAAGGTACACGAGATCAGTAAAAGATCATAGTACAACCTCGGCCCTTATGAGGCGCTTATGAGGCGCTTAGGAGGGGTTGGGGGGTGGGCAACCGCTGGCGTAGCATCTACCAACCTGGATCTTTTGTTTTCCAGGGTGTAAAATGTAATAACTGTTTTTATTAAAGATACTCATCTGTTGGCGAACAAGATGAATTGCTCAGCGAGTATCTAATTAAATTGCCAATTCAATTGCTTTTCTATAACCCTAGGCTTTCGATGAAATTTTTACGTATTATTGTTTTAATAGGACTTCAATTATTTGTCGTCAATGTATTCGCTGAAGAAAACCATCAGGACAATAATGACTGTAGACGTAAACCGACAAAGGATGCTCAAAAATACTGTCTTGCTATTGTTCACAAAGATGGCTCCGGGTGCGAAAGCATTGGTTCCTACGAACTGCGAATGCATTGCATGCACGAAATTGCTGACTTTACCCGGCATAGTTTCAATGCTTACTCTCCAATGAAGAAGAGTGAAGAGAAGAAAGATGATAAAAAAGAAGAAAAGAAAGAAGAGAAGAAAGAGGAGAAGAAGGAAGAGAAAAAGAAGGAATAATTCAGTATCAGAGTGCTCATGAAATAGGACCTTATCTTTTCTGTGCCTTTGCGTTATAACTGGTTTTAAATAATTATTCTCATTTACAAAATGCATGAGAGCTGATGTTTATTTTTTTTTGAATCGTATAACTCTTGCGTTCCTCCTCGTGATTCTTTTTGGATGCGGCGGCGGGGGAGGGACCGGATCCACCGCAGCTTCTACTCCTGTGCCCTTGCAGCAAAGTCCAGGTACTTACACCCCGCCTTCTCATCATTTCGCAATACCACCTGTCCCGGTGGTTGCGAATACAACGGGGTATGCCTCTTCACTCAGCCCCTCAGATCTGCTTTTGCATTACGGATTTCCAACCAGTTCTCCTGTTGCGCCTACTTCGGCTATTTATCAAGGAACGGGTCAAACCATCGTAATCATTGATGGCCCTGGTCTGTCAACTGCAACTATTAATTCAGATTTAGCAATTTTTAATGCGCAGTACAACTTACCCAATTGCAATCTTCAGGTGATTGATCAAAGCAATGGCTCTCAGTCCTACTCAGGGTATCAAGAAACTGCTCTAGACGTTCAGTGGGCCCATGCAATTGCCCCCGCAGCAAAAATCGTATTGATTGTGACTCCGGATAATTATTTGACGAGTGTAATGACAGCCCTTCAAACCGCGGTGCAAGTGCCAAATGTGACGGTAGTTTCAATGAGTTTTGGTGCAACTGAGTTCTCTGATGAAACATCAAGTGCATATGATGGATTTTTTAGTCGTTACCCGGGAATTGCATTTGTAGCATCCTCAGGCGATAACGGAGGTGGTACTAGGGGGCAAAATTATCCAGCAGCGTCCCCTTACGTCACTGCTGTTGGTGGAACCACTATTACTTCCCTGGTAACTCCCAGCGCTAACTCGTCCAGCGAAACCTCTTGGTCCTACGGGGGTGGTGGTCCCAGCGTTTTTGAATTAATGCCTGCTTACCAAATCAACTACATGAACGCCAATCATGATAGCGTTTTAATAGCAAATAACGGAAAGCGCGCTGTTCCCGATGTTGCCTACAACGCAGACCCACAGGCAAGTCCTGTAGGTGTTGTCATTAATGGACAATGGACTTTTTTTGGAGGCACCAGCTCCGGTGCGCCGCAGTGGGCTGGAATATTAGCAGGCCTCTCCCAGTACTTAAGCGCTAATGGTTACAATTTTTCTACTTTACTGAGTCAGGCCAATGGTCTGAATACCATTTTGTATAAACTTGCCATCAATAAGCCCAATAGTTTTTATAACGTAGCAACGGGCTCGGACGGAAATTGTTCGTTGTGCTACGCGACAGTGGGCTATAACGACGTCACCGGTTTGGGTGTGCCAATAGTCAGTAATTTATATGCGAATTTTGCGAATTACGCACATTAGCTGAGTTGTTTTGTAAATCTGAAGTTTACGTTGAAGGCTTGACCATCAGGTTCGTCTCGTCAATTTCAAGTCCCTTTGCAATAGCACCTGCAAATGACTGGCAGACCTTCAAAAGAAGCCTATTAGGAACGCCCCGGCTGTAAGGTACGCAATACTGAGTGGTCAATATAGGTTTTTCATCTATTACATTTACATCAAAATTAAGCGAAGATACTTTTTCGTTCAAAGTGTCTTTTAACGAAGTAATGTCGTCTAAATTTGCCCAGTCGTTTGCTTTGCAAACAGCCTTTAGGACTATACACCTAGCGCTAGCATCGATCAATACGGAGAGTGGAAATTCGAGTCCCCCCAGAATCGATATTTCAGAGGCTGAAGTGCTGCGACAGATAAACCCTTTCATTGAGAAGAAGCGTTCAATGAGTGAAGCTTTCAGCTCAATGGGTTTCCAAACGGTCTGGTTGGTATCCTCAATTTGACATCGTGTTTCCTCAATCAGTTCAAGAATATGGGCAGCTGCTGTAGGAGCAGTTTTGCGCTCTACTTTGTAGTGATCTACAAGTAAATAGGTGAGCATATTTGCGATTTCATCAAAGGTTGAGATCGCAATACGCATCGTTGGTGGTGCCGTTTGAGCAATGGGGTTGGATTGAGATATCCTTTCTTTAGGGAATATGTACGATACAAAATTATTTTGATCAGCGATCAGATTGTCAATATTTGCATTAAATAAATAATGGCGAGTTTCCTTCTTCTCAACAACTAATGCATGAAATTCGGTAACAATATCGGTGATGAGTTTCTTCGGTTCCCCGTAGGTTGATAAATAATCAAAGAACGATAATTTATTTTTAATAATCTTAGGTGCTAAAGGCTTTGCGGGTGGTAATGGAGTAGTCGATGATCCAGATACTGATCCAGATACTGGGGTAGTTACAGTATTTACAGTAGTTGCTAAGTTTGGAGATAAATTAGGAGAATTGTTGACCAATGGGGTAAGTGAAGAGGATGTTGTTGGCCTCGTTAATTCAGTCGGTTTAGTTACCTTAATGGGCGATAGAGAAATGTCTGGCGAACGTGGTTGGTCACTGGGCACTAGTTTGACATCTGATAATTTAGACAGAGATGCATCAATAATTTTGCCATTCGAAACAGTGAGGCCTTTTAGGATCAACTTTTCCTGAACCTTCGTGAGGATAACTTTATCTAATTCATTGACATTGAGGAAATGTATAAAACTCTCAATACTCAAACGATCTGGAAGACTTTGAGAATCCCTAAGGGTTCCTACAAAATCACGCATCGATAAAGAGTCGTGCAAATTTTCTTCTAACGCTTTTGGAGTTAATTTGAACCAGTGCTGGATTAAATAAACCCGCAACATACGCTGGATCTCTTGTTCGTCTTCAATATCTTTTAGTTTTGCGTAATGAGGCTCGATCAGCGCAATCAGTTCAACCCAAGGTACAGTTTGGTCCATACTGCGCAAAAAAGAATTTCTGCGTGTTGATTGAAATGAAGGTATACGGGGCTGATTTTCTAATTGATGAATTGAATGATTTAAATCATCGATGGCTTGTGTTAAATCTTTCACCCTGGCGTCCAGGAGACTTGCAGTCACTTTTACTGAATTTAATTCTTTCAATAATTCATTTTTTTTATCCGAAAGATTTTGAAGCTCAAACTCAATGGTTTTAAGATTACGTCGCAAAAAGTCAATTTTTCTGTGACTTTCTTGCTTGGATATATTCAGAGTAACTAGTTCATCAGAATAGGCATTCAGTTTGTCCTTGTACTTTTCAATAGTAATTGTTACCAAGGGGTCTGAATGCGTTACGCCTGGCATAGGAGCACTTTGGGAAAGAAGTTTGGGTAATTAAAAATAATTTTTTGAGTAAATATCGATTTACCTATCATCTTCGACTTTATTTCATATTTCTTTAGGATGATGCCTGAGCTTTCAAGAGATTTACCCCTAGAGTAATTCTTTGTTATTACAAATTTATATTGTACTTCATAATGCTGATCATGCCTTTTTATTGAGAAGGGTGGGGGGCGGGCCCCTTCTCCAATCGGCTGTCGCGCTCCTGAATGGAGCGGTTAGCTCAGTTACCTGCGCTTGAAATGGGTTTCCAGGATTCACATGCGTTATCTGGTTTAACAACGGGGTAGTTATCCATTCGTTGAAATTTTCGTAGCAAAGGCGAAGTATGGAAATACGATAAGCCACACCGTAGTTTCGTGGGCGAGGTCTCAGACGGCATTACATACCTGCACTCACTGCAGTGAGGCGCTATATGATTTGGGAGCTGATCCTTATTCATAATTTCAAATAGGTTCCAAACCGTGCAATTTAAATATTGATTGGGCGTTTGGCTCATCTAGGGCCATTAAAAACGCTGCACTGAGTTCGTCCCTTTTAGTTGATACAGTCAATGCACCTGAGAACATGGTGATTCTTTGAAACTCATTTGGTAATAGTCCCACGATTTCAAGGCCAGGGACTGCGCGTAGCTCACTCATATTTTGCAATGCAAATGCAGCTTCACCTTTGACAATCAAATCTCCTGCGTATCCACCCTTGACGCGCTTCGTTTTGCTAGCTAGTGAATCTGTTAAGTTTAAATGCTTGATCAAGTCTGAGATATACATTCCACTGACACCGTCTGAGGTATAGGCAAGGGATGGTGCATCGATTAAGAACTTCTTGAAGCTTGGTGCTGTGCTTATATCTGGTTTGGGGGTTCCAGCTTTCATTGCTACGCCAATTGCGGTACTGGCAATATCTTTTCTAGGGGCTTGTAATTTGTTCGCGTTTATTAAACCATCGATTCCCTCTTGGGTGAGAATGACTAAATCTATATTCGTCCAGTTGTTTAGATCTTGAAGTAGCGCCGTGGTTGGACCAAAATGAAAGTCGATCATCGTTTTCTCGAGCTTTTCAAAATTAGGCGCGATTTCAAGAATTGCTGACTTAAGAGCTGTAGTACACAGTATTTTCAAGAATTTTATTAATTTCATTGACCATGAGTCATATTATGCACTGAGCAACCACTCGTGCATAATTTTTAGAGAGACTTGATTTATTTCGATTAATTTAATTTTCCGCTTTAATAGTGACGCCCCTTTGTCCTCGTTAACCCGAATGCATTGGGTTAATCTGCACCAAAAGAATAGGCTATATTTAATCCATACACGTATCCCACAAATCCTACAAATCCTACAATATACAGCCTGGAAATCGAATGAAATTATTATGTACACGAGCCGTCGTCTCTTTAACTGCAAGTTCATTGCTTTTATTTGCAAGCTGGGTTTGCGCTGACCCTGTCACTCCTTACCCCTTACCTAAAGGGGATCCCATTAAGCTGGGGTTTTCAAAGGACGGATTAAAGCGGATTGACGAATTTATGGATGCAGAAATTTCTCAACATCGTTTGCCCGGAGCAGTCCTTGCGGTTGCACATCACGGCAAATTGGCTGTGTATAAGGCTTATGGCCAAAGAGATCCTAATACACAAGCCCCTATGACACTGGATTCGGTATTTAATATTGCATCAATGACCAAAGTAATGGCCACTGTTGGTGCGCTTAGTATTTACGAAGAGGGTAGACTTCCTTTAAACGCTCCTGTTTCTGATTGGTTTGAAGAATTTAAGAATTCGAGAGTTGGGATAGTAGGACCCGATGGCACGATCACAACAAAGCCCGTTTTAAAATCAATAACCATTCAAGACCTCTTGCGTCATACCAATGGATTGACTTATGGGGGAAGAGGTGAAACTCCTGTGCACAAGCTTTTTCCGCCCAGTTCGGCTGGAGCTTCTCTTGAATATGACGGCAAAGGCTTTATAAACAAAGTCAGTAGTGCACCCCTTTTGTATGAACCTGGAACGGCGTGGGATTATAGTTTTGGATTAGATGTGCTGGGCTTAACGCTTGAGAAAATAGAGGGCACAACTCTAGAAAATATTCTCTCTAATAGAGTGTGGTCTAAAGTCGGCATGCCAAGCACTACATTTCATCCTAACGCAACGCAAAGAACCAAATTAGGCAGGCCATTTAATGTAGATCCTTTGACTGGTGCACCCCAATCGATCTCATTGTTGGACGGACAAACTAAATTTGATTGTGCGGGCGGTTGTGCGTTCAGTTCTGCGGGCGATTACATACGCTTTGCTCAAATGTTACTCAATAAAGGTGTGATTGATCATCAAAGAGTGCTCAGTCCGAGTACCGTTAAATTCATGACTTCAGATCACCTAGGCGTGAATATTATCAATAACGTGGCTAAAACTGAGCCCGGTCGCGCTGGCTATGGGTTTGGGCTTGGCGTTGCTGTTAGGACAGTTCGCGGTGTTGGAGCTATTAACGGAAATGTTGGGGAGTTTACTTGGAACGGTGCGAATGGCACCATATTTTGGGTTGATCCGTTCGCGGATCTAGCCGTCGTAATGATGGCTGCGACTCCGGGGGAGATTCGTAAGATTTATAGGGAGAAGCTACCGGCTCTGATTTACGGCGCACTTAACGAGTAATTCCCAGAATTGCCTCTTGTTTATGGGATAGATGCAAATGATTTATTTGGAATTCCATCACCTTAGATCAATACGTTCTTCGGTCCTGTATCCAGTTAAGAATTTTCGTGAATACAAATCCACTTTTGTGATTCAAATCTAATTTTTGAATTTTTACATTCCGCAAATATTGGAATGATGTGAAAGTTCATTAGACTACTTATTGTTTGTGTTGATAAACTTTCTTGTTAACCTCGAAATCATATAAGGACACTGTACATGATTGGGTTTCAAATCTTAACACGCAAGCGCGCTGTCAGCTCTGAGGTGGTTACCCGCTACCTAGGTCTGCCCGTTGCGAATGTGAGCGATTCAATGAGCAGAATGTTTGCTGGCGGGCCGTTACTGCGCCCAATGCACAACGGATCTCCCATGGCCGGCCCGGCCTTCACTGTGCGAACCAGGCCAGGCGACAACCTCCTCATTCACAAAGCTATTGCATTAGCAGCGCCAGGCGACATCATTGTCGTTGATGCGGGAGGAGATCTTACCAACGCCCTTATTGGAGAGATCATGTTGCATATGGCAACCTTGAAGGGTTTGGGCGGTTTTGTTATTAACGGAGCTATTAGGGATGCAAAGGCAATAAGGGGAAGTTCGTTTCCCGTTTTTGCTGCTGGAATTACTCATCGCGGACCCTATAAAGATGGTCCAGGAGAGATCAATACACCAGTGTCGCTTGGAGGGATGGTTGTTGAAGCGGGCGATCTCGTAATAGGCGATGATGACGGCGTCCTTTGTATTCCATTTGATCAAGTCGATGCAGTCTATGATGCAACAAGAGCTAAAGCGAATGCCGAACTCAAAATGATGGCTGATATTTCTGCCGGTACATATGACGATACCTGGGTTGACGCTACTCTCAGTAGATTGGGATGCAGTACCGAGGAATGATGGACGACAGATAATCCCTTCCTCCTATCCCATAGCGCCGTTAACCTTTTGTGCTTGATTCGGTGCGGATTACGGTTGGCGCATTGTTTTGGTGCCGATTGCGTTAGTAATCGTTCGCTATTGTTAAGATGGCATCAAAATTTCTAACTGAAATTAAGTAATAATGGATCTTTGGGATGACTGCGTCTTTCGCTACCCAAGGCGTACCCTTCGTTTTATTTAGATCAAGGATATCAACTTCAATGAACATCAATCTAACGCATTTAAAAAAGGTAGTCTCCTTTGTTCTTTTCAGTCTATTGGGGATTACTTTCCAATTCTTGGCGTCCAGTGTTTATGCACAAAATGCTTTGGACAACATTCAAAGGACGAAGACCATCAAAATTGCAATTCCTACCGATTACCCGCCCTACGGATTCGTTGGAGTAGACCTTCAACCGCAAGGTTTGGATGTGGAAATGGCTCAATTGATTGGGCAGAAATTAGGCGTTAAAGTTGAACTGATTCCCGTATCTAGTCCTAACAGGGTTCCCTATCTGCAAACCAAAAAGGTGGATCTTGTCATCTCCACGCTGGGTCGAAATGCTGAGCGAGAGAAGGTAATTGACTTTACTCATGCTTACGCACCCTATTACCAAGCAGTTTTCGGTCCAAAGAGTCTCAGTATAAAAACATTCAATGACTTGTCTGGTAAAACCATATCCGCTACAAGGGGTTCACTTGAGGACACTGAGCTCACAAAGCTTGCCCCTGCGGCAGCTCAAATTAAACGCTTTGAGGACAGTAGCTCTACTATTGCCGCATATGTAGCAGGTCAAGTTCAACTGGTAGCAACAGGAGCTTCTGTTGCGACGGCTATGATTCAAAAGAACCCTCAACTGGGAGCTGAGTTTAAGCTACTGATTAAGGACTCGCCCTGCTTTATTGGAGTTGCAAAAGGGGAGGATTCTCTCAGAGCTAAAGTAAATGAAGTAATTGTTGCTGCTCACAAGGCTGGGGATTTAGAGCGACTTTCTCAGAAATGGCTAGCCCGCTCAACAGGCGAGCTCCCAGAGTGATTGATTTAATTGTGCAGTTGAGTTGGCAGAGAGTGCGTTGGGGTGGACATTCAGCGTAAACCTTTAGGGGGGGAGGATCTTTGTTATGACTGTCGAACTCGATTTCTGGGTTGTCCTTAAAGAATGGCCCCTCTTGCTCACGGGTGTAGTTTGGACTCTTGGTTTAACGTTTGTCAGTGCTTGTGTGGGCATCTTCTCGGGTTTGGGGTTGGCCTGGGTGCGAACGCAAAATTGGCCGATGGTGAGTCGAATGATTAATATTTATGTCGAGCTAATTCGAAATACCCCCTTCATCGTTCAACTTTTCTTTATTTTTTTTGGTTTACCACAACTGGGTTTTAGATTCAGTGCAGAGACGTCCTCTGTGCTTGCTATGGTGATTAACCTGAGCGCCTATTCCACAGAGATTATCAGATCCGGGGTAGAGGCTACTCCATCCGGACAGATTCAAGCCGGCAAGAGTCTGGGGTTTACTGAATTTCAGGTTTTCAAACACGTTATATTGCCACCCGCTCTATTTAGGGTTTGGCCCGCGTTGGTTGCGCAAATCATCATTGTGATGTTGGGCTCAGCCGTATGCGGTCAAATCTCAACAGAGGAACTCTCTTATTCTGCAAATTTAATTCAGAGTAGAAACTTTCGAGCATTCGAGGCATTTATCGTTGCGGCCGCCATCTATTTGTGTTTGGCCATTGTGATTAGATGGTGTTTAAACCGTTTGGGCAAAAATCTCATTTTTAAGGGATTGTCACAAAATGGTTGAGTTTGCTTTTTGGGATATTTTTCGCAACCTACTTTTGGCTACCCGTTGGACGTTGGTGCTCTCATTTATTGCCTTAACTGGAGGTGCTGCTCTGGCTTTTATCCTCCTGGTGCTCAGACTCAGTAACTACAAGTCGATCAATTTGTTGATCTCAGTTTACGTGGAGTTATTTCAGGGTACCCCCCTTTTAATGCAACTCTTTCTTTTTTACTTTGGGCTAGCCTTGCTGGGGATTGAAACTTCAGTTTGGTGGTCAGCAAGCGCTGCACTTATTTTTTATACCGCTGCTTATTTGACGGAAATTTGGATGGGTTGTGTTCGCTCAGTCTCCAAGGGGCAGTGGTTTGCTGCCCAAAGCCTTGGACTTAACTTTAGGCAGCAGTTAAAGTGGATCATATTTCCACAGGTATACCGCTTAAGTGTGGCACCTACGGTTGGATTTTTAGTTCAAGTTATAAAGGCAACGGCTCTTACATCAGTTATTGGCTTTGTTGAGCTCACCAAAGCCGCCACAATGATCTCTAATGTT
>CAIKNE010000117.1 GCA_903828695.1 uncultured Burkholderiales bacterium | reverse complement strand
GGAGGAACAGAACATCCCCATAGCGCTCAGCAGCCCAAAGTTTTGGAAATCTGAGGAGCCACGTATGATTGGTGAATGGAACAACGGAACCGGACGACGCAAATCAAGCGTCGCACGCGTATTTATCAAAAAAGGTACTGGTGTCATTACTGTTAACGGTAAAGACATCGCTGAGTATTTTGGTCGTCAAACTTCGATCATGATCTCTAGACAACCCCTAGAGTTGACTGGCAACGGTCAAACCTTTGACATTCAAGTTAATGTCCACGGTGGTGGTGAGTCAGGACAAGCAGGAGCAGTTCGTCACGGCATTACACGTGCTTTGATTGACTATGATGCAGCGCTTAAGCCGCCTTTGTCTGCGGCTGGGTTCGTAACCCGTGACGCACGTGAAGTTGAGCGTAAGAAAGTTGGTTTGCACGGTGCGCGTCGCCGTAAGCAGTTTAGCAAGCGTTAAACTTTTTTGCGATTCCAAAAGGCCGCGTGCAGGTACCCACTTGCAACGCGGCTCTTTTTTGTGCAAATCAGGTTTGAAATCCATTCACAGTGTGGTTTGTCTAGGTAGACAGGAGCTTTAAGTTTTAGATTTAAAACCATAAAGCGATTAAGGTCTTGCTGCGTAAAAACCGTACTGTTAGTATTGTTGACCAAAATACGTTACTATTACCCCAAGAGCCAGTTGTATGAGGAGTTATCCATGAGCGCCGTTGCAGAAAATATTGAAACCCAAATGCCAGATCCCATTATCTTCACGGATAGTGCTGCGGCTAAGGTAGCCGATCTCATTGCCGAGGAAGGCAATCCAGATTTAAAGCTGCGTGTTTTTGTGCAAGGCGGGGGCTGCTCAGGTTTTCAGTACGGCTTTACATTTGATGAAATCGTCAATGAAGACGACACAACGATGTCTAAAAACGGCGTCTCTCTCTTGGTGGATGCGATGAGCTATCAATACTTAATTGGTGCAGAGATTGATTACAAGGAAGATCTCCAGGGCGCGCAGTTTGTGATCAAAAATCCCAATGCAACTTCAACCTGCGGTTGTGGATCTTCATTTTCTGCTTAATTAAATAAAAACCAACAAACAACGCCTGGCTTAGGCCTGGTAGATTGAACCTAAGATTCGGGCGCCTTGTGCGCCCGTTACGCTTTTTAAGCTGCCCGTCTCCCCCCTCACGCAGCGCCTTGCAAGCCAAGCAAATGCTGCGGCCTCCACTTGAAGAGGGGGCAATCCGAACTCACCCGATTGAGCTACGTGCAAGTTGGGCAATGCTGCTTTAAAAGAGTTCATCACATGCGCGTTCAGTGCACCTCCACCGCAAACGATCAGGCGCGAGGCATCGCTTGCGTAGCGCATGATACTGTCCACGCAGCTTTGCACGCAAAGCCTTGCCAGGGTTGTCTGAACGTTGCAAAGATCAGTCGGCTTCGTTAAGTCTACTTCTGCATGCTCTCGCGTGAGTTGTTTTAACTTTAACGCCAACCAATCCATGTTGAATAAATCACGCCCACTGCTCTTGGGTGCTGGGAGTGCGAAATAAGGATCTTCCAGCATGATTTGTAACAAAGGTTCGATGACTTGTCCCTGAGCCGCCCAAGCTCCAGCTGCATCAAATGCGTTCCCCGTATGTCTCAAACACCATTCATCCATTAGGCAGTTGGCAGGGCCGCAGTCAAATCCGATCACATCCAGTTCCTTCTCACGTGCAGCGGGTAGCACACTTAGGTTGGAGATACCGCCTAAATTGAGGACGCACACAGTTGATTGGCTATCTTCGAATAGGCTTTGATGAAAGGCGGGCACAAGTGGCGCGCCTTGCCCGCCTGCAGCTACATCGCGGGTGCGAAAGTCTGCGCAAACCCGAATGCCGGTGAGCTCTGCTGTGAGCGCAGGATTGTTCAGTTGTAGCGTATAGCCTGTCCCGTCAAAAGCGTGGGGCCTGTGTCTAACGGTTTGTCCGTGCGCGCCAACGGCGGATACATCATGGGCGCTAACATTGGCGCCGCTTAAGAGTGAGCTGCAAACTCGCGCATAAATGCGCGCAAGTTCGTTGGCGCATAAACTTGCGCGGTGTAACTCGTTTTCGCCTGGAGCGTTGAGTGAGAGTAAATCGGATTTAAAAGCCGCAGTGAAGGCCTCAGTTTGATAGGCCAGTACTTTAAAGCCTTTGGAGAAGTCCACCAATACGCCGTCCACCCCGTCTAAGGAGGTGCCTGACATGAGTCCAATAAAAAGCTCTTTCATGCAGTGCTCTTTTTGTTGAAGATCTGTTTGAAGATATGCTTGGGGTCACGAAGGATTGGCGCTCCCATGCGTATCAACCCCAGTGCATGGGGCTCTTGGTTATGCGTTGTTGATGAACGGCTGACACTTTACTGGACCCAAGAAAACTGTTCATCTGAGCGGTCCCTGCTTTGGCTGAGTTGGGTTCGCATAGCGCTAGCTTGTTGTTTGAACTGAGCGAGTGCTGAGTTGGATAAAACGACGGGAAGACTTTGACGCGCAGTGGTTGCAGGATCTTTGTATTGATCGTTGATTCGAAATTCAAAATGAAGGTGAGGTCCTGTGGCCCACCCTGTCTCACCCACAGCCCCTATCACTTGACCTTGCTCAATCGGTTGCGCTGTCTTGACGCTGATTTGACTCAGGTGTGCATAGACGGTGATTTGTGCGTTGCCGTGGTCCACAAAAACGACGTTACCCAGTCCGTTCATCCAGCCTGCGCTTTTGACAACGCCCTTACCGACCGTGTGAACCGGGGTGCCTGAAGGCGCCGCGTAGTCAACGCCTTGGTGCGCTTTCCATGTTTGCAAAATGGGATGAAAACGCATTTTGAAGCCGCTCGTAATTCTGGAGTACCTCAAGGGGGATGCGAGGTAGGTGCGCTTTAAACTTTGCCCATTGAGGTTGAAGTACCCCCCCTCCTTGGAACCGTCTTCTTGGAAATACATGGCTTGGTGGGCGACGCCGTTGCTCACAAATTCAGCCCCAACAATTTTGCCGAACCCCATGGGCTCTCCGTCCGCATCGAGGGCCTCATACAAAAGCGTGAAACGATCTCCCTTTTGTATACTTTTATGGAAATCAATGTCGCCGGCAAATAAGTCAGCCATCTGCGCTGCAATGGACTCTGGTACATGGGCTGCGTCTGTGGCTGCAAAGAGGGAAGTCTGAATGCTTGCGGTTGCGACCCGCAAGGATGCATGCATGGGACGGGTTTGAAGTTGTAACTCAAAAGGAGTTTTTGGATTTGTATGCAACTGTGCGCGGGACAGACCCGTTGAGCTCAGACTCAGACTCGGGCTTGAGTCTTTGTCACTTGTGGTCGACGCATCCGCTGGGATGGATTTGCGGTACATCTCAAGCTCAAAATAATTGCTAGCACTTTGCGCCCATAAAACTTTGAGTGAGAGGATTCGGTTTTCTTCGTCAACCTCTACTCTAACGGGACGCCCCGTTTTGCCGAGTAAGTTTTTGCGCAATTGCGGGTTGGATCTTATAACCCGCGCGGCCTCTTGATCGTCCACGCTCAAGCGTTCAAATAAGCTCTCAACCGTGTCGCTCGCGCGACTCGTCTCCGAGCGGTATAAATGCATCCCCATTCGCTGGTTCAACACAGATTGGAGTTGACTCGAGAAGTCCGCAGGCGTGAGCAGTTCTCGTAACTCGCGCTCTTGAACACGGGGCTTTGCTGGATTCAAGTTGGACAAGGCAAAGGTGGCTCCGCCGGCCAACAAAAGCAGTGAAGCAACCCCGTATATCAATCCTTGCTTGGAGAAGTATGAGCCCAGGCCCCTAAGATTGACATGCAAAGCATCTTGGTTTTGAGCTGTTAAAGCAGGGGGCGGTGTTAAGGGGGTGGGGCGATTAAACAAAAGCTTGAAATTCGTAAGTAGGGTGAAAAGGAGAGTAGGGGGCTCGTTAAAAAGTAGCCCATGACCAAGCCACACAAATGCAAAGCTACACAATTACAAAGCTAGACAAATACCAAATAGGCTCAGGGGGCCACTTCAGCAATTAAGGACATTAGAATCGACCCTGTTCTCACCATTAAAGCTAACACGAGTCAGTGACTCCATTTGTCAAAGCCAGCCCCGTAACTTTTCTTCAGCATCTGAGTATACCTTTGTTCCGAGCTTTTAGGCCGTTTCAAGTAGGTTCTCAACTCTAAATTATCCTTATGAATCAACCGCATACAGCAAGTTCTTCAATTGCCGGCGAGCCCGGTGCAGGTGTAGAGGCATTACCCGACTCTGTATTAGAGGCTTTGAGCGTTACGCAAAAAGGTTGTGATGAATTGATTCCTGCCAAAGAATGGGCGGCCAAGCTGTTGCGCGCCCATAAAAGCGGTGTTGCGCTCAGAATTAAATTAGGACTGGACCCAACCGCCCCTGATATTCACTTGGGTCATACCGTGGTGCTCAATAAAATGCGCCAACTCCAAGATCTTGGACACCAAGTGATTTTCTTGATCGGCGACTTTACGAGCATGATCGGTGACCCCTCGGGGCGCAACTCGACAAGACCTCCCCTGACCAAGGAGCAGATTACTCTCAACGCTGAGACTTATTACAAACAAGCCAGTTTGGTGCTTGATCCAAGCAAAACTGAGATTCGCTACAACAGCGAATGGTGTGATCCACTGGGCGCGCGCGGCATGATTGAACTGGCTTCTCGCTACACCGTTGCTCGCATGATGGAGCGTGACGATTTTCATAAAAGATTTACGAGCGGTCAATCCATCAGCGTTCACGAATTCTTGTACCCGCTCATGCAAGGCTACGACTCCGTTGCTTTAAAAAGTGATTTAGAGCTGGGCGGAACCGATCAAAAATTCAATCTTCTGATGGGGCGCCACCTCCAAGAAGACTACGGACAAGAGCCGCAGTGCATTTTGACGATGCCGCTCCTAGAGGGGTTGGACGGCGTGGAGAAAATGTCTAAGAGCAAGAACAACTATATCGGTATCAGCGAGGACGCGAACTCGATGTTCTCCAAGACGCTCTCCATCAGTGATGAGTTGATGTGGCGTTGGTATCCGCTCCTAAGCTTTAAATCAATGCTTGAGATAGAGGCCCTCAAGCAAGAGACCCTTGCAGGGCGAAATCCCAAAGAGGTCAAAACGCTTCTAGCCAAAGAAATCACAGCCCGCTTTCACGGCCTGGCTGCAGCGGACCGAGCCGAGGAGGACTTTAACAACCGATCTAAGGGAGGAATTCCCGATGAGATTGCGCAAATGAGCCTATCGGGTGCCCCGCTAGGCATCAGCGCTTTACTCAAAAGCTGTGGACTCGCCCCCTCGGGCGCAGAGGCAGGCCGATTGATTGATGGCTCAGGGGTCAGAATCGACGGCGTGACAGTCTCAGACAAGGGCTTGAAATTGCCCCCAGGTACCTACGTTGTGCAAGTGGGTAAGCGTAAATTTATGAGAATTGTGCTCACCGAGTAAGTCGCCGTGCCACGTATGTGTTGGATCATGACTTAGGGAACACAATACGGGTCCTCAAAGCCAAGAGACATCATCAGAAGGCTCTCTAGCGTCTCCATTTGAAGCTCCTGCGCGGGGCCCGCCTCATGGTCGTAACCTTGTGCGTGCAACGCGCCGTGAACGAGTAGGTGAGCGCAGTGTTCGCGAAGTGACACCCCTAGCTCTTTTGCTTCATCCATGATGACAGGCGCGCAGATCAATAAATCTGCTTGTGTGTTGAGGATCTGCGATTCATTGAACGTCAAAATATTCGTAGCATAAGCGCGCCCTCTAAACTGCTTGTTGACCAAAAGGCCCTCAGCCTTGTCTACGATCCGAAGCGTGATCTCCTGTAGATGGGGTGCTTGCGGATCGATAGCCCAGCCCAGCCACTTGAGCGTGTTTTTCTTGGAGAAGATGGGTTTTAAAAGAGCTTTAGTTGCGGTGTCTAGCGCGTCTGAGAATTGAATACTCAGATCCAACTCCGCAGTGGGTATGGCGTTGGCTGACTTGTGTTTTTGTTTCAAAGCAATGGTCACAGTTAAAGAGTGTTACCCGCAGGAGGACTTTTTAATCCGTCGAGCGTTTGGTGGAGTATGCATCAACAATTCGTGCAACCAATGGATGCCTTACAACGTCTTTTGATGTGAAGTGGGTAAAACCAATACCCTCTACTCGCTTTAAAACGCGCTCAGCATCGATCAAGCCACTGGGGTGCCCCTTGGGTAGATCGATTTGACTCACATCTCCTGTGATGACGGCTTTGGCACCAAACCCCATGCGCGTTAAAAACATTTTCATCTGCTCGGGGGTCGTGTTTTGAGCCTCATCCAAGATGACAAAGGCGTGGTTGAGGGTTCTGCCGCGCATGAAAGCGAGAGGGGCGATTTCAAGGATTTGACGCTCAAACGCTTTTTGAACCCGCTCAAAACCCATCAAATCATAAAGCGCATCGTACAAGGGGCGAAGATAGGGGTCTACCTTTTGGCCCAAATCCCCCGGGAGGAAGCCCAGTTTCTCACCCGCCTCAACGGCTGGACGCGTCAAGATGATGCGTTGCACAGCTGCCCGCTCCAGCGCGTCGACGGCGCATGCCACCGCCAGGTAGGTCTTCCCCGTCCCGGCTGGACCAATTCCAAAGGTGATGTCATGCTGGGCAATGCTGTCCAAATAATGAGCCTGGTTGGTGGACCTTGCGCTTAGGTCTGTGCGCCGAGTTTGCAAGGACGGAGCGTCCATAGCGTCTGGACTGAGTAGCGTTTTGGAGGAGGAGGCTTTGGCGGTCCTGCCCCTTCTGAGCGAGCCGACCCAAACATCGGTGCGTGAGCCCAAATCCTCTGCAAGCATTAACTGCAACTTATCCTCCGAGATCGGGCGCGCTGCCATCTCATACAGTGCCTGTAAGATCTCCATTGCCTTCATGGCATTGGCTTTGGGTCCGTCCACTTTGAAGTGTTCATGTCTGTGAGCGATCTTAACTTGTGTACCCGTCTCAAGGGTGCGTAGATTCGAGTCCAAGGGGCCGCACAGATTAGTCAAGCGAGTGTTATTGGGGGGGGTAAAAGCGTGTCGGAGGATCAAGGGGGATAATCTCGGTAAATGTGTTCAAAGGACGCGGTAGATGATAGGTCAATTAAACGGTATTCTCCTTGAAAAAAATCCCCCCCAAGTTTTGGTGGACTGTGCAGGCGTAGGCTATGAGGTGGATGTGCCCATGAGCACCTTCTACCAACTACCCGCGTGCGGGGAGCGGGTCAAACTATTGATTCACTTTGTGGTGCGTGAGGATGCACAAATTCTTTACGGCTTTGCCACGTTGTCCGAGAAAAACGCTTTCAAACAACTCGTGCGCATCTCAGGCGTGGGTCCTAGAACTGCGCTTGGTGTTTTATCGGGCATGAGCGTGCAAGAGCTTGCGCAGGCGGTCTCCCTTCAAGAGGGCGGGCGGTTGACCAAAATTCCGGGCATTGGTAAGAAAACCGCAGAGCGCTTGCTGCTCGAGCTCAAGGGCAAGTTGAGCCTGGATTTGGGTGGCTTAGGAGGCTTAGGTGGCTTGGACGAGGCTGGCGGGGGCGCGGCTGTGGGTCACGTGCAAAGCGAATCCAGTGCGCAAAACGATATTTTGTCTGCTCTTATGACTCTCGGTTATAGTGAGCGCGACGCTTTGCTTGCGCTCAAGTCTTTGCCCCCCGGCACAGGCGTTGCAGAGGGTATCAAAGCAGCACTTAGGGCGATGTCTAAATGAGTATTCAAACGGATGATTTTTCTGCGCCCGAGCGCCTTGTCTCCCCTTCCGCGGTGAGTACAAATGAGGAGGCGATTGAGCGAGCGCTTCGCCCCAAAATGCTCAGTGACTATGTGGGGCAGTTAAAGGTGCGCGAGCAACTGGAGATCTTCATCAGCGCAGCCTCTAAAAGAGGCGAGGCATTAGATCATGTGCTTTTGTTTGGCCCCCCTGGTCTGGGCAAGACAACGCTCTCTCACATCATTGCCAATGAGTTAGGGGTGAACATGCGCCAAACCAGCGGCCCCGTGCTAGAAAAGCCCAAAGACCTTGCAGCACTTTTAACGAATCTTGAGAAAAATGATGTTCTCTTTATTGACGAAATCCACCGTCTCTCCCCCGTGGTGGAGGAGATCCTTTATCCAGCGTTAGAGGACTACCAAATCGACATCATGATTGGTGAGGGACCGGCTGCGCGAAGCATTAAATTGGACCTTCAACCCTTTACTTTGGTAGGCGCCACAACGCGCGCTGGGATGTTGACGAATCCCTTGAGGGACAGATTCGGCATCGTTGCAAGGCTTGAGTTCTACACCCCCCAGGAGCTCCAAAAAATTGTTATCCGAAGCGCTGGCCTCTTGAAAATGCAGATGAATGAGGCGGGTGGTTTTGAGATCGCCAACCGCTCAAGAGGCACACCTCGCATTGCAAACCGCTTGCTGAGGAGGGTTAGAGACTATGCAGAGGTCAAGGGTAACGGGATAGTGGATAGAGCCATTGCACAAGCAGCGCTTTCGATGCTGGATGTGGACCCCCAAGGGTTTGATGTCATGGATAGAAAACTCTTGGAAGCGGTCATCCACCGCTTCGACGGTGGCCCTGTTGGGTTGGACAATGTCGCTGCAAGTATCGGCGAGGAGCGCGATACGATTGAGGATGTGATCGAGCCGTACCTCATTCAACAAGGATTTTTGCAACGAACCCCAAGAGGGCGGATCGCCACACTCGCGGCCTATAAACACCTTGGTGTCACCCCGCCCGCGGTCAGTAGAGAATAGAAATTAGAGCTAGGAGGGCAAAGCGGTGTCTGGGCCCCATTCCCATCCCTAGCCCTAGCCCTAGCCCTAGCCCTAGCCCTAGCCCTAGC
This sequence comes from uncultured Burkholderiales bacterium, assembly GCA_903828695.1. Lineage (GTDB taxonomy): Bacteria > Pseudomonadota > Gammaproteobacteria > Burkholderiales > Burkholderiaceae_C > Limnohabitans. The sequence continues at coordinate 4,345 of CAIKNE010000117.1, read as the reverse complement.
CCTAGCCCTAGGCTTACGCTGCTGAGTCGTCCTGGGTGATATCGCCCAAATGGCTGTTGTCCCCCCAGTTGAGTAAACTCAACTGCTCAGGAGTCCACAAAAGACGGTTGATCACCGCATTCTCCAAGGACCATGTTCTTTGGATTTGCAAACCTTGACCCGTTGCCCATCTGTGCAAAATATCCATCACCCCGCCGTGGGAGACGATAACGATTTGCTCGCCCAGATGTTTACTCGCGATGTCATTGATAACGCCCATGACACGCGCTTGTAAGTCCAGCAAACTCTCCGCCCCCTCGCCGGGTCTCCACTGCGGGTCACGCTCTCTCCATTTCCGAGAGACCTCGGGGGAGTGCTGATCTATATCAGCCCAAGTCTTGCCCTCAAAATCTCCAAAGTGACGCTCGCGCAGGCGCCGGTCTTGGGTGATCGGCAGGGCTAAGGCTGCACCAATCTGGGCTGCTGTGTTGAAAGCACGAGCTAAGTCACTTGAGTAAATAGCGGCACTCTGGGAGAGTTGGTGTTGGGTATCCTCCCCTGCATGTCCTGCACTTGAAGCTTTAAATGCACGGCCCACAAGGCTTGCTTGTAATTGCCCTTTTGCATTGAGATCAATATCAATGTGCCCTTGAATGCGGTTTTGCGTGTTCCATAGCGTCTCACCGTGACGAATGGCTAAGATTCGAGTTGATTCCATAATTGAAGTACGGTTGAAGGCAAAGCAGGTATAAAGTTGTTTATAGGGTTTCTCATGGGGTTGGTCATAGGGTTGGTCATGATCGTTATCCCAAATCACGCATCACAATGTTCTGTCAAAATAGGATCCCTATCACCTAGGAACAACGCAATGTCTGATATCTTAATTCATACCGAAGCCAGTGTTTGCACTGTCACTTTGGCGCGGCTTGATAAAAAAAACTCACTCACCAGCTCCATGTACGGCGAACTTGCACAGGCTTTGCGCGCTGCCCAGCACAGCGCAGACGTTCGGGTCCTGGTCTTGCAAGGCAGTGAGACTGTTTTTTGTGCAGGCAATGATATTGACGACTTTATCCAAAATCCTCCCGATAGTTTAGAGGCCAGCGTCTTTCAGTTTTTAAACGCGTTGCTTGAGTTTCCCAAGCCTTTGCTCGCCGGCGTTTGCGGCCCGGCAGTGGGTGTAGGTACAACCATGCTCTTTCACTGCGATTTGGTTTATGCAGGAGACAACGCAGTGTTTTCGATGCCGTTTGTCAACTTGGGAATTTGCCCAGAAGCTGCCTCCTCCCTCTTGGTCCCCTCGGTCATGGGGTATCAGCGCGCTGCGCAGGCGCTCCTTTTGGGTGAACCCTTTATGGCCGAGGCTGCGCTTGAGGTTGGGCTGGTGAATCAGATACTACCCCCCACAGAGCTCAATGCGTTCGTGCAGCGCCAGGCTGCAAAACTAGCCAACAAGCCGCTCAAATCCGTACTGGAGACCAAACGCTTACTGAGGGGGCACCACTTGCCCGTGCTTCAAAAGAGAATGCGTGAGGAGGCACAGTTGTTGGCGCATATGCTGAAAGAGCCTGCAGCGAAGGAGGCTTTGCAAGCGTTTAAAGAGAAAAGAAAGCCTAATTTTGCAGGGTTGTAAGGCGGGCTCAGCAGGCTAGCGCAAAACTGTGAAGCGAAGGCCGTTTAACCTGTTCCAACCCATAGACACTTAAGTCAGGGGCTGCTCTATCGCCTTAGGCTGTCCTTTCTCATCAACCGACACGTAGGTCAATGTTGCCTGCGTTACCTTCACATATTTACCCTTTGAGTGAATGCGCTCAGCGTAGACCTCCACGCTCACGGTGATGGAGGTATGACCGATTCGGTCAATGGCGGAGTAAAAGCTCAGTAAATCTCCAACCCTAACGGGTTCTTTGAACACGAACTCTTTGACCGCTACCGTCGCAATTCTTCCCTCCACATATCGAGACGGTAGCACCGATCCGGCCAAGTCAACTTGTGCCATCACCCACCCCCCAAAGATATGCCCGTAAGGGTTGCAGTCGGAGGGCATGGGGATGACCTTCAGCACCAGTTCTTTGTCACAAGGCGGGGGCGAAGTTGGGTATGATCGAGCGGTATTCATGGATGGGGTGTGAAGGACTGAGGAACGCAAAAGTAAATGGTTCTTAAAAAACCTACAAAAGCATAGACTTGCATAATCCCTGTATTCTCACATTAGTTTCAAGTGATTTGCGTCACCTTGAGAAACAACTTTTGACTTAAACCTCCCCCCTCCCCACGCTACGTTCGTCGGTCAATCCAAATCTAAAAATTAAATGCGACATCATGCACAAGCACAAGCACATCCTCAGCCCGCAACCAGCGGACTGAGCTCTGACAAGAACGACCCTAAAACGCCCTTGCCGGGACGAGATTGGCAAACCCTCAGACGCCTATTTCCCTACCTTTGGGAGTACAAGTGGCGTGTGATGGCAGCACTGCTATTTATGATTGGCGCCAAAGTGGCCAATGTCGGCGTGCCAATGCTCCTTAAAAAGCTAGTTGACACCCTCAATACAACCCAGCAAAGCGTTGCTTCACACGCGGCTTCCCTTGAGGGCGCGGACTCGGTCGCGAGCTCCGCAGCCAGCACCTCTCTCAACTCTTTTGAAGCGGCTTGGCACAACGCTTTCTTTTTGGTCCCGGCAGCGCTTTTGGTCGCTTACGCACTTTTGCGACTGAGTGTGTCCGCTTTCACAGAGCTTAGAGAGCTCGTCTTTGCCAAAGCCACTCAAGGTGCCGCCAGGAGAATTGCGCTTGAGACTTTCAATCACCTACACGGTATGAGTTTGAGGTTTCACCTAGAGCGACAAACGGGAGGGATGACCAGAGACATTGAGCGAGGGGTCAAAGCAATTGAGTCACTCATCTCTTACTCTTTGTACAGCATCATCCCAACCCTGATTGAGGTCACGCTGGTCCTGGGTGTTATGGCCGTTCAGTATGATGCGTGGTTTGCAGTGATCACAGTTGTAGCGCTCGCGCTCTACATTTATTTCACCGTCGTTGTGACGGAGTGGCGCACACACTTTAGACGGCAAGCCAATGAGTTTGACTCCGCTGCCCACACCCGAGCAGTCGATTCTTTGCTCAACTACGAGACTGTTAAGTACTTTGGCAATGAAGCTTTTGAGGCGAGTCGGTACGACAAAAGCCTGATCCGTTTAAGGGATGTAAGGCTTAAATCACAGCGCTCTTTAAGCCTTTTGAACACAGGTCAACAACTCATCATTGCCACCGCCTTGGTTGCTATTTTGTGGCGAGCAACGCTTGGAGTAGTCCAGCACAGGCTCAGTCTTGGAGACTTGGTGATGATCAACGCCTTTATGATTCAACTCTACATTCCCCTTAATTTCCTGGGAATGGTGTACCGAGAGATCAAACAAAGCTTGACCGACTTGGATAAGATGTTTGCGCTCCTGGATAAGAACCAAGAAATTGCGGATGCACCAGATGCTCAGGAGTTGATTCTTTTGAGCGCACCTAGCGTGAGTTTTGAGGGCGTGTGCTTTGGGTACGAACCCGATCGGCAGATTCTTAAAAACATCTCTTTTACCCTCCCTAAAGGTAAAACGGTTGCCGTAGTAGGACCGTCCGGATCGGGTAAATCAACGCTTGCAAGATTGATGTTTCGTTTCTACGATATTCAGTCTGGCGCAATCAAGATCGACGGACAAGATATTCGCGCGCTCACCCAGGCCAGTCTTCGACGGGCCATTGGTATCGTGCCCCAAGACACGGTCTTGTTCAACGACACCGTGTATTACAACATCGCTTACGCAAGACCCACCGCCACCGTAGCACAGGTGGAGGAGGCGGCAAAGGCTGCGCGTATCCACGACTTCATCACCTCTACCCCTAAAGGCTACGAGACGATAGTGGGAGAGCGAGGCCTGAAGCTCTCGGGCGGAGAGAAGCAAAGGGTGGCGATTGCACGCACCCTCTTAAAAAATCCACAAATTTTGATTTTTGACGAAGCCACCTCAGCCTTAGACAGCGCCAATGAGCGCGCTATTCAGTCTGAACTCCAAACGGCTGCACAAAATAAGTCGACTCTCGTGATCGCTCACCGACTCTCAACGGTTGTTGACGCTCATGAGATTTTGGTGATGGAAGCCGGTGAAATCATTGAGCGCGGTGGTCACGCAGAACTCTTGCAACGCGGGGAGCGCTACGCTCAGATGTGGGCCATGCAACAAAGCGCAGAGCGTGAGAGCTTAGCGGCTTGAGCAAAATTTTCGCGCATCCCCCGACTACAGCGAAGCTTAGTCGCGGGTCAAGCGAAAGGAGCCGAAGGCGACATGCGTCACCTACGGAGGCGATTCTTGAT
>CAIKNE010000116.1 GCA_903828695.1 uncultured Burkholderiales bacterium | reverse complement strand
TTAAGCCAGAACTTTTGCAACAACGCCCGCACCCACAGTCTTACCACCCTCACGGATCGCAAATCTCAGGCCTTCTTCCATCGCAATCGGGTTGATCAACTTAACTGTTATAGATACGTTGTCCCCTGGCATCACCATCTCTTTACCTTCTGGCAACTCAATCGCGCCAGTCACGTCCGTTGTACGGAAGTAAAACTGTGGTCTGTAGTTATTAAAGAACGGGGTGTGACGTCCACCTTCGTCTTTTGACAACACATACACCTCAGCCGTGAAATGCGTGTGCGGCTTGATCGATCCAGGCTTACACAACACTTGTCCACGCTCCACGTCTTCGCGCTTTGTTCCGCGAAGCAATATTCCAACGTTATCGCCCGCTTGACCTTGGTCAAGCAGTTTTCTAAACATCTCAACACCCGTGCAGGTCGTCTTCTGTGTGTCCTTGATACCCACAATCTCAATCTCTTCACCCACCTTCACGATGCCGCGCTCAATACGACCCGTCACCACCGTGCCGCGTCCAGAAATTGAGAACACATCCTCTACAGGCATCAAAAACGCGCCGTCGACTGCGCGCTCAGGCGTTGGTATGTATGTATCCAATGCCTCAGCCAATTTCAAAATAGCGCCTTCTCCGAGCTCACCCTTGTCGCCTTCAATAGCCAACTTAGCTGAACCCTTGATGATCGGTGTGTCGTCACCAGGAAAATCGTACTTAGACAGCAATTCGCGAACTTCCATCTCAACGAGCTCGAGCAACTCAGCATCGTCAACCATGTCGCATTTGTTCAAAAACACGATGATGTAAGGCACACCCACTTGACGCGCCAACAAAATGTGCTCACGTGTTTGAGGCATAGGTCCATCAGCAGCAGAGCAAACCAAAATCGCTCCGTCCATCTGCGCCGCACCCGTAATCATGTTCTTCACATAATCAGCGTGCCCAGGACAGTCAACGTGTGCGTAGTGACGGTTTGCCGTCTCGTACTCAACGTGCGCTGTGTTAATCGTAATTCCACGCGCTTTCTCTTCTGGCGCCGCATCAATCTGATCGTAGGCCTTCGCCTCGCCACCAAACTTTGTAGATAACACCGTTGTAATCGCCGCTGTTAGCGTCGTCTTACCATGGTCCACGTGACCAATTGTGCCCACGTTGACGTGTGGCTTGGTACGTTCAAATTTGCCTTTTGCCATTTTTTACTCCAAAGAACAAAGCCCGTGTTCGGTTTAGCGTTTGCACAAAGTTGCTGAATCATCTCGCACGGGTAACAAGATGGCACTTTGTCGCAGACGAGCGCCCCAGGCTTTGGGGCACCAATGTTAATTACAAAATCAATAGCAGAGTTCTTTTGAACTCAGATCACTTAGCGCGTGAAGCAACAATTGCCTCAGCTACGTTACGCGGTGCTTCTGTATAGTGCTTGAATTCCATAGTGTAGGTTGCGCGACCTTGCGACATGGAGCGAAGCGTAGTGGAGTATCCAAACATCTCAGAAAGTGGAACTTCGGCCTTAATAGCTTTACCACCCCCGACCATGTCTTCCATACCCTGAACCATACCGCGACGTGATGACAAATCTCCCATCACGTTACCGGCGTAATCCTCAGGTGTTTCAACTTCAACAGACATCATGGGCTCAAGAATGACGGGAGAAGCTTTCTTGCAGCCCTCCTTGAATCCAAAAATACCAGCCATTTTGAAGGCCATCTCAGAGGAGTCAACATCATGGTAAGAACCAAAGTGGAGCGTAACTTTTACGTCAACCACTGGGTAACCCGCCAACACGCCAGAAGTCAATGCTTCCACAACGCCTTTCTCAACTGCAGGAATGTATTCTCTGGGAACAACACCGCCCTTGATTGCGTCTACGAACTGGAAACCCTTGCCTGGCTCGTTAGGCTCGATCTTGAAAACAACGTGTCCGTATTGACCCTTACCACCGGACTGGCGAACAAACTTTCCTTCTGCGTCTTCAACAGTTTTGCGAATCGTCTCACGATAAGCAACCTGTGGTTTGCCAACGTTTGCTTCTACGCCAAATTCGCGCTTCATGCGGTCAACGATAATCTCTAAGTGCAATTCACCCATACCCGCAATAATGGTTTGACCAGACTCCTCATCTGTCTTCACGCGGAAAGACGGATCCTCAGCAGCCAAACGCTGCAGGGCAATACCCATCTTCTCTTGATCGACTTTAGTCTTGGGCTCAACCGCCTGTGCAATTACAGGCTCAGGGAAGACCATGCGCTCCAATGTAATGATGTCATCAGGTGAGCAAAGTGTTTCGCCAGTTGTAACATCCTTGAGACCCACACAGGCTGCAATGTCACCAGCGCAAATTGCATCTACTTCTTGACGTGTATTTGCGTGCATCTGAACGATACGACCGATACGCTCCTTCTTTCCCTTAATTGGGTTGTAGACGGTGTCCCCTTTGGACAAAATTCCGGAATATACACGAACGAAAGTTAACTGCCCCACAAATGGATCGGTCATCAATTTGAAGGCAAGCGCTGAGAATTTTTCTTTGTCATCGGCTTTTCTATGCACTTCTTTTTCGTCTTCGTCCAAACCACCAACAGGCGGAATATCCAAAGGAGAGGGCATTAACTCAATAACTGCGTCCAACATACGTTGCACGCCTTTGTTTTTAAATGCAGTACCACAAAGCATTGGCTGAATTTCACCTCCAATGGTTCTTGTTCTCAAACCAAGGCGAATTTCATCTTCAGATAAATCGCCTTCTTCAAGGTACTTGTTCATCAATTCTTCTGATGCCTCAGCCGCAGCCTCGACCATCTTTTCACGCCACTCTTTAGCCGTAGCGGCCAAGTCAGCAGGTATGTCTTGGTACTCAAACTTCATGCCTTGTGAGGCCTCATCCCAAATAATGGCCTTCATTTTCAACAAGTCAACAACGCCCGTAAAGTTCTCTTCGGCACCTATTGGTATCACGATTGGAATTGGGTTTGCTTTTAAGCGAAGGCGCATTTGATCGTAAACTTTGAAGAAGTTTGCGCCGGTGCGGTCCATCTTATTTACAAAAGCCAAACGTGGCACGCGGTATTTGTTAGCTTGACGCCACACCGTCTCTGACTGAGGTTGAACGCCCCCGACCGCGCAGTAAACCATGCAAGCGCCGTCCAACACACGCATAGAGCGCTCAACTTCAATGGTGAAGTCAACGTGTCCGGGGGTATCAATAATATTGATGCGGTGCTCAGGGAAAGACAAATCCATGCCCTTCCAAAAACAAGTGGTCGCTGCAGAAGTGATCGTAATTCCGCGCTCTTGCTCTTGCTCCATCCAGTCCATGGTTGCAGCGCCGTCATGAACTTCACCGATCTTGTGGTTTACACCGGTGTAAAACAAAATGCGTTCTGTCGTAGTCGTTTTTCCAGCATCAATGTGAGCAGAGATACCGATATTGCGATATCGCTCGATAGGAGTATTGCGAGCCATGGAATTACCCTTTTTTAAATCAGAAAGTTTGACCTCGCTCGAGTCAATCTCTTAAAAGAGATTGATCCAATCAAGGTCAGTTTTATTTGGAAATTAGAAACGGAAATGCGAGAAGGCTTTGTTAGCCTCTGCCATACGGTGAACCTCGTCACGCTTTTTCATTGCTCCACCGCGGCCTTCTGAGGCCTCAAGCAATTCATTGGCCAACCGCAGCGCCATAGACTTCTCACCACGCTTGCGAGCCGCTTCCTTGATCCATCGCATAGACAAAGCTAGACGACGAACGGGGCGAACCTCAACAGGAACCTGGTAATTTGCGCCACCCACTCGGCGGGACTTAACCTCAACCATGGGCTTAACGTTATTGATCGCAAGACTAAATAGTTCGAGCGGATCTTTGTTTGCTTTTTTCTCAATCTGCTCCAGCGCGCCGTAAATAATGCGCTCTGCAACAGCTTTTTTACCGCTCTCCATGATAACGTTCATGAATTTAGAGAGCTCTACGTTTCCAAACTTTGGATCTGGAAGAATTTCACGTTTAGGGACTTCACGACGACGTGGCATAACAATTACCTCTTTTTAAAAATTTCAGTTAGCGATCAAACTTAATCGCCTCGGCAGCCATCTAACTGCCACTTACTAATCCCGCCCTGGTCAAGCAACAATTAATTGCACAAAACCAACGAACAAGGATCCAATTCGAGCCATTAACCCCGGGGAACCTCCAGGATTTACAAACCCGAAATTCGAATTACGCCTTCTTAGGACGCTTTGCGCCGTACTTGGAGCGTGACTGCTTACGGTCTTTAACACCTTGCAAATCAAGCGATCCACGCACGATGTGGTATCTCACACCTGGCAAATCTTTTACACGACCACCACGAACCAGAACCACTGAGTGCTCCTGGAGGTTATGGCCTTCACCACCAATGTATGAAATGACTTCAAAACCATTGGTTAAACGAACTTTAGCCACTTTGCGAAGTGCAGAGTTAGGCTTCTTTGGAGTGGTGGTGTACACGCGTGTGCAAACGCCGCGCCTTTGTGGCGAGTTTTGCATAGCTGGACTCTTGGACTTGATCTTCTCGACCGTGCGTCCTTGTCTCACCAATTGACTAATGGTTGGCATTTAAACGTCCCTCAACGTTGATAACGTAAATCTATTAACTTCTCGGGGAAATTCCGAAAAGCCTTCTAGTATAACAGTTTTAACCTGATTTAAAAGGTAAATCTTCAGGCTTCTACGCTAAATTAGAGGCTCACGAACCCCAAATACAGCTCAAACCATAGCCGAAGGGGTGGGCTTGGCAGCCTAAAGGGTGTACCAAGTGTGAGGGGCTTTTGGGAGCTTGAGCCTTGGGAATATCTGTTCGGGGGCATGTTCGACCCCGCATATGCTGCTGTGCTTAAAGCCCGCCAACACCAGAATGAGCGGTGTATCCGCTCCGACATGTCTCATTTAATCCACAATCGAATTGAATCCCAAGTTCTACCCAAAAAGCCAGCTTGCTCAACATTTTGAAGACTCATGAGCGGCAATTCGAGTAACGTCACCTCATCCAATTTGACCTTCAGCTTGGCAACCGCTTGTCCAACTGCAATGGGGGCGTACAAAGGGTCAGCCCTAGACACTTCGGTTTTGATTTTGGCGGCCTGCCCTAGCGGAACAGCGACAACGATGGGCTCGTTGCGTCCCAACTTCACAGTAGACTCGCGTCCCTGCCAAACAGGAGGCGCCTGCACCACTTGCCCAGCGTCATACAACTTTATTCCCTCAAACGTTGTAAAGCCCCAGTTCAAGAGCTTTTGAGCTTCATTGGCGCGTGAAACATCGCTGGAAGCACCCAAAATAATGGTCAATAGCCTGCGCCCTGCTAAATTGGGGAAGTCACGCTTGGCCGTGGCAATCATGCAGTAGCCCGCCGCGTCGGTGTGCCCCGTCTTAAGTCCGTCCACGGAGGGGTCTCTGAACAGGAGTAAGTTTCTATTGTTCTCGTTGGAGACAGGAGTCCCCGGGTAGCGATACTTCTTGATGGCGTAATAACCCACATACTGGGGGAAGTCATGCATCAAGCGAGTTGCTAATATTGACAAATCCCTTGCAGTCGTTATGTGTCCTTGCTCGGGGAGTCCTTCGGGATTTTTGAAGGTAGTGTTTTTCATGCCGAGAAGTTTGGCCTGCGCGTTCATCATCTGAACAAAATGCTCCTCGGTGCCGCCCACTCCCTCTGCAAGCACGAGCGTTGCATCGTTTCCAGACTGCACGATCATGCCCTTGATTAAATCCTCCACTGGGACTTGCATTTTGGGGTCTATAAACATTCTTGAACCCTCCACCTTCCAAGCGTGAATGCTGACGGGAAAGGTTTGGGTCAAGTTGATTTTTTGAAGCCTCAGCGCATCAAAAACCAAATAAGCGGTCATTAATTTTGTCAGTGACGCAGGCTCCACCGGATCATCGGCGCCTTTCTCTGCTAAAACTTGATGTGCACTCACGTCCAGCAACAAATAGGCCTTGGCAGCAACCTCAGGAGCCTGAGGTTGCTGGGCGCTAGCTCCAACCAGAAAGAATGACAATAAACAGCCTAAAGCACATGCGACCCATTTGAGCTTGTTGCAACCAGAATTCTTCACGTCAAATATATTCATCAAATTACTCAATTTAAATTACAAATCTATCTACCCATCAAGTCTTCAGGTGCTGTACCACCAACGATTTCAAAAGTGGCAGTTGACCGTGAAAGAAATGCCCTACTGATGGCACTACAGTAACCGGTAGCACCTGTGGACGAGCCCAGTCCATCACTGAGCTTAAGGGAACGGTATCGTCCTCTTCGCCGTGAATGACCAGGGTTCGAGAGTGAAGGGCGAGGGCAATTGGGCGCACGTCAAAACGCGTTGTAGCCGTGCCCACGAGCACAACTTTCTTTAACTCTCCCGACAAAGACCCGTGATCCGAGTCCGAGAAGGCCCGACCGCTTGCGCTTAAGTGCTCAACCCCGTGAGAAGCAATAAAGGCACCAAAAGAAAAGCCCGACAAAGCAATGGGCCCAGAAGGGGCGACTTGTTCGATGATGCTCAACAAGTCGCTTGTCTCGCCTACGCCGTTATCGTGGACGCCCTGTGAATTGCCAACGCCTCGGAAATTAAACCTGAGTGTCTTCCACCCGCTAGCCAAAAAACCACGCGCAAGAGTTTGAACGACCTTGTTGTCCATGGTTCCACCAAACAAGGGGTGAGGGTGACAAATAATGGCTATCCCATTTTCCAGGGCATTCGGCGCATCACTGCTCGGGTAATCCAACAAGGCCTCGACCCCACCAGCACCGCCTTCTAAAGTTAACTTTTCACTTGATCTGTTCACGGTTAGCGCCCCACATCAGCAGGCAATAGAAGTCGTGTCACGATCTGGTTGTTTTGCAGATGGGAGGTGATGATTTCGTCTATATCGCTCAAATCCACATAGGTATACCAAATGGCCTCAGGATAGACCACCAAGACTGGAGCACCAGCACAGCGGTCTAAACAGCCAGCCTTATTGACTCGCACACCACCAACACCGTTTAGACCGTGGCTCTTAACTTTTTGTTTACAGTGCTCGAATGCTTCTTGTGCTTGATGCTTGGCGCAACAAGCCTCAGAGTTGGATCGCTCATTCAAGCAAAAAAATACATGGTGCTTGTAATAAGTTTCTGGGCTTTTTTGTTCAATCATCACCGTATTTTAGTGAGTTATTTGGTTCTGAGCCCTCGAAGTAATTTATAAAAAATAAGCAATAGCACAGCAAAGGGCCAAAACCAACCCAACCACTGAGCCAATCCATGAAAGCGAATAAATCGCCCTTGCTCCCATGTTTGAAGGTTTTGTACGAGATAGGCGTCCACCCCCTTTTGGTTGATCAAAGACAGTTGCAGGGTGATCACGATCACTAAAAAAACGTCACAACTGGCTGCGTCTAACTTAAGCGTGAGCAAACACAACAACAAACCCAGCACCAAACCCGCACCCACCCAGGGGCTCAACCAAGACCAGGCGTGAGAGGGCCCAAAACTCAGGGCGGTTGACAAGCCAGTTACCAAAAATGCGCAGGCAATCACCAGCCCCAAAAAAACCAACTTCTGCCTGCGCATTTGAATCACTGCGGCACCGAGCAAAAAAGGGATCAACAATCCAAGCGCAACACAAACCAACTCAACGCCAGGGGCCAGAGGTTGCGCTTGCACATCAAAGTTGGGGAGCCAATTTAAAAACGGAGTATCGCTCAGCCAGTCGTGAAGTACCCCCTGGACTCTGGCTTGAATTTGACCCAAGCCCAGGGGGACAACACTTGGAAACAACAAACAAAAAGGCCACAATGCAACCAAAACAAGGCTTGCGTTGACGCCACGAGTGGAGGATAAAAACCAACGCCTGCGAAACAAACTCCAGCGATCTAAGAATCCAAGTCGCTCCAGTATGTATGAGCTGATAGCACCCAGTAAAGCGCCAACCGAATTAAAGACCCAATCGGCTGGCGAGGGGACTCGGGCAGGCAAATAACTCTGCAAACACTCCATCACCAAAGACACCAATGACGCTAGTATCAAAGCGTTGAGCAGGGCTGATTTGTTTCGACCAGTTCTCAAAAATCCAAGCGTTAAAAAAAATCCCAGAGGGGCGTATCCAAAAATATTAAACACCACATCAAAACCGCTCCAGTAATGGGGCCAACCCGCCAGTAAAAATTCCATAGGATTGAGCTCTTGATTGCGCCAATTTTGAAACGGATACAGACTGGCATAGGTAATCAACGCAATGTAGATAATCGCCAATGACCATGCAGAGGTCGGTTCTTGCAACAAATTCTTGTTGCCTTTACCTGCGTCCAGACCTATTTGTGTGGACATACGGACGACTTAAAAGGGTTTAACAACGACCAATACAACTGTCGCTGTTAAAAGCAGTACCGGTATTTCGTTGAACCAACGGTACCAAATATGCGAGTGCAAAGTTTGCCCCTGCTCAAAACACCTTAGATGCCTTGCACAGCCAAAATGATAAAGGAGTGTGAGTGCGACTAAAAAAAGCTTTGCATGCAACCACCCCTGAGTTGCAAACCCACCGCCGGGACTTAAAAAACCCTCAACCCACAAAAGCCAAACACCCAGACCAAGAGCTGGGATCATCAAAAGTGTGGTGAACCGCAGAAGCTTCTTTGCCATCAACATCAACCTGGCCTGCTCGGCGATCGAGCCGGCCTCAACCATTGCGAGATTCACAAATATGCGGGGCAGGTAAAACAAGCCAGCAAACCAACTCGCTACAAAAACAATATGAAAAGATTTAATCCACAGCATTCGTAAAGTGTAATCCCAAGCGCCCCCTAACCAAGCAGGAACCAGAAACCTTTTGCGATGATTTTGCTTTATTTAGGAATTTTGTACCCACGACCTTATTGTTGATCGACAAGGCAATTTTTTTTCTTTACCCGTAGAATGAACTAACAATGCCCGATCACGACATTTATTCTCATTTCACAGGTAAGACTTGTATGCATCATCCCTCCTTATTCCCACACACTCGCCTTCGCCGGTTAAGACATGACGATTTCACTCGCCGATTGGTGCGTGAGCATCATCTTAGGGTAGATGATTTGATCTACCCAGTGTTTGTCCAAGAGGGACAGGGGCGAAATGATCCGGTTGCCTCGATGCCAGGCGTTAACCGGATGAGTCTGGATGTGCTCTTACCCGTTGCAGAGAACTGTGTTCGCTTGGGCATTCCAGTGCTCGCCTTATTTCCAGTGATTGATACAGCCCTCAAAACGCCAGACGGCATTGAGGCTGCCAACCCAAACGGATTGATTCCCAAAGTTGTGCAGGCCTTAAAGTCCCGCTTCCCTGAGCTTGGTGTCATGACTGATGTTGCACTGGACCCCTACACGAGTCACGGGCAAGACGGATTGCTTGACGACAGCGGGTATATCTTGAACGATGAGACCACACATATTTTGGTCAAACAAGCACTCATCCAAGCTCAAGCAGGAGTGGACATTGTCGCCCCCAGCGACATGATGGACGGTCGCGTTGGCGCCATCCGCGCCAATTTAGATCTGCACCAACTGATTCACACTCGCATCATGGCCTACAGCGCCAAATATGCAAGCGCCTTTTACGGTCCATTTAGAGACGCAGTGGGATCGGCCAAGAACCTGGGCAAAAGCAACAAAAAAGTTTATCAAATGGACCCCGGCAACGCCCAGGAAGCTTTACGCGAAGTCTCCCTAGATATAGCCGAAGGTGCGGACATGGTAATGGTAAAGCCAGGAATGCCGTATTTGGATATCGTCAGCAAAGTGAAAGAGGCATTTCAAATGCCTACCTTTGTCTACCAAGTATCAGGCGAATATGCCATGATTCAGGCTGCGGCTCAAAATGGGTGGCTTGATTTAGAGGCCTGCGCTTTAGAGTCGCTCCTGGCATTTAAACGCGCAGGAGCAGACGGCATACTCACCTATTTCGCAGTCCAAGCTGCTGAGCAGATTAAAAAACAATCTTATTGAAAGAAGTTTTATTAAACAAGCTTGTTAAAAGACTTATTTTTAAAAGCTTGTTTTTTAGCGCCTGTTGATTTAATCTTAAAGCCGTCTGCTTATTAAGCAAACTCTTTGACAATAAAGCCAAGAGTTCTCTCCAGCGCCAGATCCGCCGCCTTCACATCATAAGACCCCCGGTGGTCGCAGTTAAACCCGTGATCGGCCTCATAAACATAGACCTGCGCCTCAGGTTGTTGAGCCTTAAACGATTCTACGGACTCGAGCGAAATCCAGTGATCTTTATCCCCAAAGTGCGCCATCACTGGGCACCTTGGTCTTCTTTTAGGCTCATCCCCCATGGTCATACCTCCGCCGTAATAGGGAACTGCAGCGCTCAAACCACGGACCAGCTCGGCGCTCCTCCAGGTGAGCAGCCCACCCCAGCAATACCCAACCATCGCGACCTTGCCCTTGGCATTGGCACCTGCGTAATCTACTGCGGCCTGTAAATCCGCCATCACGCCTGGGGCCGCTAACGCCTCGACCTTGCCTTTAAGATCAAACCCAACGGCCATATCCTCGGGCGTATACCCAATCTCCACCCCCTTTTGAACTCGGTCAAAGGTCGCCGGGGCGACAGCTAAGAAACCCGCCAAAGCGTAACTATCGGCTACGGCGCGAATATGTGTGTTCACCCCAAAGATTTCTTGTACGACGACTACGGCGCCGCGAACGGGCACCTTAGGCATAGCAACGTAGGCGGAACACATAAACCCGTCGCTGGCTTTTAGCTGAACTGTATGACTCATTTTGAATAACCTTTCGTTTTTTTCGTTGATGATTGTTTGTTTTTTTGTCTAAACTGACAATGCCTTAAAGGGTCGCTAGCCTCGCGCGCAGGAAGTCCAAGCGGTCTTGCCCCCAAAAGATTTCCCCATTTAGCACATAGCTGGGTGAACCAAAGACACCCAACTCAATGGCGTTTATTGTATTTTGATCGTACAAATCATGTACCCAGGGGGCGAGAGAAGCCTGCAAATAATCCAAGCTTAGATCTACCGACCTCAAAGACGACTCCAACACATGGGGGTCAGCAATGTTTTCTTCCCTGACCCAGACTGCGGACAAAATAACTCCTGTTAAAGCCATCGCAGCACTCGCGCCTTCTTTTTCCTGCACAGCGATGATTAACTTTGCTGCAGGGTCAGCGGATACTGGGAAATATTGAGGGTGTAAGTTCAGCGGGAGTTTTAAATATTCACTAAAGCGTTTTAGCTCCACCAATCTATACGCCTGTCGCTGTGCAGATCTTTGGCCCACGGGTAAACCCCCTGTTGCTGGAAAGACCTTACCACCCAAATCAACGGGGAACAGTCGTACATTTACTCCTGTGGAGGCGACAATGCTTGTCAATCTTTCATGCCCTAGGTAGGTCCAGGGACTGGACGGGGCTAAGTAATATTCAACAGTGGGTTTCATGATTTTTAAAATGAGTTAGAAATTGTTTGAACCTCTGAGACTTAAAAACGCTTAGTTCAACGCTTAGGCCAAGATCAAGCCCAATCTCTAGATTATCGATCCTTGCTGAACCTCAGATCAAACCAACACCAAAATCTCTTGCATATTTAATTCATGAAATGTCAGACGCACCAACTGCACTTTTTTTAACGACCGTTTTTTTATGATTGGAGTTACCCTTTGAAACCCGTTTTACTCATCACCGGAGCCAGCCGAGGCATTGGCGCTGCCACAGCAATTCTCAGCGCCAAAGCAGGCTGGGACATCGTAGTGAATTACACGCAAAATAAAGCCGCGGCACAGACGTTATGCAAGCAACTTGAAGCTCTGGGGGCGAAAACACTGTGTGTTCAAGCAGACGTCGGCGTAGAGAGCCAAATTCTCAGTATGTTCGCGCAAATTGACGCGCACTTTGGCACATTAAATGGACTGGTCAACAATGCAGGCGTCGTAGATATGACCAGTAACGTCGTTGACATGAGTTGGGAGCGTTTAGACCGCATGATGCGCATCAATATTTTAGGCACCATTGCGTGTTCTAGAGAAGCCATCAAACGCATGAGCACCGAGCGCGGTGGCAAGGGCGGCAGCATCATTAATTTATCCAGCGTAGCCGCAAAACTGGGCGGCGCAGCCAATTACGTCGATTACGCTGCCAGCAAGGGTGCCATCGACTCCTTTACAACCGGCTTGTCCAGAGAGCTTGCTACCCAGGGCATTCGGGTCAATGCTGTTCGCCCTGGTATTATTGATACTGAAATACACGCCAGCGGCGGGCAACCCAACCGTGCTAAAGATTCCGCCGGACTTGTACCCATGCAAAGAGCAGGAACCGCAGAGGAGGTTGGCAAGGCCATTGTCTGGCTCCTCAGCAGTGACGCCTCCTACACCACGGGTGCAGTGCTTGACGTGAGCGGTGGACGCTAGCGCTGAGCATCAAAGGCTCAGTTAGCTACTCAACCCTCACCGGCTTTTTGAAACACATTAACTCATTGCATTCCTTTGAACACCCCTTCAACATCAACACCTGCAAACAGTTCTGATTTTGATTTCATCATCGTCGGCGCAGGAACTGCGGGGTGTTTACTCGCCAACCGACTCAGCGCAGATCCAGGCGTACGTGTTCTGCTGTTAGAAGCTGGCCCAAAGGACAACTACCACTGGATTCATATTCCAGTCGGCTACCTTTACTGCATCGGTAACCCGCGCACCGATTGGCTTTATGCCACTCAACCCTCACAGGGTCTTAACGGGCGAGTCCTCAAATACCCGCGAGGGCGAGTGCTTGGAGGATGCTCCAGCATCAACGGCATGATTTACATGCGCGGTCAATCAAGGGACTATGACCGTTGGTCTGAGCTCGTGAACGATGCAGCTTGGAGTTGGGACAAAAGCCTTGATTTCTTCAAACTCCACGAGCACCACCATCTCCCCAGCTCCACTTGGCACTCGGGCTTGGATGACGCCTTAGAGGAGCGAATTCATAGACTAGAAGCCCCTGCGTTTTACAAAGAGCGGCTGCGCTCCTCTAAGGCCGGCGCAGAGTGGCATGTCCAAACCCAGCGCCTTCGCTGGGAGATACTGGACGCCTTTGCACTCGCTGCGGTGCAAAGCGGAATTCCCGCATCCACCGACTTTAACTCCGGTAACAACGAAGGGGTTGGCTATTTTGAGGTGAACCAAAACAAAGGCTTTAGACTGAACACTTCAAAAGCCTTTTTGTCACCCTCGGTATTACGAAGACCCAACCTCACGGTTTGGACTGGATCCCAGGTCAAGCGGCTAATCTTAGATCAACCGTCCCACGACCACTCTACCCGTTGCTCGGGCGTCGAGGTTGTGCAAAACAACGAACGCTTTATTGTCAAAGCACACAGGGAAGTAATTCTGAGCGCAGGAAGTATCGGCTCCCCCCAAATCTTAGAGCTCTCTGGCGTTGGGCGTGCACAGCATCTATCAGCGCTGGGCGTCACACCCAAGGTTGATCTTCCCGGTGTTGGCGAGAATTTGCAAGATCATCTGCAAATCAGGGCCGTCTTTAAGGTTAAGAACACGCCTACCCTGAACACTCTGGCGAACAGTTGGATGGGTAAGTTAAAGATTGGACTTGAATACGCACTGACCAGGAGTGGCCCCATGAGTATGGCTCCGTCCCAGCTAGGCGCATTCGCCAAAAGCCACCCAGGGCTTGATTTTCCCAACCTGCAATACCACGTTCAGCCCCTCAGCCTAGACGCGTTTGGGGAGCCCCTTCACTCGTTTGCGGCCATCACCGCAAGCGTGTGTAATCTGAACCCCAGCAGTCGGGGCTCGGTTCATATCGAGAGTCCCGACTTTAAGGACGCTCCGCTTATTCGGCCCAACTATTTGAGTACAAATGAGGACAGGGAAGTTGCTGCTGAGTCGCTGCGTCTTACCAGACGGATCGCCTCACAACCTGCGTTAGCTCCCTTTGAGCCCGAGGAATACAAACCAGGCGTTCAATTCCAAACAGACGCTGAATTGGCGCGTCTTGCAGGGGACATTGGTACAACAATTTTTCATCCCGTTGGCACACTCAAGATGGGTCTGCGCTCAGATCCTAGTGCAGTAGTGGACGCTCGTCTGCGCGTCTTTGACGGCAAAGGTTCGATGATCCAAGGACTGCGTGTCGTAGACGCCAGTATCATGCCCAACATCACGAGTGGCAACACCAATAGCCCTACACTCATGATTGCTGAGCGCGCGGCAGCTTGGATTGCCAGTGATCACAAGTAATCACTCCGAGGGGCGAGATATACCCCCGTCTTTATTACCCTGGGGTCCGCTTGCGATCAACTCGCTTTAGCAAAAACAATCTCGGGTAAGCACCCATACTTCAATGCTGGTCTAGCGTTTACAGTAAACAGTCGTTTTAAACGGCTACTGATAGAAACTATTACATATCTCAATATGTAAACGAATTGTCAGGGTTGAGGAGACAATGAAGATTGCCACTAAGGCATCTCAGAAGACGCTAAAAAAAGGCGCTGGACTGTAAGTACAATCTTAAGCAAAAATGCCACCTTAACTTTTGCGGGTTATGGTGGTTTTTTTGTGGTGCGTACAGATTTACCCCATTACTCCCAAACCTTTCCTGAGCTTGGACTACTTTCACCTTCTAACCATTACGCTTGCCTCTGGTCTGGCAGGCTTCATCGACTCCATTGTCGGCGGGGGCGGACTGATTATGGTGCCCTCTCTTTTTGCGGCCTACCCAAGCGCAGCCCCCCCCAGTTTGCTAGGAACCAATAAGGCCGCGTCCGTTTGGGGAACAGCGTTCGCATCTTGGGTTTACAGTAAGAAAGTGACCCTGCCTTTGCGTGGTCTGCTCATGGGGGGCGTTTGCGCTTTGATAGGTTCTTTCTGCGGAGCTTGGTGTGTGACGCTCGTGCCCGCCACTTCGTTCAAGGCTGCGCTGCCGATTGTGTTGCTGGCGCTGCTGATTTACACGCTGCTCAAAAAAGACCTGGGACAAATACACTCCCCTAAATTCACCGCCCAACAAGAAGCCATTCGGCTGGCATTTATTGGCGCTTTGATTGGCTATTACGATGGATTTTTTGGGCCGGGTACAGGGAGCTTTTTTGTCTTCTTACTCGTACGTTGGTTGGGCTTTGATTTTCTTCACGCCTCAGCGGGCGCAAAAATTTTAAATACGGCCAGCAACTCAGCCGCGCTCATATTGTTTACATTTCAAGGCTTCGTTTGGTGGTACCTGGCAATTCCCTTGGCCATCGCAAATGTATTGGGTAGCTTCCTGGGCACGCGTCTCGCTCTAAAGAAAGGGGCGAGCTTTGTCCGGTATTTCTTTATCATCATCGTCAGCTTGCTCATACTCAAAACGAGTTCCGACTTTATCTGGCCCCAAATCAAGGACTTGATCATTTAATCTTGCATTTCTGATTGCAGTGCTAAGTGAGCTGCTACGCAAAAAAGCTCTGCGCACAGATGTGTAAACCCCAGCAGCAAAAAATTACTGAGCTATAGCCGGTATTTCAGTTGGACTAGCTTTAGGATCATCTTTGGGTGGCCAAGAAATCTTTGCAACCTCGCGGATCTTGCCAATGGGGCGCGTAGCTTGTCCCTTTTGAACAGCATCAATGTCTTCCTGCGAAGGGTACTGCCCTAAAAGTACATAGTCAAATACTCGTCTAGCAATTGGGGCGGCATTTTGCGCTCCAAATCCTGCATTTTCAACAACCAGGGCAATCACAACTTTCGGGTCTTCAGCAGGTGCGTAGGCCATAAAAAGTGCATGGTCTCTCATGCGCTCATCTATTTTATTGCTGTTGTATTTCTCGTTTTCTTTCACCGTGTAGACCTGCGCAGTACCAGTTTTGCCAGCACTCGTGTAAGCAGCCCCCGCAAAACTGGTTGCCGATGTGCCCTCTATATTGACCCCAACCAACGCCTTTTTAATGACATCAATATTTTCCTGAATCAACGGGACGTGCTCGGTAGCCTCTGTTGAGACCGCTCGGCTTTGCTTGGTTTCAACATCTACAACTTCTCTCACCAAATGTGGCTTCATTTTCACGCCATCATTGGCAACCGTGGATAACGCCTGCACAATTTGCAAAATCGTAAAGTTGTTGTACCCCTGACCAATACCGAGGGAGATCGTCTCACCTGAGTACCAGCGTTGTTGCTCAGGCTTATGATAAGTCAAGCGTTTCCACTCTGTTGAAGGAAGCACACCTTTAGCTTCGCCCAAAATATCAATCCCCGTGAGCTGCCCAAATCCAAGGGGCTGCATCTGATCATGAATCACATTCACGCCCAAATCGCGAGCCAGCATAAAGTAATAGGTATCGCAAGACTCAACTATTGATTTGTACATATCAACTGTTCCGTGTCCACCCTCTTTGTCATCGTGAAAACGGTGATTTCCAAACATAAAAAAGCCTGGATCAAAGATTTGCTGAGAGGGAGTGCGTTTACCGGTTTGAAGCGCAGCAAGCGCCATAAATGGCTTGTAAGTTGATCCCGGTGGATAGGTGCCCCTCAGCGCTCGGTTCAAAAGCGGCTTGTCTAGGGAGTCATTCAGCGCCTTCCAGTTCTCAACATCAATGCCCTCGACAAACAAATTGGGATCAAAGGTCGGCTTACTCACAAAGGCCAATATCTCTCCCGTCTTAGGATCCATAGCGACCAACGCGCCCCTGCGCGTACCGAACAAATCCTCAATCATTTTTTGCAGCTTTATGTCCAAGGATAAAACGACCGTATTACCCGGTGTCGCGGGACTGCTGCGCAAGCGCCTAACTGCACGACCTCCAGCAGAGGTCTCCATTTCGTGCACGCCTGTGGTGCCGTGCAACTGCACCTCATAGCTTTGTTCAACGCCTAACTTGCCAATGTAGTCAGTTCCCCTGTAATTGGCTTCTTCATTTTCTGCGAGCTGGTCCTTCTCGGACTGATTGATACGCCCAATGTATCCAATCACGTGGCTTGCGAGGCCGTTAAAAGGGTAAGAGCGAAATAAACGTGCACGTATCTCTACACCTGGAAACCGAAAGCGCTGAGCCGCAAAGCGAGCTACCTCTTGATCACTAAGTCGTGTACGAATGGGAACAGAATCAAAACTTTTGGACTCCTCTCGCAGTTTCTTAAACCGCCTTCTATCGCGCCCTTGAATATCGACAATCTCAGCAAGCCTGTCAATGAGCTCATCAACGGGGAGCTGAACTTTGGAGGGCGTGATCTCAAGCGTATAGGCAGAGTAATTGGTTGCGAGCACAATGCCGTTTCGGTCCATGATCACGCCCCTATTGGGCACGATCGGCACAATCGCCGTGCGGTTACTCTCCGCTTGCTCGTTCAAGTCTTGATATCTCCATATTTGAAGATAAATGAGCCTAAATATTAAGAATAAAAATGCCAATAAGACAATCAACGTGACCGTATAGATTCGCGCCCTAAAGCGGCGTACATCCATCTCAACGTTACGAATCAAACTCATCTTTATTCTTTATCAATAATTCTGCAGCAACGAGCCTTGCAACTGACTAAAAAATAAACCAGTCGTTCTCATAGTGGGCGAGTGTTATCTGGATTGGGTGATCGTTTTTGCGGGGCTAGTAAGATCTCCGTCACCAATGGCCACATTAGAGCTTGGATGACGGGGGACAAGAATATGCCCCAGCCAGGAAATGGACTGCCGGAGCTCATCCGCAGCGTGAGTTCAATCAAGTGACCAACTATAAACAAAGGGAACACCTGCAAAGACTGAGAGGAGAGTCTGAACCACAAAATCCGTCTATGGATCATGACTGCAAAAAAACCCTGCGCCGTAAATGCCAATGCATGCTGACCCAGCATGGAGGACTGATGAACGTCTGTTAATAGTCCAAACAAAAATGCTGTTCCAATGCCAACTTTCAGTGGTTGGTGGATGCCCCAAAAAACCAACACCACGGCCATAATCTCTGGCGCCCAATTGGCATTACCGAATAGAGCAATGTTTTGCACCATGTCAAGTAAGAGCGCAACCAACAGAGAGAGGAAAACAAAAAGAGGGTTGGCGGGCAACAATAATTGTTGCCCTCTGGGCATAATCATTTTTTAGCCCCCCCCGGCATTGGCACTACTTTCTCGGGAATTGGCTTGGCAGGTAGTTGCGTCAGTATCGGGTCAAGCACCATCACAAGTCGGGCCCCTTGTACCTTGCCTTGGGGTTCACAAAGAATTCTGGCAAAGACTGAGTCCGCCTTTCTCTCTACGCGCACAACTTTGGCAACCGGAATTCCTGGTGGATAAACACCGTCCACGCCGCTTGTGGTTAAATCGTCTCCGACCTCAATATCCGCATTTGTGGCCATGTAGCGAAGCTCGAGTAGGGGCGCACCCCCAGCCTCTCCAAATGCAACGCCTCTTGCACCCGTTCTTGTGTTTAAAACAGGAATTGAGTTTTCTCTGTCAATAACAAGCGTCACCTCGCTTACCAAGGGATGAACCGTCGTAATCTGCCCTAAGATGCCCTGCTCATCCATAACAGGTGAGCTCAGGCTTACGCCCTGAATGGCGCCTTTGTCAATGATCAATTTGCGTGTGTAAGGATCAGCGGCGTCATATAAAACCTCTGCACTGAGTCCGTGGGTTTGGATACGCTCTCTGAGCCCCAAAATATTTCTAAGCTCTTTATTCTCTAAAGTCAGTTGATCAACCTGTAATGCTCTCAGTGACTGCTGCAATAGTTTTTGGTGCGTTTGCCGCTCACTGTCCTGAGCAAGCTCGCGGTCCTGGGTCATTTCCTGGATTTGATTCCACCAAACATTGGGACGCATCGCAATCCACTGGACAGGATAAAGAACAAAGGAGAGTCCTGTGCGAAGTGGCTGCGAGAGGTTAAAGCGCGAGTCGCCCATCATTAAAAAGAGCGACAAAGCTCCATAGAAAACGAGCTTTGTCAGTGCAGAGTACCCTTGCTTAAAGAAGGGCGGAGGGGAAGACTCTAGCGTACCAAAGGACACGAAAGGGGCTCTCATTACACGCGGCCAAGCTGCGTTAAAAATTGATAAAAAGGAGAAACCTTTTTCACTCGCTTGTGAAAATAGAGCCCAAACGCTCCATGCGTTCTAAAGCTAAACCGCAGCCCCTCACCACACAGGTGAGCGGATCTTCAGCGACTAAAACGGGCAACCCAGTTTCCTCAGCCATTAAACGGTCTAGATCCCTCAGCAAAGCGCCGCCACCGGTGAGCATCATTCCACGCTCTGCAATATCGGCGCCCAATTCGGGGGGAGTTTGCTCAAGGGCATTCTTAACAGCGGAGACAATGTTGTTCAATGGGTCGGTCAACGCTTCTAAAATTTCGTTGGAGGAGATCGTGAATGAGCGAGGAACACCCTCGCTCAAATTGCGTCCTTTGACTTCCATTTCTTTGACTTCGCTGCCCGGAAAAGCTGAACCTATTTGTTTTTTAATCGACTCGGCTGTGGGCTCGCCGATTAACATACCGTAGTTACGTCTGATGTAGTTGATGATTGCCTCATCAAATTTATCTCCACCGACTCTGACACTTCCCTTGTAAACCATACCGCCCAAGGAGATCACACCGACTTCGGTTGTACCGCCTCCGATATCGACCACCATTGAGCCGCTTGCATCACTGACGGGCAAGCCAGCCCCAATGGCTGCAGCCATTGGCTCTTCAATCAAATAAACCTCGGAAGCCCCAGCACCTAGGGCAGACTCACGAATAGCACGCCGCTCAACCTGGGTCGAGCCACAGGGAACGCAAATAATAATTCTTGGGCTGGGTTTTAAAAGCGAGCGGGGGTGAACCATTTTGATGAACTGCTTGAGCATTTGCTCAGTCACCGTAAAATCTGCAATCACGCCGTCTTTCATGGGCCTAATTGCTTCAATGTTGCCTGGAACTTTGCCCAGCATAGCCTTAGCCTCATGCCCGACAGCTTGAATTGTTTTTTTGCCTTGTGGGCCGCCTTCGTGACGAATAGACACAACGGAGGGCTCATCCAAAACGATCCCTCTATCCCGAACATAAATCAGCGTATTGGCTGTACCTAAATCAATTGCCAAGTCGGTTGAAAAATACCGACGAAATGCACCAAACATTAAATACCTCTCAAATATCTAAGTAACACAGCTCTAAACCCACGAAAATGACCCAAACATACCCTAAAAGTATATGTTTGATCAAAGTACTATTGTATTAAGCTTATTGACTCAGTAAAACGTTAAAGGCGAGATAATACCCGATGCACACCAATTAATGTGAATTTTTTACATAACCCTCCTAGATTAGACCCCATTGACTAGACTTTGAACACAAAATCATGGCATTACAACCCGAAGATATACGCCGAATAGCGCATTTAGCACGCCTTGAGTTAAAGGCAGAGGAGGGAGCACGCATGCTGACCCAAATTAACAGTTTTTTCGAAATTGTTGAACAAATTAGCGCCGTCAATACAGAGGGAGTCATTCCGCTTGCACATCCAGCAGAATTACTCAAAGTGGTAGAGCTCAGACTGCGCGAAGACGTGGTGAGCGAATTTGATGAGAGAGAAGCTCACCAACTGAGCGCCCCAGCCGTTGAAAACGGCCTCTTTTTAGTGCCAAGGGTGGTCGAATGAGTGAAATACATGATTTAAGCGTCGCCGAGCTCAGCTCAGCACTTCGAAGTAAAAAGCTGGGGGCTGTTGAAGTTGCCAGTCACTTCCTGGACCGTATTGAAAAAGACAAACTGGGCTCCTTTTTAAGCCACAACCCAGATGTAACCCTCCAAATGGCCAAGGCCAGTCAAGAGCGCATTGATAACAACCAAGCAGGGGCGCTAGAGGGCGTCCCCATTGCACATAAAGATGTCTTTGTAACCAAAGACTTCCCAAGCACTGCGGGCTCCAAAATGCTTGAAGGCTATAGATCTTCTTTTGACGCAACTGTGGTGCGCAAATTTGCGCAGGCTGGATGCGTCCCCTTGGGTAAGCTCAACTGTGATGAATTCGCCATGGGCTCCTCCAACGAGAACTCAGCTTATGGTCCAGTCCTGAACCCGTGGGACTTAAATGCGGTCCCAGGAGGGTCGTCCGGGGGCAGCGCCGCTGCTGTTAGCGCTCGCCTGACCCCTGCAGCCACAGGTACAGATACCGGGGGCTCCATCCGTCAACCTGCTAGTTTTTGCGGCGTGACGGGCATTAAGCCAACCTATGGTCGCGCGTCCCGTTACGGAATGATCGCCTACGCGTCCAGCCTTGACCAAGCCGGCCCTATGGCCAAGGACGCAATGGATTGCGCACTTTTACTAGGCGCAATGTGTGGTCCAGATCTTGACCGCGACTCCACGTCCTTGGACGTTCCAGCTGAGGACTTTACAAAGCAGTTAACTCAGTCCATCAAGGGCTTGCGAATTGGGCTCCCGAAAGAATTTTACGGAGAAGGCTTAGACGCAGAGGTCAAGGCCGCACTGGAGCAAGCAAAGTCCTTATTGATGGGCTTAGGCGCTGAGTTTGTACACATCTCCCTCCCCAAAACAGAACTCTCCATTCCGGTCTACTACATAATCGCACCCGCTGAAGCCAGCTCAAACCTGAGTCGCTTTGACGGTGTTCGCTACGGGCATCGCGCACAAGAATATGGCGACTTGATGGAGATGTATAAAAAATCAAGAGCAGAGGGTTTTGGCTCAGAAGTCAAAAAACGCATCATGACAGGTGCCTACGTTTTATCGCACGGCTACTATGACGCGTATTACCTGCAAGCTCAGAAAATACGGCGCATGATTGCTGAAGATTTCAAGCTAGCCTTTAAGCACTGCGACCTGATCATGGGACCCGTTGCTCCGTCAACGGCTTGGGGTCTGGGCGAGAAAACCGCTGATCCCCTAAGTAGCTACTTAGCCGATATTTTTACGCTCCCAGCCTCCTTGGCAGGATTACCCGCGATGAGTGTTCCATGCGGCATGAGCAAATCTGTAAAACCCCTACCTATTGGCATGCAACTCATCGGAAATTACGTTCAAGAGTCAAAACTCTTGAACGTTGCACACCAATATCAGCTTCAAACACAGTGGCACACCATGAGCCCCGCTTTGTCGGGAGATCTGAAATGAGTAAACCCGACACAAAATCTATACCGAGCGCTCCCAATGATCCGCCCTTAGTTCAAGGCTATGAGGTTGTTATTGGTTTTGAGACCCATGCGCAGCTCCTTACTCACAGCAAGATCTTTTCAAGGGCGTCTACGCAGTTTGGCGCAAAACCCAACTCGCAGGCTTGCGCCGTTGATTTAGCACTCCCTGGCGCCTTACCCGTCATGAACAAGCGCGCAGTCGAATGTGCCATTAGACTCGGACTTGCTTTAGGCTCGCACGTCGCCCATAGAAGCATCTTTGCTAGAAAAAACTACTTCTATCCCGATCTTCCCAAGGGCTATCAGATCAGCCAGTTTGAAATCCCCGTCGTACAAGGCGGTGAGGTATCTTTCTTTATGGGCACAACGCAAAAGACGGTACGACTGGTACGCGCTCACTTGGAAGAGGATGCGGGTAAATCACTGCACGAAGACTTTGTGGGCATGAGTGGGATCGATTTAAACCGCGCGGGCACGCCTCTCCTAGAAATCGTTACAGAACCGGATATGCGCTCAAGTCAAGAAGCGGTTGCCTACGCAAAAGAGCTGCACAAAATCGTCACCTGGATCCAAGTCTGTGACGGCAATATGCAAGAAGGCTCCTTTAGGTGTGATGCCAACGTCTCCGTTCGCAAACCAGGTGCACCCCTGGGTACTCGCAGGGAAATAAAGAACCTCAATAGCTTTAAATTCATGCAACAAGCCATCGACTTTGAGATTCGATGGCAAATAGAGCAGCTAGAAGATGGCAAAGTAATTGAGCAAGCAACAGTCCTATTTGATCCCGAGAGCGGGGAAACACGCGCTATGCGAACGAAGGAGGACGCAGCTGATTACCGCTACTTTCCAGACCCAGATCTACCGCCACTCGTCATTGCATCGCAGTGGATTGATGAGATTCGCGGCTCCATGCCAGAGCTACCCAGAGCCATGGAACAAAGATTTGTCAGCACCTACGGATTGCCCGAGTATGACGCCACAACGCTTACTCAAAGTCAACAAATGGCAAGTTACTTTGAAGCAACAGTCGCAGCATGTGGGCAAGCAAAGCTTGCCAGCAACTGGATCATGGGCGAGTTGTCACGCAGATTAAATGAAGCAGATCTAGAAATTGATAACTGCCCGGTTTCAGCGCAAATACTGGCTGAGCTCATCTCTACGATTGCAAATGGCGAGATCTCCAACAACTCCGGGAAAATTATTCTCGACGCACTTTGGACAGATTCTTCGACAAAGATTTCTGCGTTGATTGAGTCTAAAGGACTTAAACAAGTGAACGACTCAGGGGCGCTTGAGAGACTCATTGATGAGGTCTTGGCAGCCAACGCAGATAACGTCGCTCAGTTCAAGGCAGGCAAAGAAAAAGCCTTCAACGCACTCATTGGGCAAGCGATGAAAGCAAGTAAAGGTCAGGCAAATCCTCAGCAGCTAACTGAGCTCTTAAAGAAAAAATTGGCCTAAAGCTTAAAACAGGCGAAGCGATTTAATCTGAGAGTTTAAATTGCACCGTATTTATCTCGGTAATTTTTTACGCTTTGTAAATGCGGTGCGAGTAAAGGATCCTGAGTGCTTTGTAAGTACTTCAGTAAATCTTCAAGCAAAGAGACAGTGCACACTTTTAACCCAATTTCTTGTCTAATGTAATCGATTGCGCTGAGGGGCGCGTCCACCACTTTACCGTCCTGGACGTGGGTTGCACGCTCTTGCCTGTCCAGCGCAATTGCTAGCGCATAAGGGGTTGCGCCACTGGCCTTGATCAGCGCCACACTTTCTCGAACGGCAGTGCCTGCACTGATCACATCATCTACGATCAGCACACGACCTTGTAGCGGCGCGCCAACAATTGTGCCCCCCTCGCCGTGATCTTTTGCTTCCTTACGGTTGTAAGCAAAAGGTACATTTCGACCCAACCTTGCCAGCTCAACGCTGAGCGCAGCTCCCAATGGAATTCCTTTGTAAGCAGGACCAAATAACATATCAAACTCTAAACCGCTCGCTAAAATACGCTGAGCATAAAATTGGGCTAGTTTGCCAAGTCTTGCACCATCATTAAAAAGACCGGCATTAAAGAAGTAGGGGGAGAGTCGGCCTGCTTTGGTTTTAAATTCGCCGAACTTTAAAACACCACAATCTAAAGCAAACTGCACGAAATGTTGCGCAAGTAAGTCCTGAGCTAGTTCGTTGTCTTTCATCAAAGGATCCTTTTTGTTCAAACTTATTACTCTTAACCTTAACGGCGTGCGCTCTGCTTCTAAGAAAGGCGTAGACGCTTGGCTTCGAAAATCTACAGCTGATTGTATTTGCGTTCAAGAACTCAAAGCACAACAAGATGATCTAGATGATTCCTTGAGTGCCCTGGGTGGGCTTAAGGGCTATTTTCATTTCGCTGAGAAAAAAGGCTATTCTGGAGTCGGCATCTACTCCAAACACGAGCCCAGCGATGTAGTCATTGGTTTTGCCAATACTGAGTTCGATGCAGAAGGGCGCTATATCGAGCTTCGCTTTGATACCCCCCAAAGAAAACTCTCTATCATCAGTTCGTACTTTCCAAGCGGCTCCTCAGGAGAAGAACGCCAAGAGGCCAAGTTCAGATTTCTAGACTCAATGGGCCCACACTTGGCATCGCTTAAAGACTCTCGTCAATTCATTTTGTGCGGCGATATCAATATCGCACACAAAGAGCAGGATTTAAAGAATTGGCGCAGTAATCAAAAAAACAGCGGCTTTCTCCCCGAGGAGAGAGTGTGGATGGATAAATTGATCAAGGAGGTTGGACTGTCTGATGTTTACCGACTGCTTCATCCGGACACGACAGCTGAGTGCTACACGTGGTGGAGCAACAGGGGACAAGCATGGGCGAACAATGTGGGGTGGCGACTTGATTACCACTTAGCGACCCATGAGCTCGCAAAAAATGCTAAGGCCAGTAGCGTCTACAAAGAGGAAAGGTTCTCAGACCATGCCCCGCTGACCATTGATTATGATTTTGCAATCTAAGATCCGCTCCATTAGTGGCTACAGATCAAGGTACAAGCAAGGTTCAAATAAGTGATTTTTAAAAATTACCTATTTGAATCAACACCATGTTGGGTTTTTTATCACTCCCTTAATGCGCAGACCATCCGCCATCTATGGGCATGATTGTGCCCGTAACTGATGCCGCACTATGGGATGCCATATAGGCAGCCATAGCAGCAACCTCCTCCATAGTCACGAATTTCTTGGTGGGCTGGGCTGCCAGTAAGACCGTACTAATGACCTGCTCCTCAGTCATGTTACGCGCCTTCATGGTGTCAGGTATTTGCTTTTGAACCAATGGAGTCCAAACATAGCCCGGACAAATTGCATTGCAGGTAATTCCTTTTTCGGCGACTTCTAGAGCTACTGTTTTCGTCAACCCTGCAATACCGTGTTTTGCGGCAACATAGGCAGATTTAAAGGGTGATGCAATAAGCGCATGTGCAGACGCAATATTGATAATTCTGCCCCAACCCTTTTCTTTCATCTTAGGCAGTGCTGCTTTGATGGTATGAAATGATGAAACCAAATTGATCGCAATGATGGCGTCAAATTTATCTTCTGGAAATTCGTCTATTGGCGCTACGTGTTGAATGCCTGCGTTGTTCACCAAAATATCAATGCCTGCGAACTGTTCAACCGCCTCACCTACCATTTTTCGAATTTGCTCGGGCTCAAGCATGTTTGCGTTGGAGTAATTGCATTTAACTCCAAAGTCTTTAACAATCGCTGAACGGATACCCTCGATCTCTGCTGTGTCTCCAAACCCATTGAGTACGATATTGGCCCCCTTTGACGCTAAATTCTTTGCAATTGCCAAGCCAATTCCACTCGTCGATCCTGTAATAAGTGCAGTTTTATTTTTGAATTCCATATCCAGTTTCCTTGTGATGAGTTGTGTTATTTATAGCTTGGTTACGTTCACTAATTTAGCACGAACGAAAGACAAAATTTAACCACTCTCTTGTAAATTATCACAAGGCGCTGAGTACTTTTGCACTACCCAAAATATTCCTGAGTGCGCGCGCCGTCTCAGCAACTCATAAACCGAGGAACATTAGGTTCACACTTGATAATGATCGCGGAGAGCCAATTTTGAAAACGAAACTCAACTCACGCATCCAATTTGTCCGAATTTGCCTTCGCTGTTGGAGCGTAATTCACGGTTTGATTCAGGTCAAATCAATTGCAGTGAATGAATCGGTAGGGGATTCCTACAGGATCCTTGAATTAAAATGACACTGATTTGTTGGGGGAAGATACTCCTAACTTCTTTCGTCGTGCTTTCGACTACTACCCAATTCTTCTCAGATGAATACTACGCAGGACCATCCTGTCATCGAAAATAAGCCCCTTTACCTAACGGCGGCTTTTTATAAATTCGTTGATCTTCCCGATTTTGAGGCGCGCCGGGAACCCATTCTTGCGTTTTGTGAGGCTCAAAACATCAAAGGTATCATTCTTCTCGCACGAGAGGGCATCAACAGCACCATCTCTGGCGACGAGGCAAATATTCGTGCGGTGCTCGCTTTTCTAAGAGAGGATCCTGCATTTAAAGACCTCCAACACAAAGAGTCTTGGACACACATCAAACCCTTTCGTCGGATGAAAGTTCGATTGAAAAAAGAAATTGTGACGTTTGGCGTCCCAGAGTTGGATCCCAATGTAACCACTGGCACCTACGTCAAGCCAGAGGATTGGAATGCGCTTATCGAAGATCCTAATGTCGTTTTAATCGATACTCGAAACGACTACGAAGTTGAGTTGGGAACCTTTCAAGGAGCGATTGACCCCAAGATCAAGAAATTTACGGATCTTGCGAGCTGGGTAAAAGAAGCTCCTGCACTGAACGATGAGAGCAGCCCCAAACCCAAAGTTGCCATGTTTTGCACCGGTGGCATTCGCTGTGAGAAATCAACAGCCTATATGAAAAGCCTTGGATACGATGAGGTTTACCACCTAGAAGGGGGTATCCTCAAATACCTTGAAACCATTCCTAGCGAACAAAGCCTTTGGAGAGGAGAGTGCTTTGTATTTGATGAACGGGTCACTGTAGACCACTCTTTACAACCGGGCCAATACCATCTGTGCAGAGTTTGCCGCCAGCCCATTACCAATACAGACGAGCACTCCAGCAAATTTGAGCTCGGGGTCAGTTGTGATCACTGCTTTGACAAAACCACAAATGAGCAAAAGATCAAAGCTCGAGAGCGTCAGCGTCAGTGCGATTTAGCGCTTTCCAGAAATAAGGCGCACATTGGCAACAAAATTTAGTACGCTCGGTTGTCAGTCGCCCTTAAGTAAAGGGGCATGACTTTGTTTAAGTTATTTTCTAAATCTTGAATTCGTTTCGAATTGGCTGGATGGGTGCTCAGCCAAGCATTGGGCGTGTTTTTCTCCAGCATAGACATCTTTTTCCATAGACTTATCGCAGCGCGAGGATCAAAACCTGCTCGAGCAGCCATCTCCATCCCAACCAAGTCAGCCTGGGTTTCGTCTTGCCGACTAAACTTTAAGAGCAGCAACTGCGACCCGCCTCTTGCCACCATATCGGTCATTCGTGGGTCAACACCCAATACCCCCGCAACTACAAACCCACCCACTCTTGCTGCGCTTTGGGTTACAAAGCTTTTACCCATTTGTTCGCGCGAATGCTCAAGGACTGCATGTGTCATTTCATGTCCAAGCACCATGGCGAGTTCATCATCATTTAGCTTCAGTTGCTGAATAAGTCCAGAGTAAACAGCGATTTTCCCCCCAGGCATACAAAAGGCGTTGACTGTATTGGAACCAATCACATTAATCTCCCAGCGCCAATTTCTAGCCCTCGCGTTCCAAGCTCTCGCAAAAGGTATCAAGCGACGAGTGATCGTATTGACTCGAATAAATAACGGATGCGTCTCTGGGGCTAAAGCTCGGTGCGCTTTAGCATCATTTAAGAGCAGGTAATATTGAGCTCTAGCTTGACTCTCTACTTGGTCCGCGGGTATAAGTTTTGTAAATGCAGATTCTTGGCCCGCCTCTATACCCTCACGCCCATGAGCTGGGTTGAGGACTGATAAGATAAAAAGAAGTAACCAACCAAAACGCATTATCCAAATTCCATTATCCAAATTCCATTACTCAAATTTCAATGCATCTGTGCTTAAGGTGCAACTATACGCTTTATACACAACCTCTACGCAACCGAGTACAAAAGCAGTGCTCGAAGATCGTTGACAATACGGGGATGCGTAAATTTGTTTCATCCATTTCCTCCACCTTCAAGCCCAGGGCGCCGGCTTGGTTGAGAGTTTACTTAACCCCGCCTTGCCTTCGTATGCTCACCCTTGGATTTTCTGCGGGTTTGCCACTCATGCTCGTCTTGGGAACGCTCAGTTTTAGACTAAGAGAGGCGGGTATTGATTTAGCGACCATCGGCTTTTTAAGCTGGATTGGTCTGGCTTATGGGGTTAAGTGGGTATGGGCCCCCTTAGTTGATAACGTAAAAATTCCCTACCTTGGCAGCTTACTCGGTCGCAGGCGAGCTTGGCTCCTCATTGCACAAGGGCTAGTTTGTTTAGGGCTTGTAGGCATGGCCATTACCGACCCGCATTCAAATTTGCATCAGCTCGTTCTTTTTGCATTGCTCGTTGCTTTTGGATCAGCAACACAGGACATCGCCCTAGACGCATATCGAATTGAATCCGCTGCTGTTCACTTGCAAGCCGCACTAGCTGCTTGCTATCAAACCGGTTACAGGCTCGCCATGATCTGGTCCGGAGCTGGGGTATTGTGGCTTGCTTCGTTTTATTCCGACAATTCCACGAGCGCAGGCGTTCAAGACGACTCGGGCTGGATGAGTGCGTACCTTTGGATGGCTGGGTCGATGCTAGTGGGTGTTTTTACGGTCCTATTCTCAAGGGAGCCGCTTGTGCAGCCCCTTCAAAAACCAGCCCATTTCAAAGCGTGGTTGTATGCCACCGTAGTTGAGCCTTTTGCTGACTTCTATTTACGTTATCAATGGCGCGCCTTAACGATACTCGCTCTTATTGCAACCTACCGAATCAGCGATATCGTCATGGGCATCATGGCTAATCCGTTCTACGTTGACATGGGTTACACCAAAACAGAAATCGCAACGGTCACGAAGATCTACGGCGTCATCATGACGCTGCTTGGCGCTTTTATTGGGGGTTCATTGTCCATGCGCTTTGGTGTCATGCGTATCCTCATATGGGGCGCGTGTTTGAGCGCTGTAAGCAATTTACTTTTCTCATGGCTCAGCCAACATGGACACGATGTCCGCGCCTTAATTGGTGTAATTTCAGCGGACAACCTGAGCAGTGGTATTGCATCTGCAGCATTTATTGCGTACCTCTCGTCCTTGACCAACATTAAGTACTCAGCAACACAATACGCCATGCTAAGCTCTGTAATGCTTTTATTGCCTAAATTCTTGGCTGGCTTTTCAGGCGTTTTTGTGAATCAATTCGGTTTTTCGTATTTCTTTGTCGCTACTGCATTTCTGGGTTGCCCCGTTTTATTGCTTCTTTTCTTGGTTGATCGTCAAACTCGCAGCGCCTATTCCTTGGAGGACTCTTAAGAGCTTTGCTGGATTGCTCACTCAGCTCTACCCCCCGCACCCCTTTAGAGAGATCTGTACGGTCAATTGGTTTTACGTTTCTTTACACGCAGTTCAATCCATAGAAGGCTTTCTCGGGCATCCTCATACTTTGTTTGGAGCTTTTCACAAAAAGCCTCCACCCTCCTACAAAACAAGCAAAGAGATTGAATGCATGGAACGCTTATTAATCATTGAAGATGACTTTAGACTTGCTCAGATGGTGACAGAATACTTACATCAGTCTGGTTTTGACGTGACGCACGCACCCTCAGCAACCCAAGGTCTGCAACTCTTACATCAAGTCCATAGCCCCTTTCAACTCATCATTCTTGATTTAATGCTCCCTGACATGGATGGGCTTGAGGTTTGCCGCAAAATTCGCGCCCTACCTAGCGCACTGAATTCAACTCCTGTTCTCATGCTAACCGCCAAGGGCGATCCAATGGACCGAGTTGTCGGCTTGGAGCTAGGTGCAGATGACTATATTGGCAAACCCTTTGAGCCCAGAGAACTGTTAGCCCGCATCCGCGCAGTCCTGCGCCGCCACCGCAATTCCTCTGAGCTAGAGGCCGAGAGTGATAAAGAAGCTCTTGAATTTGGCTCCCTAGAAATTGATAAAAACTCACGTACTGTCTCCGTCGCTGGCAAAATTTGTGACCTCACCTCCTATCAGTTTGATTTGTTACTAGTGCTTGCCGAGCGCGCTGGTCGAGTTCTGAGTCGCGACCAAATCATGGAGTCCGTTCGGGGACGAGAACTAGACGCCTTTGACAGATCCATTGACGTGCACATTGGCAGAATTCGCCTGAGTATCGAAAGTGATATAAAAAATCCAAAACGCATCCTAACCGTAAGAGGAGTAGGATACGTTTTCGCTAAACAACAAGATTGATGAATACCATTTTTAAAGCTCTGGGCAAGAAACTTTACTTTCGCCTGTGGCTCACCCTCATATTAACAATCGCAGTGCTCACCGTTTTACTGGGCTGGATCAATAGAGCTACTTATGAACCCTTGCCCCGTGAGATTACGATCCGAAACAATGAAGGCGCTGTGATTGCTCACGGCTTTATTCGTAAAAAAAATCAATTGGCCTCCGACGGCTCATCTAGTGAAGATGAGAAAGCGCAGTCGACGCCATCAACACAACCACCCCTGGCTCCCGAGCCGTCCGTACAACACGGCCTATATGGTCCGGGTTCTGAGTTTTTGGTTCAAACGACCGGCGGTGATTGGCTCCATATTTACCTACCCCATAAATCTGCTCGTCCTTTCTGGTCTGGCCAAAGGTATGGATGGCTTTGGCTACTCATATTAGTGGGAGTTAGTGTCTCTTTTGCTGCTTACCCTGTGATTCGCAGACTAACGCGCAGACTTGAGAATTTAAAAAATAGTGTCGCCATGTGGGGAGAAGGCAATCTGAGCGCACGTGTTGAAGTGCAGGGTCATGATGAAATCGCCTATCTTGCAGAGCAATTTAATTCCTCTGCAGATCAAATTGAGGTCCTCGTCAACTCTCATAAGTCTTTGCTCGCCAATGCCTCTCACGAACTGCGCACCCCGCTTGCACGAATTCGTATGGCACTTGAACTGATGGGTGAGTCAGCGCCAACGCATTTAAAACTGGAGATGACTCGAAGCATCATTGAGCTTGATCAACTCGTAGATGAAATATTAACCGCCAGTCGACTCGACGCGCCCCAATCCCATTTGGGTGAGTTGGAGATCGTAGACCTGACCGGATTGGCAAGCGAGGAGTGCTCTCACAAAAACGCTGAACTCGACCTCGGTCCTAGTCCTCAGAGCTATCTAACGCTTGGAAACCCACAACTGCTCAGACGCGTTATCAGAAATTTACTGGATAACGCAGACAAACACGCCTCATCCATTGGTCTCATTGAGTTGAACAATGTTTCAAGCGCAAGACTCAAGTCCGAACCCAATCCTGCTCTCACCACGGTTCAAATGGGGTTGGAGTCAAATTCGAACAATGCTTTCATAAAACTAGCGGTTTTAGACCGCGGACCAGGGGTCGCTAAAGACGAACAAGCTAAAATTTTTGAGCCTTTTTACAGATCCAAACACACCAACCAAGAAAAAATAAGAAATCAACCAAAACGCACTCTTGCATCACAAAGTTCTGGAGCTGGCCTAGGTTTGTCACTTGTTAAAACCATCTGCGAAAGACATGGCGGTTCTATTCACTACGAAGACAGAGCAGGAGGGGGGAGCGCTTTTATAGTTAGACTACCCAATTTTGATAAAGCAAGTTGACTCCCAAGGCTTTAGGAAAAAGGGATATTATTCTTTAGCACACTGTACACAGTTAACTGAAAACTAAGCTAAAGCGTCAAACAACTCTGTACAGCCTCTTCTACTTGTCCAACCGTTATTCCCTTTAGACAGTTGGTATGCCCTAGGGGGCAAATACGCTTAAAGCACGGCGCACAGGGCAATGACAGCCAAAGGACTTTAGCTTGAGCACTGAGTGGGGGAGTATGCAAGGGACTTGAGGAGCCAAAAATAGCAACTTGCGGAACCCGCAGGGCAGCTCCAATATGCATCAACCCAGAGTCATTGGACACAATACACTTTGCACCAGCAATCAGCGCGATAGCTTCAGAGAGCAAGGTCTCACCGGCAAGGTTTTGTATTTTCCCTGTCAACTCCTGAGCTTTCTCCTCGCTGTATATTTTAATTTGCTCAGCGACTACCCGGTCTGCGCTACCGCCAAGGATAACAACAGTCCCACCTGTCTCGCAAACCCTATGCCCAAGCTCTGCGAAGTATTCAATGGGCCAACGCTTGGCGGGACCGTACTCAGCGCCTGGTGCAATAACGGTGTACTCCCCGCGGATTAAATGATGCAAAGAGATTGCCTTTTGTATCAAAGCCTCCTCAACATGCAAATGAGGCACATCCAGCGCACGCTCATCAGTGGACTTTTTATTTGCTCTTGCTAAAGTAGGCGCAGTATGCGGGGGGCCTAGAGCTTTATAAAAGCCCACCATCGATCCCCTGTGATTGCGGTAAGGGTTGGGTAGTGCCTTGGTTAATAGCCAGCGTCTCAACTCTCCCACATAACCCACTCGCTCAGGAATTCTTGCAAACCAAGGAATGAGGGCCGTCTTAAATGAGTTGGGGCATACCACGCACACCTCAAAATGCCCCCGCAAATGTCTCGCGGTCTCCAGGCGTTTATTGAGCTCTAGTTTTTTGCGCTCAAAACTCCACTCCACCACATGCTCTACACCTTGCATAGCCCTAAAAACGGGTGCGATATGAGGTAATGCAGCAACGCTGACCTCAAATCCACTTTGTGCCCAATCATTGACCAAAGGCTCTGTCATCACTGCATCCCCAATCCACTGAGGAGCAATGATCAATACCCTTTTAGTGATGCTTGCCAAGCTGCTCAGTCTCACCGAGTTTTAATTTGTACTCGGTGCCACAGTAAGGGCACTTTGCTTCGCCGGTTTTAGCAACATCTAAGTAAACTTTGGGATGAGAGTTCCAAAGCTTCATATCCGCTTTGGGGTTGGGGCAGTAAACACCCCCATGTCCATTTAAATCCCCAGCCTCGACAACAATAGCTTTGCTCATTTATCGATCCTTAAACTAATGTCAGCCAGTGTGAGTATTTATCGTTGCGCCCATTCACGATATCAAAGAATGCGGCTTGAATTTTCTGAGTCAAGGGACCACGTTTTCCCGCGCCAATTGCGACCCGGTCTAATTCTCTGATCGGGGTTACCTCTGCAGCGGTGCCCGTGAAGAACGCCTCATCTGCAATGTACATCTCATCACGGGTAATCCTCTTTTGAACAACCTCAATTCCAAGATCTGCAGCGATGTGTAAGATCGTATTGCGCGTAATGCCGTTTAACGCACCAGCCGATAAGTCAGGGGTGTAAATTACACCGCCTTTGATCACAAAGACGTTCTCACCTGCTCCCTCAGATACGAAACCTGAAGTGTCTAAAAGCAACGCCTCGTCGTACCCGTCGTCGGTTACCTCCATGTTGGCCAAAATTGAGTTGGTGTAGTTGCTCACCGCTTTGGCTTGCGTCATGGTGATGTTGACATGGTGACGCGTGTAACTAGAGGTCTTCACTCTAATACCCATCTCCATTCCCTCCTCACCCAAGTAAGCACCCCATGCCCAAGCTGCAACCATCAGATGGATTGTGTTTCCTTTAGGGGAGACGCCCAGCTTTTGGGACCCAATCCAAGATAGGGGTCTTATATAACCACTCTCTAGTTTGTTCTCACGGATGACCTGTTTGTTCGCCTCATTCACCGCATCTTTGGTGAACGGGATATTCATACGAAGAATCTTTGCACTGTTAAATAAGCGGTCCGTATGATCTTGCAATCTAAATATCGCAGTCCCTTTAGACGTCGGGTAAGCGCGTATTCCTTCAAATACACCGCACCCATAATGAAGGGTGTGGGTTAATACATGGATCTTTGCATCTCTCCAGTCCACCAATTGGCCATCCATCCAGATTTTGCCGTCTCGGTCTGCCATTGATGGGGGCATTGGATTCATTATTATTTCCTTTCAGGCTTGTCGCCCAACTGTAAGTTAAACATTTCAAATACAACCAATCATTTTACCGTCGTTCTTGCTGGTCTAGATCGACACTAATAATTAAGCGCCAACAAGAGCCTAGTCCTGCACCGGCCTGGTCAACTCAAAAGCGCTCAATTTGCCGTTATCAAAGGTACACAGAACACTTGACTCAGAATCGTCATGCCAAATAAAGACCTCCCGGATTACACCCTTATTCTCCGCCTCGTTTAGGCCGGA
>CAIKNE010000115.1 GCA_903828695.1 uncultured Burkholderiales bacterium | reverse complement strand
CCCTCAGCTCGCGCTGCGTCGTTTTGGGGGTGATGAGGGCGAGGGGTCTGTGCACGTCTATCAGAGGCATGGGGCCTTTGACCGGCGTTGGAGCCAGAGGGTTTCTTTTTCTCACGAATTCGTTCCATCATTTCTTGACGAGCTGCACGGGCTGCTTGAGCCATTACGTCACGGCTTGGTGGTCTACCCACTCCGCCCCATAACGTTTGTCGTCCCATCGCGATGGGCTCAGCCTTCTCGTTTGCCTCGGGTCCAAAGCCCTCGACAGTTTCGGTTGGAATGGTTTGGTGTGTGAATTTTTCGATTTCTTGCATAAATCCCTGCTCATCTAAAGAAACAAGACTAATGGCTTCTCCACTTGCACCGGCTCGCCCCGTGCGTCCGATTCGGTGAACATAATCCTCACTAACATTTGGAATTTCAAAGTTAACGACGTGAGGTAAATCGTCAATATCAATGCCTCTGGCAGCGATGTCGGTTGCGACCAATACGCGTAAATCACCGCTCTTAAATCCGGCTAAAGCCTGGGTCCTTGCAGATTGACTTTTATTGCCGTGCAAGGCCATTGCTGTGATACCTGTTTTATTCAAAAATTCAGCAACATGGTTGGCGCCAAATTTAGTCCTCGTAAACACAAGTACCTGGTTCCAGTTGTTGGTTTGAATGATGTGAGCAAGTAAGGCTTTTTTCTTGTTGCGTCCAACTGGATGGGCAACTTGACGGATTCTTTGAACCGTTGTGTTGCTGGGTGTGACTTGAATACTTTGCGGATTTCTGAGCAAAGTATTTGCTAAATCTTTGATCTCTTGACTGAAGGTGGCCGAGAACAACAAACTTTGTTTGTTTTGAGGAATCAGCGCAAGAATTTTACGCACGTCTTGAACAAAACCCATATCCAACATTCTGTCTGCTTCATCGAGCACCAAAATTTGGATGGTTGATAAGTCCACGTGACCTTGTTGTTGCAAGTCCAGGAGCCTTCCCGGAGTTGCAACCAAAATATCTACTCCGCGTCGGATTTTGTCAATCTGAGGGTTCATCCCGACCCCGCCAAAGATGACCGCAGATTTGAGTTGCAAGTACTTGCCGTAGTTTTGAACCGACTCTTCAATCTGTGCAGCCAACTCTCGTGTTGGCGTGAGAACCAGCGCTCGTGTGCCAAACACGCCAAACTTGTTGGTCGCACTTCTGGACATGGTAAGTTTGTGCAAAAGGGGAAGCGTGAATGCCGCAGTCTTTCCAGTGCCTGTTTGGGCTCCGGCTAAAAGGTCATGGCCTTCTAGAATAATGGGTATCGATTTTTCTTGGATGGGAGTAGGTTCTTCGTAACCTTGCTCGCGCACAGCCTTTAAGATGGCCGGAGCCAAATTCAATTCTTCAAATTTCATTTAATAAGCGCAATATCAAGCGCGTGTAGCAGTCTTACTCGTTACAAAGGAGAAGTAACATCCAGTCAAAGACCGACGGGAAACACAATTGGAGCCAAAGTAGTGCAAAAATTAAAAAGTATCTTTTGCTATGGATCCCAGCACATTCGCTGGTGTTGAGGCAACTGGTGGCGTCAACGACCCTATTCTCTCACGAATTAGACCACTGTGTCCAAAATACTTAAAAAGCGTGCATTTTGCGCAACGAGGTGATTTCAGCGCAGGATTGCGCCAAGAAGCGATAATCGTCACCTTAAGGAATAACCTAGGCCGATGGCCTTACACATTAGAAAGAGATTAGTTCAATGGCTCAATATGTATTTACGATGAACCGGGTGGGCAAAATAGTTCCACCTAAGCGTCATATTTTGAAAGACATATCGCTGAGTTTTTTCCCAGGAGCCAAGATTGGTGTGCTGGGATTAAATGGTTCGGGAAAGTCTACTCTTTTGAAAATCATGGCCGGTCTTGATACAGAAATCGAGGGTGAAGCTCTTCCCATGGCGGATCTCAAAATTGGTTATCTCCCCCAAGAACCCCAACTCGACCCCACTCAAACAGTGAGGCAAGTTGTAGAGGGCGCGATGTCCGAGGTCTTGGACGCTAAATCTAGGCTTGAAGAGATATACGCAGCTTACGCTGAGCCGGA
Source organism: uncultured Burkholderiales bacterium (assembly GCA_903828695.1). GTDB lineage: Bacteria > Pseudomonadota > Gammaproteobacteria > Burkholderiales > Burkholderiaceae_C > Limnohabitans. The sequence continues at coordinate 27,141 of CAIKNE010000115.1, read as the reverse complement.
TGCGGATTTTGATAAATTAGCCGCAGAGCAAGGCGAGCTAGAGGGCATCATCGCAGCAGCGGGGTCAGATAGTGAGCATCAGTTTGAAATCGCAGCGGACGCTCTACGACTGCCTCCATGGGACGCCCTTATTGATAAATTATCTGGTGGTGAGAAACGCCGTGTTGCTCTTTGTCGCCTTTTGTTATCCAAGCCAGATATGCTCTTGTTGGACGAGCCAACCAATCACTTAGACGCAGAGTCAGTCGATTGGCTAGAGCAGTTTCTTCAAAGGTACCCAGGGACTGTGGTTGCTATCACCCATGACCGCTATTTCTTAGATAACGCAGCTGAATGGATTTTGGAGTTGGATAGAGGTCACGGTATTCCTTGGAAGGGTAACTACAGTACTTGGCTCAGTCAAAAACAAGACCGCTTAGAGAAAGAACAAAAAGGCGAAGAAGCCCTGTCCAAAGCGTTGAAAAAAGAGCTTGAATGGGTCAGACAAAACCCCAAAGGACGTCAAGCCAAGAGTAAGGCAAGGATTGCAAGATTTGAGGAGCTCTCAAGCCACGAATACCAAACCCGTAACGAGACTCAGGAGATCTTCATCCCCGTTGCGGAGCGCTTGGGCAATGAGGTGATAGAGTTTGTGGGCGTCACCAAATCTTTTGGAGACAGAGTGCTCATCGATAATCTAAGCTTCAAAGTGCCTGCAGGTGCAATCGTCGGTATTATCGGTCCCAACGGTGCGGGCAAGTCCACACTCTTTAGGATGTTGGCTGGTAAACAAGCTCCAGATAGCGGTGAGATCAAAGTGGGTTCAACCGTAAGAATGGCGTTTGTGGACCAAACGCGTGATGATTTATCAAACGAAAAAACAGTTTGGGAAGATGTCTCCGGTGGCCTCGATATTTTGACCGTTGGTAAGTTTGAGATGGCCAGTCGAGCGTATTGCGGGCGTTTTAACTTCAACGGCGGAGACCAACAAAAAAGAGTGGGTACCTTGTCCGGAGGAGAGCGAGGGCGTTTGCATTTAGCCAAAACGCTTATTGCGGGCGGCAATGTATTACTCCTGGATGAGCCCTCCAATGACTTGGACGTTGAAACACTCAGAGCCCTAGAAGACGCTTTACTCGAGTTTGCAGGCAGTGTGATGGTCATCAGCCATGATCGCTGGTTCTTGGACCGGATTGCCACACATATTTTGTCCTGCGAAGGGGACTCACAGTGGACGTTCTTTGACGGTAATTACCAAGAGTTCGAACAAGATAAGAAAAAACGTTTAGGAGAAGAGGGCGCCAAACCCAAGAGAACTCGTTTCAAAGCATTGAAATAATTCCTCCCACAAGTCTGACCTATCAAATGTTTAAACTCTCTGTACTAGACCAATCGGTTGCGGTTCATGGTCAGTTGGGTTCACGTGCCGTACAACAAACGCTCGAGCTTGCGCAAAAATGCGAACAACTTGGATACAACCGTTTCTGGGTCAGTGAGCATCACGCGCATCCCAGCATCGTGGGCACTGCGCCTGAGGTTTTGATGGCTGCTATCGCTGCTAAGACAAATACCATACGAATTGGCAGCGCAGGCATCATGTTGCCCCACTACGCATCCCTCAAAGTCGCCGAGCAGTTTAGGGTGCTTGACGCTTTAGCGCCTGGGCGAATTGATCTAGGGGTAGGTCGAGCACCTGGAAGTGATGGGCGCACTGCACAACTCTTAAACCCTGATCGCTATGCCTCTGACCGCTTTCCCGAGCAAGTCATAGAGCTTCGTACTTGGGTGAGTGGAGCGACACCTGGGGTTGGACATCCAGGCCACGGGGTCTATGCTTACCCAACCAGCGAGAGCTCGCCGGATGTATGGATGCTTGGGAGTTCTGACTACGGGGCACAGTTGGCGGCTTACCTGGGGCTACCGTATGCTTTTGCCTACTTCATTACAGAGGGGCAAGGCGCTGAGCAAGCACTGGATTTATACCGCTCTGGGTTTAAGCCTTCAAAGGAAAATCCCAAGCCCTACGCTGCTGTGTGTGTTTGGGCGTTGGCTGCTGAAACCGAGGACGAGGCTTGGTGGGCATTTAAAAGCCGTGCACGTTGGAGGACAGATCGCAATAGCGGGCGTATTGGCCCACTGCTTCATCCAGACCAAGCCGACAGAGAATTTACACCCCAAGAGATGCACGGCTTAGCGCAACTCAAGGCAAATGCTTTGGTGGGGTCAGCCTCGCAGGTGAAAGCTAAAATCGAGCGCCTAGCCGTTCAATTACAAGCAGATGAAATAGTGATCATTACTTGGGCTCATGACGCTCAGTCACAACTTAAATCCTATGAATTAATTGCGCGTGAGTTTGGTTTAACCCAAGCGCAAGCTACTCAACAATCAAACCATCAACGTGAAGGAGACCTAACCCATGTTTAGAACAACCATTGCTGGCAGTTTGCCCAAGCCTGAGTGGCTCGCTGAGCCCCATAAACTTTGGCCCCAGTGGAAGGCCAGTGGCGACGCACTATTGCAGTACAAATCCGACGCGACACTCTTGTGGCTCAAAGAGCAAGAGGACTGTGGCCTAGATATTGTTGGTGACGGTGAACAGTCGCGTCAACATTTTGTTCACGGCTTTCTAGAGCAAGTCGAGGGCATTGACTTTGAGAATAAAGTCACGATGGGCATTCGTAACAACCGCTACGACGCGCAGGTCCCCCAAGTCGTCGGCCCCCTTCGCTTGAAGGGCAGAGTACACCGTTTTGAGGCCAGTATTGCCAGAGCCCATACCCGTAAACAACTTAAATTCACCCTCCCTGGTCCTATGACTATTGTGGATACTGTTGCCGACCGTTACTACGGTCAAGGTACGAATGAGAAGGAGGGCAGAATCAAGATGGCCTTTGCCTTTGCTGAGCTCCTCAATCAAGAGGCGTTAGCACTTGAGGCGGACGGAGTCGACGTGGTTCAATTTGATGAGCCCGCATTCAATGTTTATATGGAGGAGGCCGCGGACTGGGGCGTGCAAGCGCTTGAGCGCGCAGCGCAGGGCCTTAAATGCACAACGGCCGTTCATATTTGCTATGGATACGGCATCAAGGCCAATAACGACTGGAAGAAAACCTTGGGTCAAGAGTGGAGACAGTACGAGAAGATTTTTCCGTCCTTGGCAAAAAGCAAAATCAACCAGGTCAGCCTTGAGTGTCAACACTCTCAGGTCCCCATGGATTTGATTGAGCTCTTAAGGGGCAAGGATGTCATGGTAGGCGTGATTGATGTTGCCAGTGATGTGATTGAGACACCAGAGGAGGTTGCAGATACGATTGGGCGAGCACTGCAATTTGTCGACCGTAAGCATTTAATTGCCTGCACCAACTGCGGCATGGCCCCCATGTCGCGCGAGACAGCGATTGCAAAACTCAAAGCTATAGTGGGCGGTGCAGCTTTAGCGGCTGAGCGTTACAAGTGATGAGCTAGCCGCAGCAGTTGGGTCTGCTCGTAGAAAAAGGTTGCCGCGTGGCAACCTTTTTTACTTAAAGCCTCATCCTAGGATGAACGTAAGCTCATGCAAGATGAGTTGCCACTTTGATGACTCTTACATACGCTCAAAGATTGCAGCGATACCTTGGCCACCGCCAATACACATCGTCACCAAAGCGTAGCGTCCCTTAATACGCTGCAACTCATGCAACGCTTTAACCGTTATAAGTGCGCCTGTTGCACCAATGGGGTGTCCGAGCGATATACCTGACCCATTGGGGTTGACTTTAGCGGGATCTAAGCCGAGGTCTTTGGTGACCGCGTAGGCCTGAGCGGCAAAGGCTTCATTGGCTTCAATCACATCGAGGTCATCTACTTTGAGCCCTGCTTTTGCAAGTGCCTTGCGTGTTGCGGGGACGGGTCCAATCCCCATGTACTCAGGATCAACGCCGGCGTGAGCGTACGCCACGAGCCGTGCAAGGGGCTGCACGCCCCGGGCTTTGGCGGTGCCGGCCTCCATGAGGACCAAAGCTGAAGCGGCGTCATTGATACCAGACGCATTGCCTGCGGTAACGGTACCACTGTCTTTGATAAAGGCGGGTTTGAGTTTAGAGAAATCCTCGAGCACAGCGTTCGTGCGGTGGTGTTCATCGATGAGATAAGGTGTTTCACCTTTTCTGGATTTAAGCATCACGGGTACGATCTGATCTTTAAAGTAGCCTGCTTCGATAGCGTGTTGCGCGCGTTTGTGACTCTCCAGCGCGAGTGCGTCTTGTTGCTCGCGAGTGATGCTCCACTTTTTGGCAATGTTTTCCGCAGTAATGCCCATGTGAATTTTATGAAACGGGTCGTGCAGCGCCCCTATCATCATGTCCACAAGTGTTGCGTCTCCCATGCGTGAGCCGAAACGGTTGGTCAACGAGAGGTAGGGGCCGCGGCTCATATTCTCTGCGCCGCCGCCGATTGCAATATCTGCATCCCCCAGCAAAATGGACTGGCTTGCTGATACGATGGCCTGGAGTCCTGAGCCACACAGTCGGTTCACGTTAAAGGCAGGCGTTTCTTGGGAGCAGCCCGCTTGGATCGCTGCGACCCGAGAGAGATACAAATCTTTGGGCTCTGTGTTCACGACATGACCAAACACCACATGACCCACATCTGCTCCGCTGACTTGGGCACGTTGCATCGCCTCTTTAGTCACTAGCGTTGCAAGCTCGGTAGGCGCGATATCCTTTAGGCTTCCTCCAAATGTGCCAATTGCAGTCCTGACACCACTCACAATTACGACTTCACGGGCCATGATGGATACTCCTTAAATATGATCAAACTAAAACAATGTACCTAGCACTTAAATTTTAAATTGAAATGCTTGCAATCTGCGTATCTCTAGAAGCATTCAGAAGAATTGCTTTTTAAGAGGCGAGGATGTAAAAATTCTGGATGGGACACGAACTTAAGCGTTTCCCCAGTAACTGGATGCTCAAACTCCAGTTGGTATGCATGCAAAAGCATGCGAGAGTTGACTTGTTCCCCGTGCTCAAGCGAACCTGCAGCTTGGACCTCTGAGTAAAGCGAATCGCCAACAATCGGTAGCCCAATACTCATTAAATGTACACGTAACTGATGAGTGCGTCCGCTTAGGGGCTTTAACTCCAAAACACTGGTCATTGACTTCTCACCCCCTCCAAGGCTCCTCCAAAGCGTGACCGAGGGTTTACCCGCTACATCTATTCTTTGTTTGGGGCGACGGGGCCAATCAGCACCAATGGGTTTGTCGATTCGCTGCCAATCTTGGGTCAAACCGACTTGGCCATTGACTACGGCTAAGTAGGTTTTGGAAACCTGTTGAGCGGCAAAACCCTTGCCAAGCTCCTTTTGCGCTTTTGGTGTTCTTGCAAATACCATCAAGCCCGATGTGGCCTGATCCAGTCGGTGAACGACGAGCGCGTCTGCAAAGCTCTCCTTGAGCCTGGTGTGTACACAATCGGCTTTATCAGCGCCTCGCCCAGGCACTGCCAATAGGCCCGCGGGTTTATTAATCACCAAAAGGTGAGGGTCAGAAAAAATAATTTCAATGCAATACATAAGGTAATCAATACAAATATACACCCAAAAAACACTTTAAAGCCTCATGCAAACTCAGGCGCAAGGATCTCGAGTAACATTTGCCCAGATTATTTCGAACAACATGGCACATACAACTCCAATTCCAGGCGAGTCTTCTTTTAAAGCACTGCGCTCGTACAAGCAATTTATTCGTTTTTGGTTTGCAAGATTGGCAGGGACCACTGCCAATCAAATGTTAATGGTGGCCCTAGGCTGGCACATGTATGAGTTGACCCATTCGGCCTGGGATTTGGGGTTGGTTGGACTTTTTCAGTTCGTTCCGGCGTTGATTTTATTTCTACCTGCAGGACACTGGATCGACCGAGTCAAGCGTTCGTATATCTTCACTGCTTGCCTAACGGTTCAAGCCTTGGTTGGAGCACTGCTCTTTATGGGAACTCTTGGACTGGGCGCGTCAGAGCCCTGGGTTACACGGGGACTCATTCTCTTTATTTCGATTATCTTGGGCAGCGTGCGCGCCTTTCAAAGCGCTACCCAACAAGCTATCTCACCTACCCTCGTGCCCTCTCATATCTTGTCCCGCGCTGTTGCGTTCACCTCGGGTGGCAATCAACTCGCTGTCATTGGAGGACCCGCAGTGGGCGGTCTTTTGTATGCATTGCATCCCAGTGTGGTTTACTGCGTTTGCTTTGCTCTTTTTGTGCTGGGCATGGTCCTTGGACTCTCCCTCAAGGACAGCAAACCTACTCCTTCTAAAGAACCGACAACCGTTAAAACTATCACTGCGGGGATTCGTTTTATTTGGAATAACAAAATCGTACTGGGTGCGACTTCACTTGATTTGTTTGCCGTGCTCCTTGGAGGAGCTACTGCTTTATTGCCAATTTATGCAAAAGATATTTTAGGCGCTGGCCCCGTTGAGTTAGGTATCCTTCGAGCGTCCCCGGCTATGGGGGCGCTTGTGATGACTATTTTGCTGACGCGTTTTCCCATCGAGCGAATGGCGGGCAAGAAGATGCTCGCCTCAGTAGCCCTCTTTGGTTTTGCGACAGCTGTGTTTGGGCTCTCTCACTTTATGTGGCTCTCGGTTTTAGCGCTCATGGTGACCGGCGTTGCAGATAGTATCAGTGTTGTGATTCGGATGACGCTCATTCAACTGGAAACACCTAATGAGATGCGGGGGAGGGTCAGTGCTGTAAACGGCATTTTTATTGGCGCCTCTAATCAACTGGGTGAATTCGAGTCCGGCGCCAGCGCAGCAATTCTTGGTCCTGTAGCGTCCGTTGTTTTGGGCGGAGTTGGCTCTATATTGATCGCCTTGATATGGAAATATCAGTTCAAGGGCCTGAGCGTACGAGACCGATTGGCCCCTTAAAGCGGGTTCGTTGAGTGGTCGCAGAAAATAAGTCTAAATCAAATAAGCATCTAAATTTTCTATTCTGAGGTCTGTGCACGCTATGGCAACGCAGGGCAAAACGAATCCCTCAGCACGTTCCTCTGCGCTGAGTCCGGGCCATTGCATCTCATATCGAACCGAGCCCTCAAGTGCTTTGGTGATGCAGGTTCTACAAGTTCCGTTCCTGCAAGAGCTGAGGATTCGTATCTCCGCATCCTCAGCGCATTCCATCAGAGTTCTTTTGTTGTCTGCAACAAAATTCAAAGTAGAGCGGCGTGTAATAAGTTCAACCTTAAACATGGTGGGTGCTCCTGCAGGGCTAGGGCTGTAAATTCATAAATCAAGCTTAAAAAAAGAGGTTTAAAAAGCGAGGTTTAAAAAGGAGATTTAAAAAGGAGATTTAAAAAGCGAGGTTTAAAATTTTAAATAAATCTTGCTCCAACTCTCTTCCATCCGCTTTGTCGCAAGTGATGATTTCCCTGTCGGATAAGCCTCTAAGCCATGTTAATTGTCGCTTAGCCAGTTGACGTGTTGCGGCCACTGCTTTTTCAACCGTCTCAGCCGTACCCTCAGCGCTAAACGTCTCCTCGGTGATATGCGTTTGCAGGAGTTCCCAAACCTGCCTGTACCCAACGCAGCGCATAGAGGGTGAATCAGCGCTTAAAGGCAAACTGAGTTTGAGTGTTTTGACCTCGTCAATCAACCCTGCTTGAAGCATTTGTTCAAACCTCTGCGCCAATCGGTGATGCAGCCAAGCTCGGTTGGCGGGTTCTAGAGAAACCAATTTATTGCGAAGAGGGACAGTGGGTTTTGCAACAAAATAGCTCGATAGCGAACGCCCACTGGAGCGCCAAACCTCTAATGCTCGGGAGATTCGCTGCGCATCCGTTGGAGGAAGGCGATCAGCTGTTGGGGGGTCAACTCTCGAAAGCTCTGCGTGCAGCGCTGGCCATCCAAGGCGTCTCGCCTCTTCGTTAATAGCCTCTCGTATCAAAGGATCTGTTTTAGGCAGATCATTGAGTCCCTCAAAGAGCGCCTTAAAGTAGAGCAACGTCCCGCCCACGATAACCGGTAATTTTCCCCTTGTCCGAATATCTGTGATGAGCAGTTGTGCGTCATGAGCAAACTCTGCAGCGTTGTAGGACTCCAGAGGCGAGCGAATGTTGATGAGATGGTGAGGAACACTGGCCAACTCCTCGCGGCTTGGCTTGGCTGTGCCTATATCCATTCCCTTGTACACAAGTGCAGAGTCCATGCTGATCACTTCAATCGGCCAGATCCTTGCAAGAGACAACGCCAGTCCAGTCTTCCCCACACCGGTTGGCCCCGTGATGGTTAAGCAGTCATAGTGGGAGAGGAAATTATTCAAAACGCGTCATTGTCCTATTAAAGACCATTTAACGACCATTTAAAGACCATCTAACGACCTCTTAGGAAAAGGGAGTCCAGCTCTTTGAGCGTTACTTGTCTCCAGGTGGGTCGTCCGTGATTGCACTGGTCGGATCGCTCAGTCACCTCCATTTGTCTGAGCAGCGCATTCATCTCAGGCAGCGTTAAGCGCCTGTTCGCTCTTACCGCACCGTGACAGGCCATGGAGGAGAGCAACTCATTTCGCGCGCGCTCAATCACTTGAGTGCCCGCGTGTTCTGCGAGTTCGTCCAGAACACTTCTGGCCAATCCTACTGCGTCGGCTTGGGCAAGACTGGCTGGGACGCTACGCACGGCGAGTGTTTTTGGCGAAAGTGCGGAGATTTCTAGACCCAGTTGATTGAGCGTTTCTTGGTTTGCCTCTGCGGTTGCCACCTCCGTCTCAGTCGCCGCAAAACTAGCGGGAATAAGAAGCGGCTGACTTTGAATTTGGGCTTGATCGAGTTGACTCTTTAATCTTTCATAGACAACCCGTTCATGTGCGGCGTGCATGTCAACAATAATGAGTCCCTGAGCGTTTTCTGCAAGTATATAAATACCTTGGAGTTGCCCCAGCGCTTGACCCAGCGGCTCTAGCGCTGGGTTGTGAGTTTGTGAATTTGATTGTTCGTGCTCAAATTCAGACGTTTGCGTCTCGGTGATGTGGGAGGGTGAGCCCCCAGCGAGTTGCGAGTCGGAAAATTCATTCAACGCATTCGTGTCAGAGTTTGACAGGGGTGCTTGTACGAAGGGGGAAGATTTAGACCACAACTGGCTTAAGTCTTTAACACGTGAGTTACCCCAGTTGATACTGGGTTGAGACCACTGGGGCTGGTTTTGTTGCCTAAGTGCAGAAAGCCCCTTGAGCTCGGAGGCTCTTGAACTCAGATCACGCATGCCTCCTGAGATAGATTGCCTATCCTCGCCGGTTCCAAATTGACTGGGGTGCTCCACGTTTTTTAAACCCGGCGCTGATGCAAAGTCCGCACTCGTATTTAATTCAATGGACTGGCCCACGCGCGGTTTAGCCAAAGCTTGTTCGACGCTGTGGAGTACGGCTTGGTGGATCTCGCGGCTATCTCTGAACCTGACCTCTATTTTGGTGGGGTGAACGTTCACGTCCACACGCGTTGGATCTATATCAACATACAAGGCATAGATGGGTTGCTTACCACCGTGAAGTACATCGCTGTATGCGCTCTTGGCTGCGTGGGTGATGACTTTGTCACGAATGAAGCGGCCATTAACATAAGCAAATTGATGATCAGCCTTGGACCTTGCGGCGTTTGGAACGCCCGCACGGCCCTTGACCCAGATAGAGCCGTGTTTGTAGTCAACAACGACTGATTCTTTGATAAAGTCATCGCCGAGCACATCGTTTAAGCGCCTGTCAAGCGCTGAGAGATTGACAGTACTCATAGAGTCCGTGTTCGAGAGGTTGGAGCTGTTGGACTGAGCTCTCCACTGATGGGTCAACTTACCATCGTGCCAGATCTGAAAACCAACGCCAGGTCTTGTTAAAGCGTGCCTGCGAACGGCTTCAACGCAGTGTGCAAATTCTGTGCTCTCTGTTTTAAGGAACTTGCGCCTGGCAGGGGTACTGAAAAAAAGTTCATTCACCAGAACGGTCGTTCCAAGGCTTCGGGCAACGGGCCTTAACTCTCCCGTCCTCGCTATTAATTCCCAGGCATGCTCCTCTTGATCGGTTTTAGAGAGGATGGATAACTCCGACACAGAGGCAATCGCCGCTAAAGCCTCGCCTCTAAACCCCATAGTGCTCACGTTCTCTAAATCGGTCAAAGAACCGATTTTGCTGGTTGCGTGCCTTTTGATAGCTTTGGGTAAATCTTTCGGATCAATGCCTTGACCATTGTCTTCAACGCTGATGGAGCGAACCCCGCCGGCGACCAATCTGATGGTGATGTTTGAGGCATCCGCATCCAGTGCGTTGTCCACCAACTCACGTACGACGGAGGAGGGACGCTCAACGACCTCACCGGCTGCAATTTGGCTGATCAACTCATCGGGGAGTTCTTGGATAGGGCGTTGGGGTTGGATGCTTGGGTTCACAGTAGACTATTTTAGGATACTGCGAAATGAATACTTTTGAATGCGTCAAGCTCAGCGTGCGCAATGAAACCTGTTTTTCTAAGCGGATTCAGTTGCGAGATAATCAAAAGATGGAATATTTAGCTTATCTGATTGATTTTATGCTTCATGTAGATAAATACATTGAGCAATTCGTGAGAGTTTACGATAACTGGGTTTACGCCCTTTTGTTTTTAATCATATTTTTAGAGGCCGGCGTAGTAATCACGCCGTTTTTGCCAGGTGATTCACTGCTCTTTGTCGTAGGTGGGATATGCGGGGTCGGATTATTGGATTGGACGCTTTGCTGCACATTGCTGAGCATTTCCGCTTTAATGGGTGGGCAATTTAATTATTGGGTTGGATCCAAAGTGGGTACGAAACTTTTAGAGAAGCATTCAAGATGGTTCACAGAGAAAGAGTTTCACAGCACGCAAGTCTTTTACAAAACATACGGTGCCAGTGCCATTGTTATTGCTCGCTTTGTACCGTTCATTCGAACTTTTGCTCCCTTTGTCGCGGGCATGGGTCAGATGACCTTGGCAAATTTTTCTTTCTTTAATGTGTTGGGTGCTTTGATCTGGGTGTTCGGCGTAGTAGGTGCAGGCTATGAGTTAGGCAATATTCCTTGGATCAAATCACATATCGAATTTTTTATTTGGGGGCTTGTACTGTTACCCAGCGTGGTTGCTGTTTGGGGTTCTTATAAAGTTAAAGTATCAAACTCCAGTGCAACCTAAATAGATAGGGCGCTGTTGATTAACTAGCGACGTTCCACGCGGTCGCGCTCACGTTCGCGCTCACGGTCTTTGCCCTGCTCGTGTCTTTCCTCGCGCATGGGCTCACGACGCTCCTCCACTCTCATGCCCCCCCTGTAAGGAACCCGGTAGGCTTCGTGATAGCGAGCCCAGTAGGGGTGACGTTCATCGTATTGCACAAAAAATACAGGCATCCCGCAGGCCCGGTATTTGCCGCAAAAGTATCCCCAGTTCTGCGTTTCTTCAAGGGGCACGTAAACATACATGGGCGGAGCGCCGAAGACGGCTTGACCACCCACCACAGGCTGTTGGTAGAGAACGGGTGGAGTAGGGGCGTTGCCTACACTGATCTGACCGTATACGTCGGGTGAGAATTCTGCCCCAACGGTTGTGTTAAAAAATACCTGAGCCTGAGTGCTAACGTTAAAAAGCGCACAGGTTAGGAATACGGTCACGTAGATTTTGCGCATGAGAGTGTCTCCCAGTAACTTTTGTTCGTTGAACTTGTAGCTATGAGTAGCTACGATTAGCTTTGAGTATTCTAGTTCAATACTATTAACGTTTGTATGACTAATGTCGTTGACAAAGGACTTAGGGCCTATTTGTGCAGGCCCACAGAGATGGCCGCATTGAGCCGCTTAAGCGCAACCCACGCACCAACTCACCATGCTATACGGTAGATGTATAACCTCAGGTGGACCTATTCCTAGCCAGGGGGGGATTTCTCCGAAAGTAACGCTCTATCCCTTGCATCAAAGCCAGAGCCATATTGTTTTGGTGACTCTCAGATAGAAGAAGTCTTTCCTCCTCTGGGTTGCTGATGAAGGCAGTTTCAACCAAGATGCTCGGAATATCCGGTGCCTTTAGCACCGCAAAGCTTGCCTGCTCGACTTGTCCTTTATGGAGTTTCTCGAATCTCCTGATTTGGTCCAGCATTTCTGATCCAAGTTTTAAGCTGTCGTTTATTTGGGCGGTTGTACTCATATCAAAGAGTGCGCGTTTTAAATGCTCGTCCTTGACCCCTAAGTTGAGCCCCCCAATCTTATCGGCCTTGTTTTCTTGCTGAGCCATAAACCGAGCTGCTGTGCTAGAGGCTCCTCCTTGGCTGAGCGCAAAAACACTTGCGCCTTGCGCGCTCGGCGTTAAAAAGGCATCGGCATGGATACTGATAAAGAGATCTGCTTTGACACGCTGCGCTTTCTCAACTCTCGTTTGCAGGGGAACAAAATAGTCCGAGTCTCTTGTTAAGTAAGCGCGCATCGGCATGACGCCTTGCTTGGTTCTAAGGGTCGTTGAGTTGATGAGTTTTTGTAATTTATGTGCGATACGAAGAACAATATCTTTTTCACGCGTGCCCTGGCGTCCAATCGCTCCTGGATCCTCGCCTCCATGCCCTGGGTCTAAGGCCACAACAATGTAGCGATCGATGGCTTCTAAATTTGCAGCACGTGCCTCTTTGGGAGGCGATGCGTCTTTGGTTGCTGGTGCCTCTATGTGCGCTTTAGCAGCCTCTTCGAGCTTTTGTTGCGATGAGGGTAAAAGTACTGGCGCAGACTCCCTCGTCGTGATGACTGGGGGAGTCGGTTTAATCGACTCTTGTTGGCTGAGCACACCGCCCACTGGTTCTGCGGGGGGGGTAGGGCTAAAGGTAGGTGTAGGGTTAGAGATTGGGTCGTTATAGGCGGGCGCTGGGATGCGCTCTGCTAATTCCTTTGATTTAGCCCGCTCTGTGACCAAAGCCTCAAGGGGATCGATGGGTTGTGTGGGATACAAATCAAAGACGGAGCGGTATTCATATTTCGATTGACCATTTCCTGCGGGCTCTAAACTAAACACTTGAGGTTTGATGGCTTGCTTGAGATCGAATACAACCCGAACTGTGGTGGGATTGGTTTGACCAAACCGAACTCCCAAGATATAAGGATCGTCGGCTAAGATCTTACCGCTTAAAGCCTTGAGATTTGCGCTTAAATCGATACCCTCTATATCCACGGCTAAGCGGGGAGGGTTGGCTAAAAATAAAGGGTGCGTTTTAAGGGGCGTGTCTGATTCAATCGTGACCCTGGTGTACTCTTTGGATGGCCAGACCCTGACGCTCATGATGGATGTAGCAAACGCAGGAACTGATGAGCCCAGTAAAAAGATAAGTCCGCTTTTTTTCAAGACATCTCTTCGTTTTAAGGCACTTGGCTGTTGATCAGTCGAGGGCGTGCACAAGCCGCTTTGCTGGTCTAGCAAATCAACATCCAACGTTTTGATAGCGAAGAGGCTTCTTTCCAACTAAGACCTCAGTATCTTCTTAAGAGAGCGAGCATTCATTTCATACAAGGAGCAAACGTCCTTTCTCAGTAAAGGTGTTGATTCTTACCTGTCTTGTCTCATTGTCTAGGATTTGAATATCCAAGTGCAAGTCAGCTTGAGGTATATAGCCGATTGCTTTCTCAGACCACTCCGATATTTTAAGCCCTTGGGTTAGGAAAATATCCTTAAATCCTGCATCCTCCCACTCTTGGGGATCGTTGAAACGGTAAAAATCAAAATGCCAAATGTTCATGGCTCCAAACGGACTTTGTGATTGGTACTCCTCAACCACTGCGTAAGTGGGACTTTTGATGTTTCCCGCCACCCCAAGCGCTCTGAGGAGATGGCGAGTGAATGTGGATTTACCCGCCCCTAAGTCTCCGCTCAGTTGGAGATTGGCGTTTTGGATGTGAGGGTTATGTGCTAATTGCTGGGCAAACGATTGGGTTGCTTGCTCAGATGCCCATGTCAAAGTTAATGTCGTCATAAAATGCTTCTTATATGCTCATTCTAGTTCCCAATGCCTAGTGTTCAGTTAACTCCTTTTGTGGAAAAGCTTGAAGACGCCCCCTCATTTCAAGCTGAGTTGCTTGAGCGCATCCGGCTTTGGGCGAAGGAGTTGGGGTTCTCTCAAATTGGCGTTGCATCCGTGGATTTGTCACACGCAGAGAAAGGATTGCTGGATTGGCTACAAAATGGATTTCACGGAGAGATGAGCTATATGTCAGCGCACGGATTGAAACGAGCAAGACCGGCTGAGCTTGTCCCCGGAACACTCAGCGTGCTCACTGCCAAAATGGATTATCTGCCCCGAGATACACAGACCCAAGAGGGCCAGTGGTTGCAAGAGGAGCGATCTCGCTTGAAGCGAAAAACTGAGGGGGTCATCTCCGTATACGCGAGAGGGCGTGACTATCACAAAGTGATGCGCCGTCGGCTCGAGCGACTTGCAAAGAGAATACAAACTGAGATTGGAACACTCGGTTACAGAGTGTTCACCGATTCCGCACCGGTTTTAGAAGTGGAATTAGCGGCGCAAAGTGGACTAGGTTGGCGGGGTAAGCACACACTTCTTTTAAGTCGTGATGGTGGTTCCATGTTTTTTCTTGGCGAGATTTACCTTAATCTCCGATTGGCTCCCACCCCAAAGCAAGATCCCCACTGCGGCACATGTAGTGCTTGTATCGACATATGCCCTACTGGAGCTATTACAGAACCGTATGTCTTAGATGCACGAAAATGCATTTCATACTTAACGATTGAGCATTCGGGTTCCATACCCATGGAGTTGAGGGGGAAAATGGGCAACCATATTTACGGTTGTGATGACTGCCAAACCGTTTGCCCCTGGAATAAATATGCACGTCCCTCTGTGGTCGAGGACTTTGACGTTCGAGGGGCGCTTGTTCCCGTGTTGAAGCCCCCCTTTGATTTAGCAGGGGGTGTTGGACAAAGTGGCAAACTGATTGACTATTTTTCTTGGACTGAGGAGGAGTTTAAGGAAAAAACAAGGGGTACTGCCATTCACAGAATTGGCCATGAGAGGTGGCTTAGAAATATTGCAGTTGCAATGGGCAATGCATTGACTAACCATCATCATAAAGGTTCACGGGAGGCGCACGCCCTAGACGTGCAAGAACCGTCTCTATCCGAGAGGCTTTTAATTGCGAAAGCACTAGGCGTCAGGCTCAATCACCCCAGCCCCCTAGTGGTCGAGCATGTTCGTTGGGCCTTGTCGCAGTTGAATGAGGGGGTAGACCCAGATCTTCAAGCCTGAACCTCTCTAATTAGTTTTGCGAGATGGTTTGATAAAACATGTAAATGGATAACCCGTAAAGTACCACTGCAAAGATTCTTGATAATTGTTTAATAGGTAATGTGTGAGCGACCTTTACACCCAAGGGCGCAGTCAATACACTGCACATGGCTATCAAGACCATTCCCGGTATCCAGATAAAGCCAATTGAGCCCATGGGTCTTCCTTCAATGGACCAACCCGAGGCTACATACCCAAAGGCGTTGGCCAGGGCTATGGGGAATCCAAGTGCTGCGCTCGTTGCAACTGCGTTTCTAATGTTGACATTACACCAGACCATAAACGGCACGCTAATGAAGCCCCCCCCTGCGCCCACCAACCCAGACATAAATCCGATCGTACTACCAGCTAAAACCATTCCCGGCGTCTCGGGCATTTGTCTGGAGGGTTTTGGTTTTTTGTTGATAAAGAGTTGAGTTGCTGAGAAAAACACAAATACAGCAAAGAAATAAGCAAGCGTTGTGCCTTTGAATATTGAGAACACCCCGGCGCTGGAAATTAAGCTGCCAAGTACGATACCCGGTGCAAGTCCCTTAACCAAGTCCCAGCGGACAGCCTGCTTTTTGTGGTGCGCTTTGACACTGGCTATGGACGTAAAGACAATGGTTGACATTGCAGTAGCGATAGCTATTTTGAGTGTGATATTTGGTGGGGTTCCCAGTTGACCTAGGAAATACATAATGAAGGGAACCATCAGCATACCCCCTCCAATACCTAATAAGCCAGCGATAAAACCAATTGACAATCCAAGAAAGCACAGCTCGAGTAGGGTGATGGGGTCTATTGAGAACATACGGGTCAGCAAACAAAGGCAAAGCAAGCAAAGCAGAGTGAGAAGGGGCCAACTCATCATCCAGTATCAACCCGTGCCACTTCACAACACGCGCAAGGTTCAAACAAAGAGTAGGGCAAAGAGTGTATTAAGTGTCTGCAAAGAAAACCAAGTTTGCACCCTGAACCTAGGTTCAGGTGGGCGAGGTCAGATTGATGTTGGGTTCGTCTAACGCGAGACGATCGCGCCCATCAAACGATGTTCCAAGCCCTTGCTCAAAGAGCATTGGTTCAAGGAATATAAAACTTGATAGTCCTGCAGACAAGGCCATTGTATGGCTTATCGATTGACCCCGTCAGGCAGGTGTTTAATAAAAATGCAAATCAGTGAAGTCTTACTGCTTTGACTGAAGTCAACGCAGACTCTGGATTGCAATGGTGCCTAAAGGAGTTGCCCATCGTCCCTGAGCGTCTCATCAAGACGCTGCAAGAGCCCATCGAGTTGATCAGTTTGGACATCTTTGGAGCCCGAGAAGATGGGCTTGTCTGTCAGATCAAACGCCAAGTTAAGCGCAGCGAGGACAGCAATGCGGTCTCGTGCCTTTGTTTTTCCTGCATCTCTGATCTTGCACATCGCTTCGTCCACTTTTTGAACGGCCATGTGTAATCGGTCTTCGCCCCCTTCAGGACAACCCAGGAGGTAACCCTGTCCCATGATTTGGACTTCAATTTGCTTCATTTTGGCTCTTTAGATAAGACCTCTGCTGGAAGTCTGTCAAGTAACGACTCAACCCGCGTTTTGGCGGTTTGGAGGCGAGTTTTCATGGAATCTCGCTCTTGAAGTAACTGAGCGACTTGCTCTTCCAAGAGAATGTTCGTGCGCTTGAGTTCCTCATGCCTAACGAGGAGTCGATCAACACGTTCAAAGATATTTTCCAATAATGGAGTTTGTGCCATGGAGAGTATTTTAAGCCTAATGGGTGCGTGCTCCCAAAAAGGCTAGATTGAGAAGGTCACAGTGTATCAAACACTCTGGTCAATCGCTTCAAATAGCCACCTTGGAGCACTCACTCATGGAAAATCCCAGGTAGGTGAGCCCTTTTTGGATCCGACTTAGGACCCGACTTATGACCCCTTAGTAGGGGCTGAGTCCATTTTATCGCCCGCAGTTGGGCCCCTTGGTTACACCTTGATGGCGGGAGTATTTTTAGTTCTCATATTAATTAGTGAAGCGGATTCTTTGTTTTCTTCTTAAAACTGCAGCAAGTACTCACCGCGCATTTGTAGCATTCAGGCGACCTTGCTTTGCAAACGTAGCGTCCGAGCAATATGAGCCAATGATGGGCATGCAAAAGATATTTTTCAGGGATACGCTTGAGGAGTTTCAGCTCAACCTCCAAAGGCGTCTTACCAGATGCCATCCCGGTGCGGTTGCCGACTCGGAATATATGCGTATCCACCGCGAGCGTTGGCTCTCCAAAGGCAACATTTAAAATCACATTCGCCGTTTTGCGACCTACACCTGGGAGCGCCTCTAGTTGCTCACGCGAGTGGGGGACTACGCTGTTGTATTGGTGACTCAAAATCTCGCAGGTTTGCATCAGATGTTTGGCTTTGCTTCTATAAAGACCAATTGTTTTGATGTGTTCCTCCAGACCTTTGAGTCCAAGACTTAAAATGGCATCCGGTGTATTGGCAACTTTAAACAAAACCCGGGTTGCTTTGTTGACGCCAACGTCGGTTGCTTGGGCACTTAGTAGCACTGCACACAGCAATTCAAACACACTCGTATACTCAAGCTCTGTCTTGGGGTGCGGATTGGCTTTTTGTAGGGTTTTAAAAAAAAGCTCTATCTTTTCTTTTTTCATAGCGCGTAAGATTTTTCAGAATAATGGTGATTTTGACATGCAATTTTCTAAAAGACTCGATAACGTAGAAACCTCTGCAATTCGTGAACTCTTTAAACTTCTGGGAAAGCCCGGAATCATTAGCTTTGCAGGCGGCTTCCCCGACAGCGCCATGTTTGATATTGAAGGCATCAAAGAGGCCAGCCAAAGAGCTCTTACAGAAGCGCCAGGCCCCAGTTTGCAGTACGGGGCAACAGAGGGGTATAACCCGCTGCGCGAAGAGTTGGTTCAGTTTATGGCCAGTAAAGGTGTCACAGGGCTGGACTTGAATCAATTAATCGTGACCACCGGAAGTCAGCAAGCACTTGATTTGGTAGGTAAGACATTGCTAGAGCCAGGCGACACTGTATTGGTGGAGGCGCCTACTTTTTTAGCCACCATTCAGTGCTTTAGACTCTACGGCCCCAAGGTGCTCGGGGTTCCTATTGACTCACACGGCATACTTGTCGATGTACTTGAGGAAATGATCGTCAAGCACAAACCAAAGATTGTTTATTTGGTTCCATCCTTTGGAAACCCAAGCGGGGCGCTCACCTCAATAGAGAGAAGAATCAAAATACTGGAGCTAGCAGTTAAATACAAAACGGTCTTTATCGAGGACGATCCCTATTCTGATCTGTACTTTACGGCTGAGCCTCCCCCGCTAAGTTTGCTTGCACTGAGTGAGAAGGTTGCGGGATCGAGGGACTGGATTATTTACTGCGGCTCTTTGAGTAAGGTCTTGAGTCCAGGACTTCGGGTGGGTTGGTTGGTTGGTCAGCCAGACTTTTTATCGCGCGCAACGATGTGCAAACAGTTTAGTGATGCTCACACCTCAACATTTGCTCAGGCAACAGCTGCCTTTTATTTAAAGTCAGGTCGAATGGCTGCAACGCTTGCCAATGTTCGCTCCGTATACGCAAAAAGAGCACATGTGATGGAGGAGGCGATGAGCCGCGAGATGGGGCGCTCCATCTCTTTTGATACGCCGCTTGGAGGATTGTTCTTTTGGGCGAAACTGACAGGCTTGCAAAAGGACGGAATGCCCTCAAAGCAACCCGTTATCGACGGTAATGCGTTTGCGAAAAAGGCCATTGAACAAAACGTGGCATTTGTGCCTGGTGCACCGTTTTATGCAGATAATCCCGACCACAGCTCACTAAGACTCAGCTTTGCAACTGCGGATGAGGCAAAGATTCAAGACGGAATGAAGCGCCTGGGACTGGCGCTAGTGTCAAACTAATTCTGGCAAAAGGCTTGGTAAGCGGCAAGATCCATGAGTGAATCCAACTCGCTGGGCTCTAGGAGTTTCACCTCTACCAACCAACCCGACCCGAGTGGATCTGAGTTGGCTAGGGCGGGATTCTCGCTCAGTTGGGGGTTGATGGCAATGACTTCAACTGAAGCGGGGCTATAGACATCTGCTGCAGCTTTGACAGATTCAACGACTGCTAAAGCATCGCCTTTTGTAAAAAGCTTACCTACTTGTGGGAAATCAACAAACACAATGTCACCTAACGCATCTTGAGCGTGTTCGGTTATGCCAATGTTGGTGACTTCCCCTTTGGATTCAATCCAAACGTGATCACTTGAAAATCTCATGCTCATAAAGCGAATTCCGTAAGTTTGAAGAAATGGATGCCAAGGAAGCGGCTTTGTTTTGACGCGGATTACATATTGGCGTAAGCAGGCCCACCACCACCCTCGGGGGCAACCCAAACAATGTTTTGCGTTGGATCTTTGATGTCACATGTTTTGCAGTGCACACAATTTTGAGCATTGATCTGTAGCCTGGATGTGTTGTCCGCGTTGGTGATGTACTCATAAACGCCTGCCGGGCAGTAGCGAGCCTCAGGGCCTCCGTAAATAGCCAAGTTAGTATTGACAGGCACCGATGCATCTTTAAGCGTTAAATGAGCGGGCTGATTTTCCTCGTGATTGGTGTTGCTGATGAAAACACTGGAGAGTCTGTCAAAGGTGAGGTGTCCATCGGGTTTGGGGTAGTGAATGGGCGTGCACTCAGCAATAGGTTTGAGGGCTTCGTTATCTGTTTTGGTGTTGTGCAGTGTCCAGGGAAAGTATCCGCGCAATACAAATTGTTCAATGCCAGTCATCACTGTGCCTACCAAGCGACCTCGCTTAAACCACTGCTTGAAGTTTCTTGCTTTATTCAACTCTTTGTAAAGCCAAGAGGTCTCAAACGCTTCAGGATAAGCGTGAAGCTCATCGTGCTCTCGCCCCTGTCCAAGGGCTTCGAAGGCGGCCTCGGCTGCGAGCATGCCCGTTTTAATCGCAGCATGACTGCCTTTGATGCGAGATGCATTTAAGTAGCCCGCTTCACAACCGATGAGTGCGCCGCCTGGGAAAACTGTTTTCGGTAAAGCGGTAAGACCACCCGCTGTGATTGCCCTAGCTCCGTAGCTGATTCGCTTAGCGCCTTCGAAATAGCCTTTAATTTTGGGGTGTGTTTTGAATCTTTGAAATTCCTCAAAGGGACTAAGCCAAGCGTTTGAGTAATCCAGTCCAACCACAAAACCCACTGCAACTTGGTTGTTCTCCATGTGATAGAGGAACGAACCACCATAAGTATCACTCTGTAGCGGCCAACCCGCGCTGTGAACCGCAAGTCCAGCTTTGTGGTGCTTAGGGTCAATTTCCCAAAGCTCTTTGATACCAATTCCGTAGCTTTGAGCTGCGCGGTTCGCGGATAGGTTGAATTTACCAATCAGTGTCTTGCCGAGTTGTCCTCGTGCTCCCTCAGCGAATAAGGTGTACTTACCGTGCAACTCCATTCCGAGCTGAAAATTAGCAGTGGGTTGGCTGTCCTTGCCCAAGCCCAAATTGCCTGTGGTAACCCCTTTTACGCTTCCATCGGCGTTAAAGAGCACCTCTGTAGCAGGAAAGCCTGGGAATATCTCAACGCCCAAGTTCTCTGCCTGTTGGGCTAACCAACGCGTAAAGTTTCCTAAACTAATGATGTAGTTTCCGTGGTTGTTAAAGCACGGGGGTAGCATCCAAGAGGGCGTCACGATGCCAGAGGTCTCAGACAGGAATAGAAACTGATCTTCTGTGACGGGTTGATTGAGTGGTGCTCCCAATTCTCTCCAGTTGGGTAGGAGCTCACTCAGCGCAATAGGATCCATGATCGCGCCAGACAATATGTGCGCTCCAGGTTCTGCGCCTTTTTCTAAAACGATGACAGATATTTCTTTGCCTGAATCGTTTGCTAATTGTTTCAAACGTATCGCAGCGGCTAAGCCGGCTGGACCCGCGCCAACTATAACGACATCGTAGGCCATGGATTCGCGAGGGCCGTATTGGTCAAGCAATTCGGATTGAATCATCTTAGAAGTCCCTATCTAGGAATGTGTAACTTTGATGCATCCATTCTACTTCTAGAGCAAGCTAACTAGCGCGCGCGCGGGGGCTCAAAAAAATGCTAAAGTGCTAGTATTTACGGGTTGTTCCCTTAAATTGCTTGCAAGAGACGGCAAATTTCTTTCTTTAAGTACATTTGGAGCATTTGGTTTATGGCTTATTCATTAGACTTATCTGGCAGAGTTGCCTTTATTACAGGGGCCTCGAGTGGTTTGGGCGAGCAATTTGCAAAAACTTTGTCCCGGGCAGGTGCTGCCGTTGTGTTGGCTGGTCGTCGCATAGAGCGTTTGAAAGATTTAAGAGCCCAAATAGAGGCAGAGGGCGGCGATGCGCATGTGGCGACCCTAGACGTGACAGATATCACCAGTATCAAAGCCGCAATTGCACATGCAGAAACGGAGGTGGGTCCCATTGATATTTTGGTCAACAACTCAGGAGTGAGCACAACCCAAAGACTCCAAGAGGTGGGGGAGAGTAATTTTGATGACATCTTTAATACGAACGTGAAAGGGGCCTTTTTTGTAGCTCAAGAGGTCGGTAAGCGGATGTTGGCGCGTGCGAAAGGCGTTTCACCCCAAGTCCATGCGGGGGGGCGGATTATCAACATTGCGTCCACTGCAGGACTTAAAGTTTTGCCTCAAATTGGCGTTTATTGCATGAGCAAGGCCGCAGTGATCCAGATGACCAAAGCGATGGCTTTAGAGTGGGGTAAATACGGTATCAATGTGAATGCAATTTGCCCGGGCTACATTGATACTGAAATCAATCACCATCACTGGAGCACCGAGCAGGGACAAAAGCTTATTCAAATGCTTCCACGCAAAAGGATAGGTGAAACCAAAGACTTAGATGCATTGCTGGTGATGTTAGCCAGTAGCGAAGGGCATTTCATTAACGGCGCGGTGATCGCTGCTGATGATGGTTTCTCTATATAAACTTTAGACCCATTTACTGCGCTCTGATATGCGACTCCAAATACCGCAAAACAAAAAACTTGTCTTTCAAATGCAGATCCCCATTCGTTGGGGGGATATGGATGTGATGGGTCATGTGAACAATACGGTCTATTTCAGATACATAGAAACCATTCGAATTGAGTGGTTGAGCTCAATGGGTTATCCGCCCAACCCCCTCGGCCAAGGCCCAGTTATTGTCAATGCCTTTTGTAATTTTTACAAACAACTGGAGTACCCCGGCGATGTTTTGGCAAAGATGTATGTGAGCGATCCCGCAAGAGCAACCTTTGAGACCTGGTGCACGCTTGAGCCAACAAGGGATTTAGGACAAATTTACGCCGAGGGCGGGGGAACCACTTGTTGGGTGGATTTTTCGCTCAAAAAAGCCATAGATTTACCTGCAAAGCTCAAAGATTTGATGAGCAGTTGAAAAAAGTCCATTAATCATCTCACCCGTCGTTCTTGGTTAGAATGCAGGGTGGTTGGACAGTCCATACATTGCAGGCGATAAATTCACGCCTCTTTTTTTGCCCGCCATGAAAGTTAATACAGAATTTGCTCTACTTTAGGAGTTGAAAGTTGAATAAGATTTATCCAAGTGCAGGTGATGCACTTAAAGGGCTGACCAAAGACGGAATGTTGATCGCTGTTGGGGGCTTTGGCCTTTGCGGAATCCCAGAAGCGTTAATTGAAGCCCTGAAGGCCTCTGGGGTTAAAAATCTAACCGCTATCTCCAATAACGCAGGCGTAGACGGGTTTGGTCTAGGCAAGTTACTGGACACCCGCCAGATCAAAAAAATGATTTCTTCCTATGTTGGAGAAAACAAAGAGTTTGAGCGTCAGTATTTGGCAGGCGAACTGGAGTTGGAGTTCACGCCCCAAGGAACGCTTGCTGAAAAACTGAGGGCTGGAGGCGCGGGAATACCCGCATTCTTTACCAAAACAGGTGTTGGCACCATGGTCGCCGATGGTAAGGAGTTGCGTGATTTTGACGGTCAGACTTATGTGATGGAGCACGCGTTACTCCCTGAGTTGTCATTGGTTAAAGCTTTCAGAGCGGATACTTCCGGTAATTTGCAGTTTAGGTATACCGCCAGAAACTTCAACCCCGCTGTTGCGATGGCAGGCAAAGTCTGCGTGGTTGAGGTTGAAGAAATTGTTGAAAAGGGTGAGATGCACCCAGACCATATCCATTTGCCCGGAATTTATGTTCACCGAATTGTGTTGAATGCAAATCCCGAGAAGCGAATTGAGAAACGAACCATTACTGAGAAAGCGGGGGTTTGACATGACTTGGAGCCAAGATCAAATGGCAGCGCGGGCTGCCCATGAATTAGAAGACGGGTTTTACGTCAATTTAGGAATTGGTATTCCTACGCTTGTTGCCAATCACGTGCCCTCCAATATCGAAGTTTGGCTTCAGTCGGAGAATGGCATGTTAGGTATCGGCGCATTTCCAAACGAAGAGCACGTTGACGCCGATTTGATCAACGCAGGAAAGCAAACGGTCACCACCATCCCTGGTTCCTCCATTTTTGGAAGTCACGAGAGCTTTGCGATGATCAGGGGCGGGAAAATCAATCTCTCCATTTTGGGTGCCATGCAAGTGAGTGAGAAAGGTGATCTAGCCAATTGGATGATCCCTGGCAAGATGGTCAAGGGCATGGGCGGCGCAATGGACTTGGTGGCTGGTGTTGGTAAAGTCATTGTTTTGATGGAGCACGTTGCACGCAAAAAGGACGGTACAGAGGACTTTAAGATTCTCCCAACATGCACGCTACCTCTCACGGGTGTTGGTGTTGTTGACAAGATCATTACTGATTTAGGTGTGATGGATGTGACCGATAACGGCCTCAAAGTGGTTGAGTTAGCACCTGGTGTTACTCCAGAATTTATTCAAAGTAAAACGGGTGTAAAACTGATTTTTTAATTAAAACTATTAGCGTCGAATTTCAAGTGCATATTTAATAAACTTTGTAAAACGAGCTTAGAATTCTGACCTATTGATTTAAAGGATCCTTGGAATGAAATCTAAATTCGCTTATGTCCGTTTTCTAGAGCTGATTCAAACGATTGAAGGTCGTGGTGGCTTGAGTGATATGGACCTAGACGCTAAAAAGTTGCTAGAAGTCATTGTGGTCAGTGACGCTCGGGGCAATACTTTGACAGTCACCGATACGATGCAGATGAGTGCTATCGCATCGCCTGCCACGATTCACCGTAAATTAGACACTTTGCGACAGATGGGATTAATCGCCAATGAGTATGAGGGCGAAAACAGAAGAACCAAGTATTTAAAACCCACAACTGCTGCGCTCAAGTATTTTGATCAAGTAGGAGCCATGATGGCTAAGGTTCTTAAGACGACTGGATGATTGGCCAAGGCTAAGCTGCACCTACCTGGTATTGAATTTTGCTGACGCCCCCCAAGTGGGGCGTTTTTTATTGGTACAGCTCAAATCAACGCTAAGCCGAGTTAGCGGTTGCTTTAACGAGCGGAATATTCAATGCAGGCGAGGGGTTTATAGCCGATCAGTACCAAATCTATAATAGCGAATTGCGTGAACGACCCTGGGGTGCACTGAACTTGCTTGCCCACCAGCTTGAGGTGCACTATTAGCCGGGTAGTTGACATACATTTTGACTGACATTCATATATTTCCTTATCCATGAGCACTCCCCAATTTAGCGTTGCAGATATTCGTAAAACCTTCCTTGACTTCTTTGTATCCAAGGGGCATACCGTCGTCGCATCGAGTCCCTTGGTTCCAGGCAATGATCCGACGCTCATGTTTACCAACTCTGGAATGGTGCAATTTAAAGACGTGTTTTTGGGAAGCGATAAACGCTCATATGTTCGAGCGACCTCGGTTCAGGCTTGTCTTAGAGCGGGGGGTAAACACAATGATTTGGAAAATGTGGGCTACACCGCTCGCCATCACACGTTTTTTGAAATGCTTGGGAATTGGAGCTTCGGGGATTACTTTAAAAGGGACAGCTTAAAGTGGGCGTGGGAGTTGTTGACGCAGGTGTATAAATTGCCGGCCGAGCGCTTATGGGCAACTGTTTATTTCGAGGATGATGAGGCCTATGATATTTGGACCAAAGAGATTGGTCTACCCAAGGAGCGTGTCGTTCGCATCGGTGATAACAAGGGTGCACGCTACGCGTCTGATAATTTTTGGATGATGGCGGACACTGGGCCTTGTGGGCCTTGTTCGGAGATTTTTTTCGATCACGGACCCGACGTTGCTGGCGGTCCTCCCGGAAGTGCTGATCAAGATGGGGACCGTTTTATCGAGATTTGGAACAACGTCTTCATGCAGTTTGATATGCAAGCTGATGGATCCGTGAAGAACCTACCCGCCCCGTGCGTGGACACGGGAATGGGCTTGGAGCGACTGGCAGCCATTCTTCAAGGCGTTCATAGCAATTATGAAATAGATCTATTTGATGCTTTGATTAAAGCCAGCGCACGTGAGACGGGTTGTAAAGATCTGCACCACAACTCTTTAAAAGTTATTGCCGACCATATTCGCGCGACTGCATTTTTGATCTGCGACGGCGTGACCCCCAGCAACGAGGGGCGTGGCTACGTTCAAAGACGTATTGTTCGACGCGCCATTCGCCACGGCTACAAACTGGGTCAAAAGACTCCGTTCTTTCATAAACTGGTTCCTGACTTGGTCAAGCTAATGGGGGATGCGTACCCATCACTTAAAGCCAATCAGGCTAGGGTTATGCAGGTGCTGAAGGCTGAGGAAGAGCGTTTTTACGAAACGCTTGAGATCGGTATGCAAATATTGGATGCGGCATTACATGAGCGTGCATCTGAATTATCAGGAGAAGTCGCCTTTAAGCTTCATGATACCTACGGTTTCCCACTGGACTTGACCAACGATGTTTGCCGCGAGCGCGGCGTACAAGTCGATGAGGCTGGGTTTGACGCAGCTATGGAGCGTCAGAAATCGCAGGCCAGAGCAGCTGGCAAGTTCAGAATGGACAAGTCGCTTGAGTACTCAGGTCCCTCCAATGAATTCGTTGGATACACCCAGGCTGAATCGAGCGCCAAAGTGCTTGCACTGTACCTAGACGGTCAATCGGTTCAAAGCTTATCTCATGGACAAAACGGTGTGGTCGTCCTTGATGCAACACCCTTTTACGCAGAAAGCGGTGGTCAAGTGGGGGATGTGGGTAGTTTGATCAGTGACAGCGCTGAGTTCACGGTTACGGACACTTCAAAAATAAAAGCTGATGTGTTCGGACACCACGGATTGCAGGCAAAGGGTACTTTGCGTGTAGGCGATACGCTCAGCGCCAAAATTGACAAAGAGGTGCGAGCAGCAACGATGCGTCATCACTCCGTGACGCACATCATGCACAAAGCATTAAAACAAGTGTTGGGCGAGCACGTTCAGCAAAAGGGAAGTCTTGTGAATGCTGAGCGTACACGTTTTGATTTCGCACATAACGCCCCCGTCACCAGTGATCAAATCAAAGAGATCGAGAGTATTGTGAACCGTGAAATACTCGTCAACTCTGACACCCAAGCCAAAGTGATGGACATTGAGTCGGCCAAGAAAACGGGCGCCATGATGCTCTTTGGTGAGAAGTATGGGGATAACGTGCGCGTGTTGGATATCGGTACCTCTAGAGAGCTTTGCGGGGGAACTCACGTTACTCGCACGGGCGACATTGGGTTGTTCAAGGTGCTCTCTGAGAGCGGGGTGGCCTCCGGGGTAAGGCGTATTGAGGCCATCGCCGGTGAACAAGTTCTGGGCCATCTTCAGCATTTAGAGCAAACACTGGGAAGCGCTGCCAGTGCGCTTAGAGCGCCTGTTGGTGAAATTAACGCGCGTATCGCTCAAAT